>CAYOAM010000002.1:92927-281348 GCA_964402035.1 uncultured Candidatus Saccharibacteria bacterium
GCAAGAGACTGAAGTACAGCATTGGTAGTAGCGCCATTGAAAAACACCGCCCCGCAAGAGACTGAAGTACAGCATTGGTAGTAGCGCCATTGAAAAACACCGCCCCGCGGTGTTTTTCAGGATTTGAACTGACGACCTACGGTTTTTCTGTAATTTTTTTCCCTGAGCCGCCTGTCAGGTTTGAACTGACGACCTACGGTTTACAAAACCGTTGCTCTACCAACTGAGCTAAGGCGGCTCAGGAAAAAAAATTACAGGCTCACAAAACTCTAAAATAGTATCCCATACTATTTTAGCTCTACCAACTGAGCTAAGGCGGCTCACTGCTTTGATTTTTTAAGTATAAAGAATTTCTTGGAATTTACCAAAATGCCTCACAAGACTCTACCACACCCTGCGATGAAATCTAAGACATTCAACCGCCTCGAAGCGCCGCCTCTTTCCGCTCAATTTTCTCTGCTTCGGATAGTGCGGAGCCCTCTTTGTGATCAATGATCTTTTGCAGATGAGAATCTGAGCGCGTAACGACGCCGACAGCTCTCTTACGATTGATGCGAACTACCGCTCGTATCATTCGCTCAATGCGCTCCAGTGTCCGTAGAACAAAAGAGAGACATCGATGGACACCGTAGTGCAGCAATTGTTTAAAGAAATTGTGATTGACCGATGGTACGTGCATCGTCATATCTTGCTTGAGTCGCACCACCATGCGGTCAATATAACTACGCACAACGTCCCCATAACGCTCCCCACGATTTCGCTCCACCACAAGCAATATGACATACATGAGCGTTATGGCCCACGATACGACAACTGCAGTAAGCGCACTCATAATCTCTTAGCGTACAGAGACGCGAGAAATACTTTGAATGACAATATTTTCTCCAAACTTCTGTATGGCGTCACTGATCAACACTGCGATAGTGCGATCAGGGTCCTTGATGTACGCCTGCTCCAGTAATACCTGCTCACGAAAATACGCATCGATCTTTCCTTGTAATATTTTTTCTTGCAATTCAGCCGGCTTATCTTTAATTTCCTCACGACACACCTCGGCTACTTTCGCACGATCAGCTTCAGTGATTTCATCTCGCGAAATATAACGAGGAGCAGACGCCGCTACCTGCATGGCAATATTTTTTGCCAGTGTAATAAAATCTTCATTTTTAGCGACAAAGTCAGTCTCCGATGAGAGCAGTACGAGCGATGCTACCTCATGTGTATTATGCACGTACGCACCTACTGCACCTGCCCCCAATACACGATCAGACTTTTTGCCTGCGGCTTCAGCGCCTTTTTTACGCAAAATTATGAGCGCTTTTTCTTTATCTCCCTGTGCTTCTTCAAGCGCCTTTTTGCATTGCATCACCGAAATACCGGTTGCATCACGTAGTTCTTTAATATGCACAGAAGATATTTCCATAGATCGTATTTAAATGAACAATAAAAACACCACACCCTCCAAACACTTACTCGCCCTGCTTTTTCACGGTCTTTGGAGCTACTACCTTTGGCACAAACTGCGCACGGCCTTCAGCATATGCATCGAGGAGCATCGCAAGCACCAACGAAACACTAGCGCGCTGTCCGTCGTTGATAACTACTGGCTTCGTGACCTCACGCACATTGCAGTCTGAACTCATCAGTGCAACAACCGGAATACCTGACTGTCGAGCTTCTTCTACTGCAATCGCTTCATGGCGAGGATCAACGACTAGGAGTATGTGTGGATTCTGCTCCGACGCGAGTATACCCTCAAAACTGTGCTCGAGACGTTCTATGTCACGCTGCAACATCACACGCTCTTTCTTGGTATATTTTCTATCAAGTTCTCCTGACTCTTTTTCGGTGCGTAATGTCAAAAGACGCTGTATGCGCTTTTTTATTTCAGAAAAATTAGTGAGCGTTCCTCCCACCCAGCGATTGGCGACAAATGGCACATTGGCGCGCGCAGCTTCGCTACGGGTGAGCTGCGCTATCTCTTCTTTGGTTCCCACAAGCAACAGACGCTTGCCTTGCATACCCGCGTCCTTAAGATAGGCTGCTGCATCACGTACGAGCTCACTCGTCTTTTCAAGATCAAAAATATCAAACCCTTGCTTTGTACCAAAAACGTAGGGCGCCACCGAAGGATGTCGTCGAGACTTGGAAAATGCAAAATGCGCACCTGCCTTAAACATGCGTTCAATAAGATTGTCGGTTGGTGTAGTTTCTGACATGAATATCAATCCGCCAGCTGGCGGAGCGCAGGGAATGCGTGCCTAAGAGAGTACCACAGAGACTATCACTCTGCAACCGCGGCAGCCTCAGTTTGTAAGGCTGTGACGATAGGACCAATATTACCACTCATAAAATCCTCAATATTGTGCCAAGAAACCTTAATCCGATGATCCGTAATGCGGCTCTGTGGAAAGTTGTACGTACGGATCTTTTCAGAGCGATCCCCGGTGCCGATTTGGGTTTTTCGTGTCTCTGCATGCTTTTTTCGCTCTTCCTCCTCATGTGCCATCTCAAGCTTCGCAATAAGCATAGCCATCGCTTTTTCACGGTTTTTCTGCTGACTGCGCTCAGATTGACTGCGCACATCGATACCTGTTGGGCGATGCAACAATCGCACAGCGGTTTCGACCTTATTGACGTTTTGTCCTCCTGCTCCACCGGACCTTGAAAATTCCATTTCAATATCCGACGGCAATATTTCAATCAATGGTTTTCGACGCATTGGCAATATTGCAATCGATGCAGTTGATGTGTGAATACGTCCTGTTTTTTCTGTAACGGGGATTCGCTGAACCCGATGCACACCCGTCTCATATCGCAAATGAGCGTATACTTCCGGGCCAATAATTTCAAAAACTCCCTCCTTGAATCCCCCCTGTGCTGACCTCGATTCGCTTAACGATGCGACACTCCATCCTTGCATTTCTGCATACCGCCGATACATCATTGCCAATTCTTCGGCAAAAAGTGCAGCTTCTTCTCCACCAGCACCGGCACGCACTTCAAGCACGACACCATAGGGCTGTTCGTCTTCCACCTTCGATGCTTCGACGATACGCCGCATCTCTTCCTGCATGAGCGCCAGCTGCGCCTCAATACCTAAAATTTCTTCGCGAACCAAATCAGACAGCGCAGGGTCTTCGTCAACCATCGCCGCTACCTGCGTTTTTTTTCTAAACAGCAGTTCGTACTGAGAAGCCAAAAATTGCGTCTTTGGATGCGCTTTAAATGTATCTAACGTGTCTTTATCCATAGAAACGAGACCCCCATGAGGGCCTACACACCATTGTATACTACAACACCCCTATGCGTCCGACTTCTTCTTCGCTGCAGATTTAGCCGCACGCTTTTTGAACTTCTCTACGCGACCTGCAGTATCCATCACTTTCTCATTGCCAGTATAAAACGGATGTGATGCACTTGATACTTCAATATAGGTTATGGGATATTCCTTACCATCAGTCCATTTTTCTGTAGCTTCAGTGGCCACAGTTGAAGAAATCAGAAAACGCTCCCCCGATCCATTGTCGTGGAAAATTACCGGTCGATAGTTTTTTGGGTGAATATCTGCCTTCATATCAGGGAACACTATACCAGAAAAGAGATACTATGCAAGATGTACCACAAGCCAATACAGGCAGATTAGAATCCGTTGAACGTTTTGAAAAAGCACACATCTCAAAAATGCGCAGATTCAAGGCGGCAAGGAGCGAGGACCCGAGCCGTATTTAATATACGGTGAGCGGTTCGAGTGACGCAGACAACGCAGAAGCTGCGTATTTTAGAATGTGTGCTAGTTGCCTTTGAGAATATCAATCTCACTCTGATAGCGAGTAGCATGTCCCATAACCCCATCACCATAAAACGCATAGGCGGGGTTACTTGCATTGCCCCAACCGGCAAAATAACGAAGTGCCGCCATTCGTTCTGCAGCATATGTGCGCGCTGACGCCCCATTGTCAGACATGAGGAGTGCCGATGCCATAAATGCATCCTGATTATCGTAGGGATTTGAAGGGGACGCTTTGCCGGTCAGCTGTCGTATACGATCTCTTGATTTATCATATGTCCATCCTCCCACACCATCACTCACAAAACCTCCATACGATACCCATGTTGATGGAATAAACTGCGCAGGACCCATTGCTCCGCCCCATCCGTATCCTGGACGCGCAGACACCGGCACTGCGTCAGGATTAAAACCAATGGCCGCTGCAATTGCTTTAAATATGGGCTGATCACGGGTTGGATGCATGTCAGTCTTCCAACGTCCGATAACCCCAAGATTCTCACCCAGTGATGTCTCCTGGGTCAATACGCCCAAAAGAACTGCCGGACGGACACCTGTCTTTGCAGCAGCAAATTCAGCCAACCGTAACGCTTCCTGAAAAGGAATAGAGCCTGAATCACGCAGAGCGAAGAGCTGGGTTCGGATTTCTGCTGCTGATTTCTGTTGCGAGCGAAGGAGCGCTTGGTACGCAGCCTCTTCTCCACGCGTTGCTGCAAGAATCTTCGCGCGCTCACGTTCTCGTTTCTCCACCTCCTTTTTTTGTGATTCTTGTGCGGTTTTAAGCTCCAGTGTTGTCTGTTGTTTTTCCTCGAGCGATAGTTTCTGCTCAAGCGTCAAAGACTTTATATCAGCAAGGTCGTGAAGCGAGTCCTGCAGAGATGATTTAATAAACTGATAGTTCTCAAAATCCTCAAAAAACCCCGAGAGTGTTGACGTACCGAGCACAATCTCGACAAGCGAGTAGTTGTCGATCTCATTTGTCTTACGGATGAGTTGTGCTAATGATTCGCGCTGTTTCCTACTGCGATCGGTCAGCTCATTGACTACAATTTGTTTTTCCGCTATCTGGGAGCCTAAACGTTGCACTTCAATATTGCGCGCCTGAATACCTAACTGTGCCTTTCGTATCTGTGTATCAAGGATAGAAACGTCGCGCTCGAGCGACTGTCGCTCTACCTGTTTGCCATCGAGAAGTTCTTGCTGTTTAACAATTTGAGCTTCTATCTGTGCAAGTTCACCCTCGAGACGTACCCGACGCTCTTCTTTTGTCTCCTCGGCGTAAACAGACGTCACCACCGTGACGTATAAAAGTAAGCATAGAGAAGAGAGTAATCGGGAACGAAGACGCATAAACTATAGGTATACAGTATAACAAAAAACCACACCGCGGTGTGGTTTTTTGTTTGGGTATAAATAAGCCTATTCTGCCGCTGCAGCCTCTCCTTCTTCTTCGGTCTTGCCCTTCTTTTCAACCTCAATTGCTGCCATATCAACAGCCTCTACTGGTGCTTCTACTTCCTCAACAGCTGCGCTCGCAACAACAACCACATCTTCCGGATTTCCGACAGCGGTTACATTGGCTGGAAGTTTAATATCACTGACATGGATCGTGTCCCCGATAGCTGCGAGTACCGACACATCAACCGTCACATGCTGTGGTAAATGGCGAGGCAAACATTCAACCTCAATCTCATGGAGTACTTTTGTAAGAATGGCATCACCTGCTTTGAGAACAGGAGCCTCACCTTCAAACTCAATTGGTACATGCACTTGAAGAAGTTTATCGCTTTCCACTGCATAAAAATCAACGTGAATGGCCGCACCCGTTACTGGGTCAAGCGCTACATCCTGCACCAAGACATCTTTGTCACCACTAAGACCCTTGAGCGTAATGATAGTAGATTCACCTGCTGTAGAAAAAAGCTTCTCAAACACCTTGCGTGAAAGACTCAAAGAAACAGGAGCTTCTTTTTTTCCATACATAACACCCGGCAATGTGCCCGCATCACGAAGAGCCTTCAATTTCTTGCCTGTCTCTGCTCGCGGCGCAACTTCTAACATCATTTCCATATGTTTTCTATATTGAGCCTACAAGATACCACACAGACGCAAAAACGCAACCAGGCAGAGCACCATCGAACCCCTGAGGGCTATTGCGCAGGGGACGAACAAAGCTTGCATTCGCGAAGCACAAGCTTTCGTTCGCCTCCGAGCATAACGACTGTGCCTATTTTTTGAAAAAGACGTACATACTTTTCATGTAGACGTAGACTGTGTACGCACTACCCCTCTCAAAAAATGGACACAGGACGTGCGGCCCTCAGGGGTTTGATGGTGCGATACTACGATACTGGCGTCTCCGGCTTTTCCCCTTTCATAACGGCAATAATATTGCGCGCTGCGATTTCTGCCATCTCATTGCGCGCCGCATCAGTCGCGGAGGCAATGTGTGGCGTCAATACCACATTCTCAAGCGAAGCTAAACCTTGTGCTAGTGCCGGCTCGTTCTCAAACACATCGAGTGCCGCTCCACGAATCGTACCCGCCTTGAGTGCTTCAACCAAAGCCACCTCATCAATGACGGGTCCCCGAGAGGTATTCACGAGGTAGGCATCCTTCTTCATAAGTTTCAAACGCTCTGCATTCATAAGATGCTGTGTCGTCGGCAATAGCGGTACATGCACCGAGACAACATCTGCTTGTGGCAACAATTCCTCAGGTGTAGCTACAAAAGTGGCATCAACAGACTTTTCGAAATCAGGATTTGGCTTCACATCGGTATAGAGAATGTTCATCTTAAAACCATGCCGTGCAATTTCAGCGACGCGTCCACCAATACGTCCCGCACCAAGAAGTCCCAATGTTTTGCCTTGCAGCGCAATACCAAGAAGCATCATCGGACCCCAACCATTGAACTTTCCTGCGCGCACAAAACGATCACCTTCAGCAATACGAAGTCCAAGCGATAAAATAAGCCCTATTGTGTGCTCAGCTACTGCATCAGTGAGCGCTCCTGGAGTATTGGTGATCGTGACACCACGAACTTTCGCATCCTCAAGATTGATATTGTTGAATCCTACCGCATAGTTTGCAAAAATCTTTGCTGAAGGAACCGCATCAAATACTTCTCCATTGATCGTGTCCGTCAGGAGACAGAGAACCGCATCGTATGGTTTAGCGCGAAGTGCCGCGAGCAACTCATCTTTGGTGAGTGCGCCATCCTTCTCGCTTATATCAAGCGTGTGCCCCGCTTCGCGTAATAGATTGAGACCTACTTCAGGGATGCGACGTGTCACGTATATATGAGCCATAAAAAACAATACTAAATAATGCGACCATCATACCATAGCCACACACACCGTTCGACAGCAGTACATACGCACAGATCGCAAAAAAATACCCCATCACAACTGTTACAATATGATTAATGACACATGACATTATCGCCATCGGCGACATCACGATAGACGCTTTTATTGATCTAAGTAAAGACGACGCTGAAGTAATCTGTAACGCCGAAGGAAAGCCCTGCAAATTGCAGATGAATTTTGGCGAAAAGGTACCATACCTCGATGTAACGATTGTGAATGCCGTCGGCAATTCACCCAACGCCGCGGTATCTGCGCATCGCCTTGGACTCGTCTCAGGACTCGTTGCTGATGTGGGTCACGATCGCAACGGCAAAGACTGTCTCACCGCACTCCGCAAGGAAGGTGTATCAACCGATTTTATTCGCGTCCACGAGAACAAAGTGACTAATTATCACTACGTCTTGCGCTATGGAGCTGAACGCACCATCCTCATCAAGCACGAGCACTATCCGTACGCACTACCACGATTTAGGAAGCCACCGCGCTACATGTACTTTTCTTCAGTTGGTGAGCACTCACTACCATTCCATCACGAAATTGGAGATTATGTCCGTGAACATAAAGAGACGAAGCTCGTCTTCCAACCCGGTACGTTCCAAATTCGTCTTGGCACTGAAACCCTTAAAGATATCTACAAAAACACTGAAATCTTTTTCTGCAACAAAGAAGAGGCTCAGTATATTTTAAAGACCAAGGAAAACGATATTAAAAAATTAATTTTTGGTATTAAAAATCTTGGACCACGGATCCCTGTTATCACCGATGGACACAAAGGTGCATATGCACTCGATGGCGAGACAGTCTGGTTTATGCCGATTTACCCAGATCCTGCTCCTCCTGTCGATCGCACCGGTGCCGGAGACGCCTTTGCATCGACCTTTACCGCAGCGCTCGCTCTTGGTCTTGATGTTAAAACCGCACTCGCGTGGGGACCGATCAACTCGATGTCAGTCGTCCAATATGTGGGGGCACAAAAAGGTCTTCTCACGCGCAAAGAATTGGAAAAATATATTGCAAATGCTCCGGCAGACTATGTCGCAAAAGAGATCTAAAAGGTGAACAACTAACGACTCCTGCCAACTAAGGTATAGCGACTGGGCTTGCAGCGAGCATTATTACAAAAAATAGTAAGTATGCCTGAAATAAGGTAGCACTCTCGCCAGTAACTGCAAAAGTAAGGTGTAAATCCGGTAGAAAAAACCACATTAACATACCTATCACAGCACTAGTAATCCCAAAGATAACCCTTGCAAGTGTCCACGTCTTTTTTTTACCCCAATTCTTGGTTTTGAAACGATAAGCAATTACAAAAAAAGCCAACATAAATAGTCCTGTAAATACGAATTCTTCTGGTATTGGAATAGTAACCAAACCGTGAGTGTCCTGTGACAGAAGAAGAAATATGGCAAAGAAAAAAACTAAACCTATTGCGGTCCAAAAATTAAATACATATCTTTGCATGAGAATTCGCTTACTTTAGCTCCACTGTAACTCGATCGACGATCGACTTTGCATCAAGTTTATAGTGTGCCAAAAGCTCATCGGGAGTACCTGACTGTCCAAAAAGATCACGGACACCAACACGCAAGACTTTTGTCGGTCGCACTTCGCTTAAAAATTCTGCAATGGTACTTCCCAATCCTCCTGCAGCTTGATGCTCTTCTACCGTAATCAAGAAATCGTGGCTATTTGCAAAATTGAGCACCGCCTCTGTATCGAGCGGCTTTACTGAACCAATATTCATAACTGATGCACCAATCCCCTGCTCTTCAAGCATCTTGCCCGCAACCATGGCCTGATACAGTATTGTGCCGGCGCCAATAATCCCTACCGATTTTGAATGTGCAGGATTTTTTTCAGCATACACTCCTGCCTTTCCAATCACAAAAGGACTTTTCTCCGTGGTCATGATCGGTGTTTTTTCACGTGCGAGTCGAATGTAGACAGGGCCGTCATATGCTGCCGCCGCGAGGGTCGCTTTTTCTGCTTCAAGTATATCGCACGGTGCAATCACCACCATGTTGGGGATCACCCGCATAATAGCCATATCTTCAATTGCCTGATGTGTCGCTCCATCGGGTCCCACAGAAATACCGGAATGGGCACCAATTATTTTTACATTACTACCATTGTACGCAATAGTGGTACGCACCTGTTCCCAATTGCGTCCCGGTGAAAACATAGCGTAGGAAGCGATAAACGGGATCTTGCCCATCGCTGCCATGCCAGCAGCAACCGACGCCATCGATTGCTCCGCAATGCCCATTTGCACAAAGCGTTCGGGAAATTGGTTTGCAAACAGGTGCGTCTGTGTGGATTCCGTAAGATCTGCAGCGAGGGCTACGATACGTTCGTTTAGAGTCCCCGCCTTAAGAAGTCCCTTACCGTATCCGGCACGGTTTGGCTCTTGCGCTACATCAGCGTCAAAAATTTTTGGATTGATGTGATCAGCTAGTTTCATAATTAACAGATATCGGTGCAGTTGATATGTCCAGAGAGCGTGCGCAATGCTTTGAGGGCCTCTGCGGCTTGCCTATTTTTTGGAACGCGATCCTCGGGACCTTTTCCTGGAGGATTCCCATGCCAGCGGAAATCACGTTCAAAAAGATCAACACCTTTTGATGGAATGGTGTGCGCGATGATAACTGACGGCTGGCTATAGATTGCTTGCGCTTTCCCAATAGCGTCATTGAGAGCACGCATATTGTGCCCATCAACTTCCTGCACATCCCAATTGAAAGATGAAAATTTTTCATGGAGTGGCTCAAGCGGCATAATATCCTTGGTATATCCATCGATCTGAATACCATTCCGATCCACAATCACGATAAGGTTATGAAGCTGCTCTTTGCCACCCTGCATCAAAGCCTCCCATATCTGCCCTTCATCAAGTTCACCGTCACCCACGAGACAATAGAAATATTTATTTGAATACGGATTATTAATGCGCTCAGCAAGCGCCATGCCTATAGCTTGGGAAATACCACAGCCAAGTGGGCCCGAGCTCGTCTCAATCCCCGGCAACACCTGTCGATGTGGGTGCCCTTGGAGTCGTGAACCAAACTTACGCAATGTCATCAGCTCTTCCTTGGGAAAATAACCCGCATGCGCCATGGTGGCATACAAGACCGGACATATGTGACCATTTGAAAGTATGAGACGATCGCGATCAGCCCAGGTAGGATCGGTAGGAATGTGTTTCAGGATATGGAAATACAATAGTGTAAACACATCCGCCATCCCCAAAGGCCCTGCGGTATGCCCCGACCCCGCCGCCACAAGCATCTCAATAATACTCTGCCGTATTGCATTTGCTTTTTCTTCAAGCTCGCACACTTCTGAATCTGAAAGATACTTCATCACACACAGTATACCGCGATGTGTACGTAGTCGTATGTGCGTCTGTTCATAAAAAGGAAATGTACGGACATCGAAATACGAAAATGTGATTTTATAAATTGTCGGACAGAGACACCAAAGTACAAAGCGGTGACCTCAAAAACAGCGTATTCCCAACCTTTCTAAAAGAGAAAGTGTTGGGCTACTACGCTCAAGAAAGAACGAGAGCTTGTGCTTCACAAAAAGCAAGCTCTGTTCTCTCTTTGCGCGGCAATTTTTTCAATCACCGTTTTGTACTTTGGTGGTCAACTACGCATCTGCGAGCGACTGGAGATTTACAAATGCACGTTGTGGATCATCAGTACCGAAAATAGCAGAGCCTGCGACAAACCGTGTTGCTCCTGCGTCCTTGAGGAGCGGGAGCGTGAAGATATTGACGCTGCCATCAACAGAAATCGGAAGGCCTGGATGCGCTATATGAATATCACGTATACGTGCAAGTACCCTATCATCAAATCCATTTCCTTGTACACCAATCTCTGCAATACCCATACACTGCACAAAATCTATTTCATTCGCATACGTAAAGAGTTCAGAAAGTGATTTATCATTCATCAGCCCAAGACCCATGCGCGTACCACTGTTTAAGGACAATAGCTCGTGAAGCTTTTCAGTGCTTCCCAAATGAATCACGAGCCGCGCAGCACCCGCTGCGATCAGCGCCTCTGCGTACTGCTCCGGCTTTTCTACCATGAGATCAACCTCAACTTCCCAAGTTTTTGAAAGTTCGACAACCGCTGCAGTGACCTCAGAAAAATCTGCACCGCTATTCCACGGCCAGCAAGGTTTCCCTGCATACTTGCCATCAACAAGATCAATTTGCACCGACTCCGCTACATCGGAAAGACGCGCAAGCGATGAAAAAATGTGTTCTCTTGATTCAGGAATGATGGCAGGAACTATAGTCATATGGGTAGCTAGATATTATGTATCAATCGCTGCAATGCGACGCACATGCCGCGCATCTTCTGAAAATGGAGTCTCTAGCCATAGTTTTACGGCCTCCTTTGCCTCAGCTGTATCTACAAAGCGAGCACCGAGCGAAAGTACATTGGCATCATTGTGTTGACGCGAGAGGCGTACGATTTCAAGTGGACCACCATAGTACACGATAGTGCGCACCCCACTCATGCGGTTTGCGGCGATCGCTTCCCCTTGCCCTGATCCACCGAGGATAATCGCACGCGTATTGAGAGGATCTGCTGCGACTCGTTGTGCTGCGCGCGGAATGTAGTCGGTGTAGTCGTCTTCGGGATCAAGTACCATAGCGCCGAGATCCTCTACCGCATAGCCCAACTCATCACGGACATACGCCACGAGAATATTTTTTAAATCAAAACCCGCATGATCCGTCGCAAATACTATGTTCATCCCTCTATTATATACCACGCTGCCCTACGTACGTAGTTCAGCGTTATGATTTACGGGAAAGGACCTTAAAGATCGAGAATACTAAGAACCCGGTACCAACAACCGAACTTGCTATCAATATCCAGAAATTCGTTCTTTGTGCAAAACCTGCGACATTGAGGAGGCTGTAGACTATGGTCGCGACGATAGGCATCGCTAAAAGTGCAGAGAATTTCGTGTATGACACTTGTTGTTCAAAGTACGCCAGCACGCTTCCTTCTACTTCGCTTCGCTTGTTGTACCAGAGCACGGCAAACAGGAGAATGAAGCATAGAGCAAGAATACCTACAGACACCGATACTACAGAGAATGTGACGGTGCCCATAAACAAAAGTGCAATACCCAAGAGCCCAAAACGTTCGATACGAGTCGTTTCAAAGGATGCAGGGTGCATGACCGCAATCATCCTTTGTGCGAGGATAAAGAAGAGTGTAAACCCAACTCCGTGTGCAAGAAATTCGATAGGATCAACGACAAGCGGCGGCGTTTCAAGTATCCATGCAACAGCCCAAAAGCCCCAGAAGAAACCGATAGCGCTTGAAAGATATACGGTGTGTAGATAACTCTTCTCGACAAGAAACACACGTAGATAATAGAGACCGACAAGTACGGAAATAAGCGTATGCCATGCGACCCCAGTCCATATGATAGAAAAAGGAAGCGGTAATCCTTCCCCACCACCAAAAAATGTCATCGCATAGATCCCTTCCCCGATCCAGCCAAAAGCCGTACCCGCAAGAAAGATAGCCCAAATACTCCGCACTCTAAAGTACTCGATGATAACGAGCGTCATGTAGGCAAAGAGTGAGTATATCAACCACCCACCAATATAGACACCCAACGAATCAGTATTACCCGGCTGCAGCGCTTCCCCACGCGCAAATGCCCAAAACACCCGCTCCGAAAAGAAGTAGAGAATATACCCAACCGATAGCGCCATCCCAATTCGTCGTAAAAATGCCATAAATAATAGCTATTATACGTAATGTTCTAAATTTCCAGACCTCCATAGCCAACAACTTGGAAGTCCGGCTTCCAAGTTGTTATTCCAGCAGATATGGTCCCATGTCAAAATGTTCTGCATCCTGAATCCGTCTTCGTATCGTTTCTGCCACCGATGACTCCGCAAATATCTGATATGAAGCCACATCTTTAAATTGCCCCAAGACAATTCCTTTGTCGCAGAATTCTTGCTGAAGATGATCTGCCCTAGTGCTCAGATATTCATTATAGCTCGTACGACTCATCAACTTGGAAGTCCGGCTTCCAAGTTGATGTACCCTGTCGTTAAGATTCACATACGCACTGAGATGAAGCAAATAACTGTTTGTGTCGACATGTACTGCTTTGAATTTCCCTTGAAATAGCACGCCTGTCCGTTTATGCCGCTCATTAAAATACTTTGTATACCCCGTACCAAGACGTTGCATAAATTTGGCTATTCCTTTCTCTGATACTTGCCTCAAAATAAAATGGTAGTGGTTTGGATTAATACAATATGCAATAAAATCTACTAGTTTTTCTTCTTCAGGTTTTAGCGCGCTACTTTTGACGAACGAAAGTTCGTACAAGCTCCCAACAGTGTCTACTCTATTGAATTCGCGCATGCTTTTAAAAAAGCGCTCCCAATCAGAGCGATCTTTCAAGATGTTTCGTTTATCTACTCCTCGGTTGTAGATATGGTAACACTCCCCAACTGAAAAAACGACTTTTCTCATGCGGAACTTTTTATGTTATGTGTTTTTAGATTCATAACAAAATAGAGTATTTGACTTGGAAGCCGGACTTCCAAGTCTTCTGTTCGTCTAAGCAGAGGCTTTCGTTCCGGCTTTGACGACGTGCGCTACGAGAGTTGCAGTGTAGCTGGTTTCGTTGTCGTACCAGCCGAGGACTTTGACTAAGGTACCGTCCACGACACGGGTAAATGCAAGATCTGCAATTGAAGCGTGCGTTGCGCCGATGATATCCGAGGAAACGAGCTGCTCATGCGTAACTGCAAAAAGATTTTTCCACTGCTCAGACGCTGCCGCTTTTATCATAATCTGATTTATCTCCTCTGTGCTTGTTGGACGAGAAGACACGAAGGTAATATCAACGATAGAGCCAACCGGTACCGGTACTCGAAGTGCGATGCCGTCGAACTTCCCCTTCAGAGCCGGATACGCTTCTGTCACTGCTATTGCGGCACCCGTTGAGTTTGGCACTATGTTTTGTGCGGCAGCACGTCCTCGTCGCATGTCCTTCCCACGCGCCGGACCGTCTTGGAGTGATTGTGTGGCAGTATACGCATGCACAGTATTTAAAAGTGCGCGCTCAATACCAACGCCTTCATGGAGGATTGCAATTAAAGGACTTGCAGCATTGGTGGTGCATGATGCATTGCTACTTATGTCGCAGTTTTTGACATCAGCTTCATTTACACCCATCAGTACCGTAGCGCCCTTCACACCCGCTGCTACCGGATCGCCAGAAGCTGGGGCCGATATGACGACGTGCTTTGCGCCTGCCGTGAGGTGCGCTTTTGCTTTTTCGTAGGTCTCAAACACTCCCGTTGATTCAACCACCACATCGATGCCGAGTGCACCCCATGGAAGTTTGGTCGCATCTTTCTCACTGATAAATTTGGTTGTCTTTCCATTCACCACTAAAGCACCTTCCTTTACTTCAACAGAAAATGGGCTACGACCATAGGCAGTATCGTACTTCAAAAGATACGCAAGGTTGTTGATGTCCCCCAAGTCGTTTGCAACCACTACCTCGACATCCGAACGTTCTGCGACCATACGAAAAAACGTCCGCCCGATGCGTCCCAAACCATTGATTGCAACTTTAATAGCCATAGAAAAAGAACATTATAAATAACAAGAGATAATGCCTCTATCGTAGCATGCTTACCCCTTCCTCCAAGGACAGCCCTTGAATAGTCTAAGGACTCTCCTTGGAGGAAGTTTTGCAATACCTCACCTACCGCCCTATGTCGTAGAGGCGTTTTATTTCGGTTGCAGAAAGTGCACGGTTGTAGATCCGTACATCGTCCAAATTACCATTAGTAATGTCGCTGCTTCCCGTGCGACCTCCTATAAAGAGACTCTCGCTTGTAGTTCTGAGGGCTTCATTTTCTGTGCTATGGAGCGTAAGCGATTGACCATTCCAATATAGTGCACCCGTGCCAGAACTCGATATATATGTCGCACAAAGATGATGCCATGTATTTAAGGTAAACGGACGAGGATCAGTGTTCTGCTTTACGTCTAAGACAGTATTGGGCGCTACGTAGGTTGCTCCTGTGTTAAAAACTAGAGCTTCATCTACCCCAATCGTATTAAACTCAAAAACATAATTGCCCGTATTAGCTGTACTTGAACGAGCGATAATATCTTGCCAACCTGCGGTAGCATTATTTCGACTCGTTCTTCTATATACCCAAGCACAAATAGTGATCTCGCTTGAAGGTGCAATACCCGTACCTGCATTAATATAATCGTCAACGCCATCAAACTGAATCGCTTGCCCTATTTTCCCCGGCACTGTTGTTGATGCATGATTTCCCCAATCACTGCGTGTCGTACTCTTTTTATTAATAATCTCGCCAGTTGTTGAACTCGTATCCACATCTAAGCCATCAAAAGTCGTATAATACATGAGACCAGTTTCTAGAGACGTATTTGCTCCTGCCATGGACGTGTTCACTTTTGCGGTAGCACCGATAGCGTAGAGGCGATTGACTTCGTCTGAAGAGAGAGCGCGGTTATAAATACGAACATCATCAATATTTGCATTTGAATAATGGACAGGAACATCATTGTATCCGCTACCAACCAAATAGGTCCCCGTATTTACACCTGTTGTTATGCTTAGTGTGGATGAAGCTAATACACCATTTCTATAAATCTTCAAATTTGTCAGGTCATGTACCACTACAATATGCTGCCACTCATTTACAGCATAAGTTGTGTCAGCAGCCTTCGCAGTGTTATCCCAATTGTAAGCCCAGATACGATTTATAGTACCATAATTTGTCGATGTACCAACCATGATGCCAAAATATCCCGCATCATCCATAATTAGCGGACTTAAACTGTATATATTTGATGCGGTCCTTCCATAATCTAAGGGATATACCCAGATCGCAATCGTTTTCGCTCCGGATCCAAGCTGAGCAATTGTTCTGTTGGTTGAAACATAATCATTTACGCCATCAAACTGGATTCCCTGTCCTATTTTTCCAGGCACCGTTGTTGTTGCGTGATTGATCCAATCTCCACGAGTGGTACTTTTCTTGTCGATAATTTCACCTGTCGTAGAACTCGTATCAACATCAGCTCCATCGAACGTCCAGTGCCCCACGAGTCCATTTTCCAAAGCGGTGTTTGCCCCACTCATAGAAGTATTGATTTTCGAAGTAGCGCCGACTTGGTAGAGACGTTTGATTTCGTCAATAGATAGCGCACGAGTATAAATCCTAAAATCGTCTATTGATCCAAGAAAAGAAGTACTCGTATCACTCACGAGAGAAATGAGCAGCGTACCGCTCCATGTACCAAGGCCAGAGCTTGAGGACCTTTCCACACCATCTACATAGAGTTTGATCGTATCAGCCGTCGTGTCCCACGTGGCGACGACGTGCGACCATGTACTTGTACCGATAGCGCTCACGGGCGTCGTCGCTTCATCGAGTGTCCCGCCACGTACGTGCACATACGACCACCGATCATTGAAATTGTCGTAGTTCAACGATAAATAATTAGATATATCGGTAAATATCGTGAAAACGTTCTTGTCAGTGGTAATGGAGTCTGCAAAATCCCGTTTCATCCACAATGCGATGCTACCGGTATTAGTATTTACCGCACTATTCACCGAACTTATGTCAAGACCAGTTTCAGTGCCTTCAAAATACACAGCACTACCAATCTTTCCTACAGCATCAATCACCGCATTTTGTGGTATTGCGGTATATCCTTTGCCTGTGTGGTCTTTGTAGCCATCAGAATAGACGATCACGCCAAGCTGATTTAGATCAAAGTCTCGGGACGTCGACGAGTCAGCATCTGGCATTATTTTCACCCGGAAATTTGCATTGCTCAGTTCTGACGTCGACCACGTACGTCCCCATTTGTAGAAACTACTCCCATAGAAATCTACTTGGTCAGTTATTCCAAGATCTGCAGAACTTTCTGCAGCTGTCCAACTCGTACCACCATCCCACGAAAGAGCAATACAAAACAGATTATTCCCTGTGGCGCTATCCACCTTGCCGACCGTAAACAACTGAATACCTTTAATAGGATCGTTCGATGTTACCGATGACACCGATATATTAAAATCTTGAAACACATGTTGATCATCTTCGCTTTGCGGAAAGGTTCCACAACCGTCAACGGAAGTTGCAGAGCCAGAATTGGTATCTCTCATATAACCCGTATCAAGGACCGCAGCATCCAACAGCCCTGTACCCGATGTAGTTTCAAACCCATTATTATCACCCGCACCTGAAGATACGGAAGAACTGGCGGTCGTGACAAGGGTCGCATTGCTCGATGTTGCATGCCCTCCGTCAAATGACCAATACGCAATTAATCCATTTTCGAGATTGGGATTAGAGCGAAGGGATTGACTGAAAATAAGTATCGCGCGAGATGCGAGTGGATATGCACCAATGATAACCATGGCGATAACACCGAGGATGACGAGTTTGAGGTGGGTTTTGAGGAAGGTTTTGAGCATACGTTTTTTAGGATGTGTATCCCAAGGACCGTCCTTGGGATTGCTGCCTGGTCTCAACAATTTATCCTCCATCACCGCTCTCCGGAGCAGGCTCAGGCGATGGTTCTGGTGATTGTTCAGGAGCTGGCTCAGGGTCCGGTACTGGTTCGATCACCGGATCTCCTCCTTCTGGAGGCACATCTTCCGCAGGTGGAGGAGGATCAATAGGTGGGTCATTTGGGATCTCTTCTACCACAGGGCGAACGACCACACACTCTCCCGCCACCGTCTTTGTCTCTCCGTTTTCAATCGAGAGACAATACGGTTCGCCCGTTGCTTCGTCATAGAGCGTAATACCGGTACGCTTCTCACTTGTACCGACCGTGAGTGTGTCGGCAAAGAGGCCTTTGAAGTATGCAACACCATTTTCTATAGTGATACCAAGATCATGGAGTACACCCAAGACTCCCGAACTGCCCACTGCTGCCCCACCGCCCGCAAGCAGAGTCTCTAAACTCACGACACGAGTCTCGAGGCTATCGACCTTGAGTGAAAGTGCTTGTGTGGCAGCGATATTGAAAGTAGCCAGTTTGTATATATCGACACCTTTTCCATCTGCTGAGAGGACGGCCGAAGGTGCTTCCTCCGCAATGAGACCAAGGCGCAACGGCGCACTCTCCTCTTCTGTATTGTATCGATACTGCGCTACCTGTATATTTTTTAAGTCTGCAATTATAGCATCAGTGGTTGACGCACTGATATGCGTAATGTCTTTCTTGGCACTCTCGGTTGATACGTTTACAAAAGACTGTGCCGCAACATCGCCAACCACCTGCAGTGCATATTGTGGTGATGTGGTGCCGATACCAATGTTTCCTGATACTGGATCAATGTAAAAATCATTGTCCGCAAAACGATGCGTGTAGTTCAGGAAGACATCAATGGTTGAAGTTGAAGTTGTCGCAAATGTCTCAGCATCAAGTGCAAAACCGATAATCACTCCTGTTGAAGTTGCACGAGCAGCGTAGCCTGGTTCGCCGCCAACAGAGATCGGATCACCGATAGCAATAACGCCACCCTCGTTGCTTACCCGTACTGGTACGCGTCCAGCAAGAGCCAATGGGATTTTTGCTTCTGCTGTAACATCATCGGTAAATCCTCCAAGCAGAAGTCCAGGATCCGATGAAACCACGCCCGCAAAACGGGTACTTGTGGTACTTGCAACTGCCGTATCAAAACGAGACACGTGTCGAGCATGATCCGGATCAAACATCACAACTTCACCTTTTTGCAGCGTAAGGTCAGTACTCAAGTACACTTCAGCCAAATCCAAGCCCGCAAGCGAAGAGCCTTCGGCATAGACAAAACCACGCGTGCGCGCCGACGATGCACAGGTGTTGCCTGCACCATTGTCGACACAAAGTGCTCCGTCTGCGATAAGTACCGAGCCGTATGGCACGTTGGTCGAATCAAGTACCGTGTTGGTCGATGTACCAAAAACAGAGCGAGCTTTCTGGAGCGCACCGGAGCCATTGGATTGTCCATAGATCGTGAAGAGCTGATTGCTATCTATCTGTGCCGAGAATGACTGCACAGCGCCCGATGTTGATGATGCACTGATCGGCAAATTGATCCAACTGAGTACCCCTGCATCATTTTCAAATTCTATTGGACCCGTGTTCAAACGTTCTATATACGTATTGTTTGCCACCGGATCATACGTAATTGCCCCACTGTATACATCAAGCCCGGTATTGATCGATGTTGTCGCCATCGAAATACTAAACTTTGTTGATGTCGCAGAATAACTATCCGTCGATGTGCCAATTGAGAACACACCACCAAGATTTGAGATGAGCCAGTTTTTCATGTTGGTACCTGCATCAGTGTCGGTGAGTGCGAGGTATGGTGTTGAAGAGGCAATATTGAGTGTCCAATTTGGCGACGATGTACCAATACCAACATTGCCACCATTGAGGACAGTCATACGGAGACTTGACCCTGCGTTTGTATAGAAGTTGATCGCCTCACTTGCTCCCGTACCAGAGGTAAGTGATAAATTATCACTTGCGGTCACACTTAGGTTGGTGAGACCAAAGACTCCACTCGCATCAAAAGAGCTGTAGTTTGTCCCTCCATCATTCATAACCACAACCAACGGATCCGAGGCACCATTAAATACGGTGAGATCAACGTTGTCTACACTCGCATCACCCACCACAAAAACCGGTACATTAGTTCCATCATTTTCAGGGAGAATTAAGTTCAATCGATTTGCATCTGCATCCGCCGTCTCCCAGACAAACTTCGCATCGGCGCTCGTGCCAAGACTACTGTACTGATCGTCGGGTAACTGGAGTCGAGTGGTTGGATTACTCATGCCCAAACCAACATTTCCCTCTTGCGTAATCGTAAATCGTGATGATGTTGCCGTGAGTGCATCAGATGAGGTACCGATACTGAACACCCCACCAACATTTGAAAGCAACCAGTGTTTTTGATCTGTCCCCGCATCAGTATCGGTGAGCGCAAAGTAGGCACTTGTTGAAGCAACCTGGAGGGTCCAGTTTGGTGTCGTGGTGCCAATACCAAGACTGCCAGACGAGAGCGTACCCTGTGTGCCGTTTATATTTGTGCCAAACAATATATTTCCGATATTGAGCGTATTTGTGGCAAGTGCATTTGGTGCATCAATATCATACCCAAGCACGATATTGTTTGAACCGCTGGTAAGATTGTTGCCAGCGCCATATCCAACGAGCACATTATTATTCCCTGTCGTGTTTCCAGATCCAGCTAAAGTACCAATAAATACATTATTCTGCGATGCTGTGACACCAGAAACACCCAGTCCTGCACCATACCCAACAGCGACTGTTGCAGTTGCGGATCTGTTTAAATATAGTGCTGCTGCACCAATTGCGACAGAATTTGCTCCTGATGTACTTCGTAGCAAAGCATCCCAACCGACTGCAGTATTAAAGGTTCCTGTTGTATTACTGTTCAGCGCACCATACCCATTACCAGTATTGTATGTACCAGTTGTGTTACTTGAGAGAACGAAGGCCCCGCTCGCTGTATTATAATTACCGCTTGTATTATTCAATAATGCATTAGTACCGACAGCAGTATTATTACTACCCACCGTATTACTAAAAAGTGCATTCGTACCAACAGCAACACTGTAAAAACCAGTTGTATTGAAGGTTAATGTGTTGTAGCCTACCGCCGTATTTTCAATTCCATTTGTGTTGTTTCGTAGTGCATTGTCGCCAATTGCTACATTCTGAATACTTGAGGTGCTGGTATAGAGCGCATTTGATCCAATAGCAATATTGCCGTCTTGTTTTCCACCCAACGTCAGTATTGGTATACCTGAGATATCATTAATCGTAAACGCACGACTTGTCGTACTAATTTCCTTTATAGAAACAGAATCAAGTGCCCACGCAGATGTATTTGCAACAGTATTCCCGGTAAATGTAATGGTCTCTGTACCCGTTACTCCTGAATCAAACGTGACGGTTGATGTACCAGCACCAAAGGGTCCCCAATTCTGATATGCATTTACACTTGGTGACAAAAAGTACGTCACTTGCTCACGGGTGGTTGAAGAAATATTTAAGGTAAGTTGGTAGGTCTTTCCTGCAACAACTGCAAATGTTGTTGAGGCACTCGAACCAGTACATCCGGAGACGTTTGATACGATATTGCCCGCACTCCATGCGACACACGCGCCCAGGTTCCAGCTACTTGCGTCCGTATCAAAATTGCCATTCGTGATAAGTTCGCTTCCGTACGTTGGCGTATCACTATTGATCGACAGTTTTGCAGTTGGTGTTGTGCTACCAATACCTACTCGGCCAGTATTTGTAACCGTAAATAGACTGCCGTCAACATTTGCAAGGTTGAAGATATCACCCGTTCCCAGCTGTGTTAAGTTTGCCAACGCTACCGACGTTGAGCCAGTCATTGTAAGGAGGCTATACCCAACTTCGCCTGGAGTATCGAGTGTGATGCGATTGGTCTCAAGATAGCGAGTGTTGGTACCCCCATCAGAAATGCGCTCGGCTCCTGGGCCAGAGTAGCGATTTCCTGAAAGCGTGTTGTCGGTACTACCTGCAAGGAATCCTGAAATTTCAATAGCATATCCGGTGCCCTCAAAGTCAGTAATTTGGTTATTACTAATGATATTTTGATCACCCAGCAAGAAAATGTTGCTATCCGCCGAATTTCCAGCGGCATTATATATGACATTGCCATCAATCACACTATCACTCATACCAAAAGCTGAGATAGCACTCCCTGTCGTACTACTAATACTATTTCCCCTAATCGTAATTGCTCTAGGTGGTGTAAATGAGTAATCTACAGCAATACCACTACCTGCTATATACGCAAGGATGTTATCGGTAACCATCACCTCTCTCGAATCTTCACCAATCTTAATGCCGTCAAATGCAACACCTGAAATATTATTGTGGGACACATCGGCACCAATAAGTTGTGCCGCATCTACACCACGCACACCCGAGCCGCGTATCGTGTTGCCGCGCACCATAAGGCCATAGGTATACTGTCCAACGTTTGCACTGCCAGCATAAATAGACCGATCCCCTGAGTCTATAATCTGATTGTCGATAATCCGCACATTGTTTGCTTTCACTCGCACTGCGGCGCTATTTGACCCACCAAAATCTTGTACATAAAGATTTTCAATGGTCGAACTTGCGGATCCCTCATTAAAATACAGCCCATCCCAGCCTTGAGAGACATGGTGATTGTGTATATTCCCGTCCATGCTGAGGTTTGAAACTCGCACATATGGAGCGACCGAATAGATCGCATAGTTGTTTACTGAATCAGAGAGTGTTGAAGAAGCTACGACTAACTTTGTGCCATTCCCCGCTCCGATCATTGTGGTGCCCGTTGCCAAAACGATCGAAGCACTTTCTGAAGTTGAAATTCTCGTTGAAGTTCCAAGATAATAATTTCCCTCAAGAAGGTAGACAATACCACCATGCGTTGAAGATGCATTTCCCGCTACATACGCAGCATTGATAGCGCGATTAATCTCAACCTCGTCACGAACACCATCTGCTATATAATCAGCTTTTTCCTTGTTATTCGAGTCAGACGCAGCAACGATAAAAGTTGCCGTACTCCTGTCTCCCTGCCACGTTCCAGATGCGTACGTGTACATCTGCCCGCGATCAGTCCTAAAGTACATGGTGCCTTCTAGCGGACTAGTCGGGAAAGAAGTGCCGCCGATGATGCGGATTGTTGAAGACGCCACTAGATAGGTGGTCGTCGCGTTTTGTGTCACTGTGGATGCAAACGAGACGTTGCCTCCAAAACTTGGATTGGTGTTAAACACAAGTGAACCAGTGCCTGTTTCATCTCCCAAGATTGAAAGAAGTTCGGCTGATGTATCAATCGAGGTACTTCCAAGCTTGTTGCCAAAGATCGTGAAGTCAGAGGACGTCAAAAGACCAAGTGCATTAATGCTACTTGCCTGAGGGATATTGAGCGTATGAATGTTACTACCAGATGAAAATCCAAAGCCACCATCACTCGAGGTTGTTGCAAAGATCTGTGTAGCTCCCGTCTGGCCATTGAGCGACGTGAGCGCTGTTGCAGGAAGACACGTGCCATTCATGGCAAAACAGCCAGTCGCGATATCAATGCCGTTTCGTGCTGTTGTTGATCCCGTATTTGAAATACTAAAAAGTGTCGTTGTCGCTGTTGCTGTCGAAGAAGCAAGGGCAAACAGTGTCGTGCTGCCATAACTGGCAGGAGTATGAATGGCAAAGCGCGCTGACGGAGAGGATGTACCAAAACCAATACTGCCTGATTGACCATTGATCCTAAATTGCTCGGTCACGACTGGTGTGATGTTTGCAACACGAACGACAAAATCGGCAGACGTATCCGCAGAACGAATGACAGCGATTTCACCACGTCCTTGGGTAGCGGCTGCCGTCGTACTATTTATGAAACGTAACGTGCTTGCGGTACCTGCGGAAGCGCCATTGGAACGTAATGAAAGCAATCCCGTCTCAGTACCAGCAGCACCACCAACAACTTCCATTTTAGTGTTTGCTGCGGCGGTACCAAAGCCTACAAAACCATTATTGGTTATGCTCAATAATGATGTGGTGGCGGTAAGCGCGTCGCTTGAAGTCCCAATAGAAAAGGTACCGCCAAGATTTGAGAGTAACCAATGTTTATTGTCGGTACTTGCATCGATGTCTGAGAGCGCAAGATATGGAGTACTTGAGGCTACTTGCAGCGTCCAATTTGGCGTTGTTGTTCCAAGTCCAAAATTGCCGAGCGATGTAAGTCGCGCCATTTCTACCAAACCTACCGTTGCACTATTTTTTGTTGAAAATGTGAGCGCTGATTGTGGTGTTGCAATTGCAGTATTGGTAAACACCGCAGCAATGCGTGCAGTCGCCGTTGCATTTAATCCGGCGTCTTGTGTTGAGAATAATAAACCTGTCCCGATGCCAGCCGCTGGTGCAGTTCCTGTTGCGCTGTGTGAAATCTGCATCACGTCCGCAATACCATTAAAGGTACTGTCGGTAATATTGGCATTTAACGCATAGATATTTGCGAGTGATGTTGAGCTTGCTTTGCTAAAACTTCCTTGCCCCGTCACCAACAACCCGCCATCACCAACATTTAAGCCCCCGTTGATGTATGCATTGTTATCGACAACAAGGTTTTCGGCAATATTCACCTGATTTGCTGCGAGAGCTCCAATATTTGCTGCAGGCACATCTATTCCACCGATATCAAAAATGCGTAGTCCAGCACTATCGTCTGCCACATACGCAAATTTTCCAGCTACATAGGTTCCGAGCGCTGAGCCAACAGTGTCATACGTACCAACCTGATATGGTGCAGTTGCAGATGCGACATTGATAACAGAAATTCCCGATGCGCTATCGGCAATATACGCATATTTTCCCGTTACATAGATACCGTTTGCGGTACCAGCGGTGTCAAAATTGCCAACAATAGCAGGCTGCGAAGGATCCGCTACATCAATAATCTGAAGACCAGAACCACTATCAGCGATATATACATATTTACCAGCTTGTGCGACAGCAAGAGAGGAACCTGACGTATTTGTGGTACTTGCAAGCGTCGGCGAAGACGGATTTGAGATATCAATAGTTTGGAGACCTGCGTTTCCATCCGCAACGTAGGCGTATTTCCCGTTTACCACAACACCATTTGCAATACCAGACGTATTGAATGTGCCTGCGAGACGAGGAATAAATGGATTGCTGATATCGAGTATCTGCAGACCGGCAGACCCATCAGCCACATACGCATACTGACCAGAAACATACACGCCGGATGCGAGACCGGGAGTGTTGTATAGGCGTGCCAAGCGTGGTGCAAAAGGATTACTGATATCAATGATTTGGAGACCAGCAGTATCGTCAGCGACGTACGCATATTTTCCCGCAACATATACGCCATACGAAGTACCTGAAGTGTCGTACGTACCCAGTAATGTCGGTAGATCGGGATTTGAAATATCAAAAATCTGGAGACCGGATGCGCTATCTGCGACATACGCGTATTTTCCTGAAACAAATACCTGTCGTGCAAGTCCCAAAGTGTCATACGTACCCAACGGAATTGGATCACCTTGCGTTTGCACGAGAGTACCAGCATGCACCAAAATTTTTGTGGATGTCGCCACGTCGGTCGTTGTCGTGCCAATCGTGAGCTTGCCCCCCAGGTACATATTGCCGGTAGTCGTCGCCCCACCATTGATCGTAAGTCCAGTCTGCTGTGTACCACCACCAATTGTTGAAGACCCGACAGCCAATAGTGACGGCGCACCAAGTACCGTCCCATCAAATGTGAAGCCTGCATTTGATGTGAGCGTGTCGGTATCGGACCAATACGCGATACGGTTCGTATCACCCGATCCATCAATTGTTGAACCTGCACCAACACAGACATTGTTTACCGCAAAACAACCAGAAGCAATGTTGATGCCATTTACCGCAGTACTTGTTCCAGTACCCGTGACTGAAAATGAACGCGCAAGAGTTGTGGAGGAATTGGTAATACTAAAGAGTGACGAGGTAGTAGTGAGATCATCACTCGAAGTGCCAATCGAGAAAATACCGCTAAGATTTGAAAAGAGCCAGTGTTTTTGATTTGTACCCGCATTGGTGTCGGTGATTGCAAGGTATGGAGTCGTTGACGCAACTTGCAGTGTCCACTGTGGTGTTGAGGTGCCAATACCGACATTCACAGCGTTACTACCTAACGCACCAAGTACCAATGCATTACTAATCTCAACAGCCGCATTGGCGCCGATAGCGGTTGCATTGTTGAGACTTGTCGCAATGCTCGATGCATTGGCTCCCAAGAAGGTGTTGTTGCTCCCCGATGAGAAAGTATTTCCTGCTTGATATCCGACGCCAGTATTGGTATTGCCTGATGAGTTCGAGAGTGCCGAATTACCAATAGCAGTATTTTGATCTCCGGTAACATTACTGCCAAGCGCGCTATAGCCAAATGCACTATTTTCTGCACCATCATCATTTGCTCCAAGACTGCTGTTCCCAAATGCATTGTTAAAACCACCAGAAACGTTTGCATCAAGTGCAGCACGTCCAAAAGCGCTGTTTGATTCGCCACTTTGGTTTGCATAGAGCGTTCCTTCTCCAAAGGCGCTATTGCTACCTCCCGCCGAATTGTATGTATACAATGCATTGTGACCAAACGCGGTATTGAATGCTCCCGTGGTATCGGATCTTAATGCGTTGAATCCAAAACCAGTATTCTGACCATTGGTCGATTTATTAAGTCCCGCACCAAGACCAGCAAACATACTTTCATTTTCAACAATTGAAAATACGGCCGCTTGATTGTATGTCAAGATTTCTCCCGAAGAAGCATTGAAGTTTGTCGCGGTCGTAGTACCATTCACTGCGAGTCTGGTGATCGGCGTCGTGGTACCCACCCCCACATTTCCTCCATCGAGTACGGTAAACACTTCGGTTGCTCCATCAAAAATATTTAAAATATCTCCAGTACCACTTTGCGTGATCGTAAGTAGTGTCGAAGCAGATGTACTTGCAAGTGAAGTCGACGTGTCACTTCGCAAAAATTGTGAAGACGTCAGTCCATCAAGACGATCTGCTTCAAAGGCGGCAGGAACGGTTCCTAAAATTTTGCGTGGAGACATTTCCCCATCCCAACTTGGTGAGCCAGCAGAACCACCAACTTCAATACCCAGATACAGCGTTTGATTAAAATCGACTGATGTTAGCGCAGTACTACTTCCAAGCATCACACTAAAAAGTCCATTCCTAACTGTGATGCGATCTCCAGCCGCTGTACTTCGATCCTCGGTCCATACTGCAGTAGTTGTCGCGGCAGTCGGAGATGCGAGCAACCAGAATCGCATATGGTATGTTCCATCAGCAACCGTGACACCACCAGCATTCGTTAACTTGCCCTGATAATTTATTTGAAAATTAGGCGCAGCTTCTGTTTGAGTAAATCCTACAAACACCATGGCAACAAAAAGACTCACAACACATGCAGTGCTGATTAATTTTCTTGCTACCCAAGAACGATTTACTTTGTACATACTTAGCTTTTTCGACTGCTCTAAAAAAAGCGCTGCGTATTGCGCTCTCAATATTGTACCGTTCAACCGCTTATTTTACGGATCAAAATTAGAAAAGTAGTGGATAAATATGTACCAAAATTTCCTCTAAAATTTTTCTAAATTGTCGCTATTGTTTTCTTTTCTTGTTTACTGAGCTTTGTGTAGATAAGCAACAACATGAGTAATAGGAAAAAAGCGAACGTCCAGCGGCTAAGTATCGAAAGTATGTAATCGGTAAATGTTGTTTCAGGAACCGCAGTCATAGGGATCATGTTTAATGACGGAACAACGTGCAAGGTACCCTCCGCTTTTGAAAGACTTCTATTTTTGTAATCCAACACAAATACTGAAATCGGGTAACTACCGATATCTCGGATGGCCGAGATAAGTCCAGTATAAGCCGTTTTTTGTTTATTTATTCTCAATAAAAATGAAAATTCTTTAGTACTATCAACAGAATCGTGCAAAGTAACAATGATAGTTTTTAGATGCTCAGGAAGCTCTTCATACGGTATATTTATTTCAAACGGACTTAAATTATCTATAGCTAGCTCTTTGCCGATGAATGAAACCTCCTTTCCGTTTTGATAAAAATGTATAGCACTAAATGAAAAAGGTTTATACAGGGGTGCAGTCTCGAATTCTTGTATCGGAGTGGGACTTTCAGAATTAGGATTCTGACGAGCAACCCGCACAATTGCGCCTGATGAGCTATTGCCGATTTTATCGTACGAGAATAGTGTATAGTAGTGCCGTTCTGAAGCGCTAAAAGCCCCATTATCACGAAAAGAAGTGTCTAACCCTTCATATATCAATTCACCATCAAATGGGTCTTTGGGATAGCTTATAGAGCTTCTTATGATGCGTACATGACTAAAGTCTTCACTTAGCGGATTTTTCCACATGAGCACAGCATCATTTCCGTCAGGGGCACCCCGCAAGAGGGAAACGTTTGGCGGGGCCTCTAGGTCGAGATCGCGATCAGTTACAAAAATATCTTGTCGTAGTACGGTCTCATTGCCTGATCGATCTGTCGCAATAATCCTAAATTCATAACGAGTATGTGGCTTCAAATCTACAATGTGTGTGGAGTGTCGTCTTAGTAACGTTCGTTCTACTAAGGCACCCATTTCAAATGATGACGAAATCCCCCACGAAACAGTTGCGCGCGTTGGAATTGAAGTCTCCCAGTATAAAGTTGCACTATGTTTATCAACGGTTATGCGAAAATTTGTGATCTGAGGAATGATAGGTACTACAGCACCGCCTCCCCCTGCACCAGTTACAGTAGGACTTGAAGTCGCTAGAGCAAACGTTGTATCGGATGTGGTTGCTGAGCGTGCACTGATATTTCCGACGGCATCAAACGCCGTAATGTTGTAATCGTATGTCGTACTATCAGTAAGTCCGGTATCTGTGTATGCAAGAAGCGCTGTCGTTGCAATCTGGACGTTATCACGAAAAATTTGATACCCAGTGACCGCTATATCATCGGTCGATGCATCCCAAGTAATATCAATAGCATCGCTATCCACCGCGGTTGCCAAAACATTCAGCGGTATAGTAGGAGCTCCCGTATCAGCCGCAACAACACTTTGCGAGATAGTAAATGTATCAGTAACAGCAAACGAGACATTATTACTAACCAGGATTGCACATATAGTTATGAATAATAAAACATATTTCATAAGGCGAGCGCGGTAATTGTTGTTGTCGCTGTATATGTCCCTGGAGCCTGACTTACAGAACCTCCTATGCCGACTCTGAAGCGTATTTGCGTCAAAGTCCCCGTGGGGGTATTCGCTGAAGATCTATACACAATTGTCTGTGCTACTGTCGAAAGTCCATCCCAGCATGCAAAATTCGTGTCACCAGAGCCGGTATTGCAGCCTATCCCATCATCTTTGAATCGTGTTGCAATATCGGTACCTTCGGGAGAAAATCCAAGATGTGATTCACTTGCCACCGTAGAGAATATGTAGTCGGGATTTGCACCAGCTGGTACATAATCCGCAATCGTATTTGCACCAAATTTCATTGCAGGGCTTGTCGAGGCAGCAATGGTGAGCTGATATCCACCTGAACTATCAGTAGTCGCAATAACGGTTGTAGATCCGTTACTTTCACCGCCCGTCACCCCACCGAGCGTAGGAGACAGCGTAACATTAGTTGCACCAGAAAGTGCTAAATAGGCGGCCTGTAAGGCTTGGTAACCAGCACTCAGATTGTAGGAGGTGCTACTTGAAAAACCAGTTGCAACTTCCCCTATCGTATCTTCAAGTTTGTACGACGTCGACGAGCTAAATGATCCACCAATATTGATACTGTCGCTCTCGATACGATAACTAGTACTTTGCATGACTTGTGCCGATGCCGTAGACAGCGAGAGAAGAACAGTGACGACCGCAATACCAATGTGGCGTGGAGATTTACACATAGATTTGACGCTTTACTTTCTCTTTATTTCAAATGTCCGTACTATAAAACGTATGCAGAAAAAGACGAGAGCTAGAGCCAGAACAGCGAGAGCTAACAGCTTCCAGGGGACTACGTAGAACGTGACGCTCTTGGTGTCAATAATATTGTCGTAGCCTCGATTAATTTTTATGTCTGCCGTGTATCGTCCAAAAAGATATGGCCTGTCCCAGCTCAGTTCACGAAGTCGTACTGATTGTGGCAATGAAAACCATGGGTCAGCGACAACAACGCCAACCTCCTCACCCAGCATATTTTTTATACTTAGAACGCCATAAGGATTCAAATGTACCGAACCAGTGTTTTTGTACAGAACTTGAAAATGTATTGGCCCGTTTGCATAAAAAGGTGTATCAGGAATGGTTTTAAAACTCTGCAACTCACCACTTTTTTCTATATCTCCGGGCACCGTGACAAAAAACAAAGCCCCGATTCGAGAAATGATAACTGAACCTGATTTTGCCCCACTCTGCACTGGCTTTTCTCCTGATTCTGGTACCGATGTCGTAGTAACAAGCACACTACCATACAACCCCCCCGGTTGCGCATCGGCAGGTACAGAAATAGTCACTGGTATACGAGCTCGCTCGCCCTGCCCTAGTTCAAACGTTTTTTCCGGAAACTTAAAGTAATCCTTAAGTGAGTACGGACCTCGATCGTCTCCAAGTAATACTACCGTCTGATCAGGATCATCAGAACCTTTTGTATCCTCAACCTCGAGTGAAAAAAGGCGTCTATCACCCATTCTATTCGTCACCATAAGCTCGACAACTCGATCCTTGCCTGCCTCTATTGTGAGATCTACTTTTGTTGGTCCTACAACAAAATCGCCAAAAACCTGATCACCGCCGGGAATCTGTTCAATTGGGTATGCAGCGTCAGCCAGTGGTATGCATATAAAAAAAGTACCAAAAAGCAGAAATAGAGCGGTGTATGGTACCACGCTACGTATTGTTAGATGCATACCTGTATTAATTAGCCGTTGCAGTCAGTGTTGTAGTTGCGGTATAGGTATCTTCAGCGATTGAAGGAGCCGGGTTTGAAGTAATCTGCGTTCTAAAGAAAAAGGTGGTCGTTGCTCCTGAAGCAGTTGTTGCAGTTGTTCTTAGTATTGTAGATGTTGCAGACGAACTTAAACCATACCAACATGAAGAAGATCCACTGGTATCTGCAGAGCCAGTATTACATGCTGCCGTATCGTCAAGAAATTTTTGTGCTAGGTCTGAAGTAGTGCTAGCCGAGACAGTATATGCAAACTCACCAGTATTGGCACCGACTGAATGTGAAAAGTCAGGTATCCCCGCCGTTGCATTGGTATAATTCGGAATACTACCTCCTTGAGTATTTCCTTGCATTGCAGGAGTACCACTCGCGGCAATCGTCATCGTGTAGCCGGTGTTGTTGTTGGTGTAAACACGAACTTGCGTTGCCCCGTTCGCAGTACCTCCTGTGAGGCCGGGGATTGCGGTATCCATGGTGACATCAGCTCCAGTGCCGACAAAAGAAATTTCAGCAGTCACCGACTGTGAAATCGAAAACTGATCAAAGGCCTGAGAACGAATCACCGTCGGCTCAAGAAAAACATACATTGCCAAAAAAGCAACAAGTACAAATCCAGCGACAAGTGTCGACCTTCTAAAATCTTCTATCAGACCTGCAATATGTACTCTAGGCATATAGGATTTTTCTTATTTATAAGATGATATATCTTAAAGTATACAGCACATACGTCGTCCTAACCGTTGACTATCCACATCTACGTTGACGTGCTAACTTCCTCCTCTATTGGAACCATTAGAAAACGATACTGTGATTCTGATTTATTTTTAAAATGAGGCGTCACAATACCTGATGTACCCTCAGGATCCTTCTGTACGCTCACTTCGTCTGAAAATGAATCGGCAATTTCGGTCAGTGAACGAGTGTCACTCGGTGGAACAACCACCATACCACTTTGGTTTTTTTTATCAGTGGCAGATGCTTCTTGTTGTACTGCAGTGCTTTGTACTGCCGCCGTTTCCGTCCTATCACCCATACTATAGAGCTCAGCAGCAATTGAACGTAAAACCTCTACTACGGTAGCAGATGACACCTGCGAACTCGGAAATGCTATATTGGCGTAGAAAAAAGCACCTACCACTACACTTGCACATAAAACCAAACCAGCTTTTGCTAACACGAGAGCTCGTGACTGCGGCACTGGCAATACCTGCATAACAACCTTTCTTGAACCAATTTCGACGCGCTCTCGAAGCCGCTCCTTTCGGACTCGTTCAGCATTTTGACGTTTTATTTCTTCAGTATTTTCAACAAAAACAGCAAGGGATTTTGCATCTACAAACCATTGCCTACCAACTCGAGTACCAAGCACTTTCTTTTCGCGTGCCAATCGAGCAACATAGTCATTGGTATAACCAAATTGGCGTCCCGCTTCCACAGCGGACATCAATCCATCTTCTATATTGGCTGTCTGATCCATATGCGAATATTACCCGAGGCAACTATTTCCTAAGTATATACGTATTTTGAAGCATTGAATCGACTGGTTTCTGAATATGTGGAAATCTTTACTCAAATACCCGCTATCCACCAAGCACAAAGTACTAGCGTGAGAGTTGCTTCAATACACTCGATACCGCCGCAAGATTATATGAAGCTTTATATACCGGTCCTGTTTTTATGCTCTCACCTCTCTCGTACACCAAAACCCTTTGCAAGAAAACACTAGAGAAACTAACGCAGAAAGCCACCATAACGGCCAACGGGACCAGGGCAAATACAAATGGTCTAGCCACCGATCTCTCTATAACCGGAATTTTATCGACAGCACTCGTAATACCGACTCTTTCTAACTTTTCGACAAAATTTGGAGGCACTGCCACGACATGGTGCGGGTGCGGAATAGTATGCACGTTCTTTTCCTTCTGTTCTTCAATCTCTAAGTCAGTAATACTAAGTTCGCCCTCCATAAGCGGTTCACTTTTCTTAAAACTCAAATCTGCATTTTTTTCAATGACATCAACCTCGAGTTTTAACTCCTCGTCATCCCCATCAATATTATCACTACCTTCAACTACAACTTCAGTATCATGGTCTAATTCAGCTACAACATCTCCAACTTTATTTAGTCGAATATGGACTGCCTCATCGTCTTCTCGAGAAAACGGAGGATCTAGCGGAGCATTATCTCGCTCATACGTGATTTTAGTATGCAAAAGACGTTTCCGATATTCGGGCATTAGTGCTGGGTTATACAAAGAATTATGAATCTCGTGCGGTAGTTCTTTCTTTACGAGTTCAATATGCTCCAATGTTTTCTCCTTGTTTGAACGTCTATTATTTTTTTTGTATGAAAGAACATCTTCTTCACGTACATACCAAACGCGACCGATGCGCTTTGCTTCAATCTTTCCAGCTCTAGAAAGCTGGCCTATATAGTCAGTTGTATAGCCGGTCTGATCAGCCGCATCTGATGCCTTTATAAAACGCACGCCGTCTATATCAATAACATTCATAAATTTTATTATACGCCTACTGAACAGTTTGAAAGTCTAAAACAAGTAATCACTGTGCATAAAGCAACCTGCATCAAAAAATACAAGTTAACGAAATTTCTTTACAATACTAGCCTATTCGCTCAAGCAGGAAACGTTTCAATTGGTCTGGAGCAGCAGCCCCTTTAGTTTCTTTCATGCATTGACCCACAAGAAACTGTAACACAGCAACTTTTCCAGCTTTAAATTCCTGTACCACGTCAGGATGCTTTGAAACCACTCTTTCGACCACTTTCATGATCTCTTCTACAGGCATAGCCCCCAGATTTCTCTCATTCACCAACACAGCAGCATTTTTGCCTTCAAAAACCACCTCCTTCAGCATATCCTTTGCTACTCTTGAAGTAATGGAATTGTTGCCTATTAGGGTCATTAAATCTATGAAACTCTCAGATGATGCATGTTCAAGGCTTAAGGTCTTATCAAGGTCCATATGACTCATCAGATCGGTAGTGATGTAGTTTGCTGTGAGTCGTATAAGCTCAGGGTCAGTTAGATCCCGAGCAGTTTTCTGGAAAAATTTACCTGCTTCTATGTTTGATACAAGTGTATCTGCAATGTTTTTCGGTAATCCGAGATAATCATATTTTAAGCGCAATTCACTTGGTAATTCTGGCATAATCTCGGTTAAACGAGATATGCTTATTTCATCTGTAACTGATAGATTAATCTTTGGAATATCTGGATCAGGGAAATATCGATAGTCATGGGAGGACTCTTTTTTTCGCTGAGAGAAAGTGAGCTGCTTCTGTTCATCCCACCCTCTCGTCTCTTGCGTAACACTTCCTCCTCCATCAAGTAGGGCTATCTGTCTCGATACCTCATAGGCTATAGCCATTTCAACAGATCTAAATGAGTTCAGATTTTTTACCTCTACCTTGGTACCCAAAACACCTGCTTTGCCTACCGAGATATTCGCCTCGACCCGCATCTGTCCCTCGTCCATATTGGCATTAGAAACCCCTAGTGTACGGAGCAACAGTTGCAACTCTCTTGCAAAATCTGATGCGGTTTTTGCGTCATGGATCACTGGTTCCGTCACAAGCTCCATCAAAGGTACACCAGCTCTATTGTAATCAATAAGACTTCCAGCACCTTGATCATGTAGGGATCGCGCTGTATCTTCTTCTAAGTGCACGCGGGTAACCGCAATGTCCAATAGCGCTCCACCCCTGACAAGTGGATATGCGTACTGACTGATCTGGTATCCTTTTGGAATATCCGGGTAGAAATAATTTTTTCTATCAAACTCTGTGTAGGTCGCGATAGTACCTCGTAATGCCAAACCTACCATTACCACCGCCTCTACCGCACGTTTATTCACAGCAGGTAACGTACCCGGATGCCCCATACAGATAGGACAGACGTGCGTGTTCGGCATAGCACTCATGGGTGCGTTTTGAGATGCACAAAACATCTTCGTCTGCGTTTTCAGTTCAGCGTGTATTTCGAGTCCTATGGTTGGCAGATAGGTATGTTCGCTCATGATCCGCTCATAGTAGCAGAAGAATCGTTCTCTCTCAAAGCCCTCACCAGTGCATCTTGAAATACCTTGATTGATGCATCATCGAGGGCAGAGACGGCATACACCACATGCCCCGCTCTCTCAAAAAGAGCTTTACGTTCGGCCACCGCCTCTGGTGTCAGTACGTCAGTTTTAGTAAGCACGACCCACTCGCTCTTTTCAAAAATACTTGCATCATAGAGTCCCAATTCTTTTCGTATATTTTGATACGTCTGCATAGGATCTTCCTGCTCACATGAGACACAATGGATGAGCATTTTTGTGCGCTTTACATGCTTCAAAAAAGTGTGACCCAACCCTTTCCCCGAAGCTGCTCCTTCAATCAATCCCGGAATATCTGCAAGTGTAAAACCAAAAAGGTCACCCAAGTGCGGCTCGAGTGTCGTGAATGGATAGCTCGCAACCTTTGACTGCGCTCTCGTAATTGTATTCAGTAATGTAGATTTACCAGCATTTGGTTCACCGATAATCCCCACATCAACAACAAGTTCGACTTCAATAGTAAATGCATCTTCCTCACCGCTTTTCCCGAGCGTGTGCTCTTCAGGACTACGATTGGTGGATGATTTAAAATACTCATTTCCAAGTCCACCATTCCCCCCTTTTAAAATGCAGACTTCTTCCCCTGCCGTAAACAGCTCAAATTTTCTACCTGAAGAATGGCAGGTGACGACGGATCCAACCGGTACGTCAATGTAGAGGTCTTCTCCATTTTTTCCAAAACGACTATTATCTTCACCGGCCCCCCCACTCTCTGCAGTGAATATCTTCGAACCGGTATATTTTGCAAGCACATTGTTATCCCGTATTGCACGCATAAATACACTACCGCCCTTGCCGCCGTTTCCACCTGCAGGGCCTCCAAGCGGTCTGCTGCGCTCACGAAGCCAGCGCACGACACCATTGCCGCCATTCCCCGCTTTTGCTTGGATTGTTATTTCGTCTATAAACATAGAGTTCCCGCTCAATACTACTTGGATCTTCCTTTCTGCCACAGCATATACCAACCTGCACTAAACACCAACATTGACGCCAAACCGACAAAGAAGAGCGTCTGGCTGTTGTGTGCAAGTAATGCATTGCCCATGTATGCAAAAGCAAACGAAAACCAGGTGACACCAAGAGCCGTCGCACTTGCAAAAATCCAAAATGGAATACCTTTGACAAAACCTAACGCATAACTGGTGAGATCAACGGGCATCGAGAGACGGATAAGTACAATTCCCCAGAACGTTGCATGCGGACCAATTTTTTCAATCATACTATCAAGCCGAGAGAGAGAAATATATCTCCCCACAAACGGACGTCCCACCCAGCGCGAAATAAGAAATGCTCCACATCCACCCAGCGTCCAACCAACGATTGACAGCACTCCCGTAGTAAACGGCCCAAATATCATCGATAGCATCGGTATCATGGGTAATACCGAGACGGGCATACAAATCGTGGCAAAGACTAGTAGTACAACAAAGAAAAAATAACTCCCTACGGTATGGCCGGTAACAAACGATTCAAGTGTATCGATTACGGGGGATGCAAAAAATGGGACAATAGAAAGAGCTACTAGCACAATAAAAAAGAGGTACGGTATGTACCGACTCATGTAATAAGTTTATTTCCAATAGTGCTCATGATAGCCACAAGTACCGACCCTACAAGGGCAGGTAGAAAACCTGCGACAGAAAACCCTGGCACAAATGCGCTCACTCCCCAAAACAATAAACCATTGATCACAAAAATAAAAAGGCCCAGCGTTAGGAAGGTAATCGGTAGCGTGAGCACAATTAGTAGCGGTCGCACCACTAGATGGAGTACACCCAAGACCAGTGCTGCGAGTAGGGCTACATATATATTGGCTATCTCTATACCATCCACAATATAGGTCACAGCCATGAGGGCGAGAGCGGTAACAACAATACGCAAGATTATTTTCATGCTCTTAGTATAGTAGGTTTTTAAAAAAACACTATGCCACGATACGCCACGCCCCTCCCGCTAGAAGTTCTTCTGCTTTCTTGTATTTTATTTCCTTGGTCTCGGTACCGTTCGTTATCGTGACTACATCGTTACGATTGTATATTTTTTTTGAAACGGCCTTCGCAGGCACATTTTCTGTCTCGCTTCCCCCGATAAGTCGAGCATTTTTCTGGACATCTCGTAACTCTTTTTCCTCAGATTGAATGGCAGCTGGAGCAAGGTGCGGCATCATCTCGGCTATCCGCGCTAGTACCGCCTCCTGCATTTCACCAAATAGTCGAATACCCTCCTTACGATACTCCATCAAAGGATCTCGTTGTCCGTATGCACGGAGATTTACGCTTGAACGTGTGTAGTCCATGAGCTCCAAGTGTTCGACCCATAGCATATCGGTAACTTGAAGAATAAGCTTACGCACCAAACCATAAAATACTGCATCTCCTAACTCTGATTTCTTTGTAGTCGTAGCACTTTCTAGATCAGGAAACTGTGCTATGACCTGCTGTAGTACCAGTTCTATTTCTTCATGTGAGCCTTCTAGAATTTTCCTTCGTTGATCATATATAGAGCGACGCTGTCTATTCAAGACATCATCATATGCCAACACGTGTTTACGAGAATCAAAGTTAAAACCTTCAATTTTCTTTTGCGCAGATTCAAGCGATCGTGTAATGAGTCGATTTTCAATCGGTTGATCTTCCGGTATACCGAGACGACCCATCATGCTCTTGACGGTATCAGCAGCAAACACACGCATCAGTGAGTCTTCCATCGATACAAAAAACTGTGTCGTACCAGGATCACCTTGACGACCAGCACGACCGCGCAACTGGTCATCGATACGTCGCGCCTCATGCCGCTCCGTACCAAGCACAAACAAACCGCCGAGCGCTTTCACCGCATCTTGCTCTTCTTTTGTTGCCAGGCTTCCACCAAGTTTAATATCGACACCACGACCAGCCATGTTGGTCGCCAAGGTTACATTACCGCGCAATCCTGCCTGCGCGATAATTTCTCCTTCACGTTCGTGATTTTTTGCGTTGAGAATTTGATGCGGAATTCCAGCCTTAGTAAGCAACTCACCCAACACCTCATTGCGTTCAATAGAAGCTGTACCAATAAGTACCGGCTGACCACTTTCATGAAGCTCGCGCACCTTCCGCACAATAGCCTCATGTTTACCATGAGCCGTTTGGAAAATAAGATCATTTCGATCATCACGCACAACGGGTCGATGAGGAGGCACCGGTACCACTTCAAGTCCATAGACCGTATAAAATTCTTCGGCTGACGTTAGTGCTGTACCCGTCATACCAGCAAGCTTTCCATACATGCGGAAATAATTTTGGAACGTGATGGAAGCATAGGTTCTTGATTCTTGCTGTACGCGCACACCTTCCTTTGCTTCTATTGCCTGGTGAAGTCCATCGGACCATCTGCGTCCCGGCTGCAATCGTCCCGTAAATTCATCAACGATAACCACCGCATCTTCACGCACCACATACTCTTTATCACGCGTATAGAGCGCTTGTGCTCGAACTGCTGTCTCGAGGTGGTGTACATACTTTATTCCTTTATCGGTATAAATGTTCTCAATACCCAAGAGTGACTGCGCGTGCTCAATACCTGCATCAGTGAGGGCGGCGCTCTTTAACTTTTCATCAACAATATAATGCTCCTCATTTTTGAGTTTTTTTGCAATACCAGCAAACAATGCATAGAGGTTTTCAGATTGACCTGCAGGAGCAGAAATGATGAGTGGCGTCCTCGCTTCATCAATGAGGATTGAGTCAATCTCGTCAACGAGCGCGAACGCATGCTCACGCTGTCGCACGTCACCCATTTCGTACTCAATATTATCTCTAAGATAATCAAAACCGAATTCATTGTTGGTGCCATACGTAATATCGGCAGCATATGCCTCTCGCCGTGTGCATGGTCTCAAAAACTCATGTATGACCTTATACCCGCCCTCCTCATCACGAACTGTGTCATCATCAACGTGCGTTGGATCATACACATATGATGCATCATGATTGATCACGCCTACACTTAGACCAAGAAAGGAATAAATCTGTCCCATCCACGTCGCGTCGCGTCGTGCCAAGTAATCATTCACCGTCACAATGTGCACACCGCGTTTCGTGAGCGCATTGAGATACGCGGGGAGTGTACCCACCAACGTCTTTCCTTCTCCTGTTCGCATTTCTGTGATTTTGCCGCTATGCAACAAAATACCTCCTACCATCTGCGCATCATAGTGGCGCTGCCCCAATGTCCTACGCGCTACCTCACGCACCACTGCATAGGCTTCGGGAAGCAATAGATTGAGATCATTATTCTCCTCGAGACGTTTTAAAAACTCTGGTGTCTTTTGCGCAAGCTCAGCATCACCCAGTTTTTTTAATGTATCCTCAAAACTATTAATACGCGGCACGAGCGCTGTCGCTCTGCGCAATTCGTCAGCATATGGCTTCCTAAATAGCTTTTCTAAAAATGACATCAGGGTAGCATACCATAAAAAAGCATAAAGTCCTCCTTGTGGGAGGACTTTATGTGTAGCTTTTCACTCGCAAGTGAACGATATTTACTTGCGGCGTGATGACTTTTTTGCAGTCTTCTTCTTTGCTGCTTTCTTAGCAGGCTTTCGCTTTGCTGCTTTTTTCTTTGCGGCCATATATATTGTGTGGTGACAATTTTTTTAGCTTGTTGAAATTCGACCGCACCATTTTCTTCGTGAGAAGAAAATATTGCTACTCACACAATTATCCGTCACAAAAAGTTTACGCACAATCGAAAATAAATTTTTTATGTGGATAACATTTCTAAATATTTTTTATTGTACGTATGTCACTTCCCATTCAATATTGATATTTGTTTTTTCTTTCACAACATCTGCAATTTTTTTTGCAAACAATATTATTTCTTTTGCAGTGGCATTTCCATAATTCACAACGACGAGTGCTTGCCTGTCGTAGGTTCCAACAGCACCTTCGCGCACTCCACGCATATGGCATACGTGATCGAGGATCCACGCAAGATGCACCTTCACCATCCCACGATCTGTTGTGTGTCCAACTATGTTTGGAAACAGTTCTACCAGAGATGCAAAATGTGCAGCGTCGATAACAGGATTTTTAAAAAATGATCCCAACGTCCCTACCGTATGCCAGTCAGGAAATTTATTTGATCGTATGGTGATAATACCCGCTCGAACAATACTCGGAGTCAGGGCCGCACCACCAAGTGATGCAACATATTCTGCAACATCCCGATAGTCGACGCGCGGTTTTCCGGAAGTAGATAAAAAGAAGGATACACTGACGATTATCAAATGTTTTCCTTCTACTTCCTTAAAATACGAATGGCGATATGCAAACAAGCATTGTGCTTGTGTGAGTGTTTTGAACGAATTTTGAAGCGGATCATATACCAGAACAGTATGCACCACATCTTTCATTTCAACCCCATATGCTCCAACATTTTGTACCGGTGCCGCACCAGCGGTCCCTGGTATTGATGAAAAATTTTCCATACCCCACACACCACGCTCACATGCATAGGCAACAACATCATCCAATAACTCACCAGCACCAGCCGAAAGGTATGTTCCACCATCACGTGTCTCTGTAGAAATGCCTTTGATCTCATTTTTGATAATCAGTCCTCGATATCCCTGATCAGAAAATAACATGTTAGAGCCTTCACCAATCACCATGAAGGTGATCTTTTTTTGTAACGCCCATTGGGTAACCTCCGCTAGTTCATCTCTCGTTTTGACGATACAAAAGAAATCTGCCGTGCCACCAATGTGCAAGGTCGAATATTTCTTAAGAGCAACATGTTCCTGTATCAGCATACATGTTACATGATATGCCCTCCGCCACCCTTTTGCCACTCTGCACCTCCCAAAAATTGATTGAAGTAGTCTTTTTCACGAGGAATGGTTAGCTGCAAATTTTCATCTATTGAAATGTTCTCTGAGAATATGACATGGGGTACCTGCGTCATAATAACCCCTGGCGTACATTCATTGCCCTCCCCCATGGTAAAACTTGCCATAACGGCTAGACTGTCAGCAACATTCATGCGCTCAACTTTTAGCAATCTCCCAAATAGATCGAGAGTGCCTCGATAATCTTTTACGGGCAAAAACCCAGCAAAACCAATTGCAATCCCAATCGCACCATTGTGAAGCGGTATGCTGTGAGAATCCGTAATAACAACGCCAAGGTTAGAAATCTTAAATTTTTCTTGAAGCCTACTTCTAAACAGAGCGGCGGATACCATAGGATCGTGCGGCCACAACACTAGGTGGTTGTGGCCATTACTTTCATCAATGCCGGCAGAGCCCATAAGCGTGCCATGAATGATCGTGAAGTGGCGATGTTCACCCACATTGCGTTTTATAAAATAGTCAGCCTCACGTTGTGCCAGTTGTTCTTTTAAAGCGCGCACATCGGTGTCAGGCACAATGGGTACACATCTCCCTTCCCCAATAGCAACAGCTTTTGAACTGAGTGCCACTACACTATCTTCAGAAAGTGTCTCAATACCAGCACACAGCGCATCAAAAAAATCGTCCTTTGGTGGAAGCAAGGGACGAGTTTTTATTGGGATGATCTTCATGATGCATGCCTTATGCTCCATTGTTGCCACATCTTGGAGTCATGTTACAAACGAGTTCACCGGGTATCATCAGGCAACAACGCCTGCGCACTCCTAATTTGCAGGTTTCTTACCCGATTTAAGCTGCGCAATGTATCCGTCGCCTTGTTCTTTAAAATCAGGGAAATCTTTAGTTGCTTGTTCCAATATCTCGATCGCTGTAGCAGTATCTCCACTCTCATTATGTGCAACCGCCAACGATACGCGTGTCTGCAAGTCGTTTGGATTCTTGGTTACACGGACACCCAGAATATCTTTAATGAGATCAAATCGCTTCGTATCATATGCTGCGCGCAATACAAAGTCGTTTTGATAGTAGGTATCTTTATAATCAGGAATATTGAGCTCGTTAAATAGAGCGTCATTTTTATCATACAGAGCAGCTGCCATGTAGAACATGCGAGCGTTACTGTAGTTTGGTGCAAGATCGTATGCCTTCTTAAAAGTAGCAACTGCAGATGGAATGTCATTGAGTTGTAGATGTGCCAAACCCTTCTCAAATAGAATCTGTTGCTTATTTGGAGAAAGAGCGAGCGCAGCATTCAATTCTTCTAAGGCATGCTTTGGGTCACCGGTCAGACGATAAAATGAACTAATGAACACACGTATACGCGCATCGTCAGGAGTATCAGAAATTTGGTTCACCAATTCTTCTTCAGTCTTTTTCTTAAACTTTGCCTTGTCAGCATCGGGCAAACCTTGCTGCTGTAGCGCTTCTTGTGTCACCCGTGTCAATTGTTCACGAATTTCTTGATTACCGAATGAATTGCGGGACAGTGCGCGATCAAATGCGGCCAAGCGTAAATCAACTGTTTGTTCTTGAAAACCTCCTATAATGTCCGAAGCAGCCAAAAGTGCAGGCACATTGAGTACGTAGATACCGAACAATAACACCACACCCGCAACCGGCATAAAAATGTTATCAATGACTACCTTAGAGACCGCCGTCTTTTCAAAAGACGGCATTGCTACGCTCACGCGCGTATGGATGAGTGCGAGAATGGTGCCATAAAAGAGATAGCTGATTATGTTGTCGAATACAAACAAGTTATGGAACATATATCCCGCCAAGAGACCAAGGAGTACCCCTTGTTCAGTGACTGAAAATTCACCCACATCAGCAATGCCCTTCCACGAGCGTATGCGTGGTCGAATCGCAACGTAATAGATCGCTGAAAAATAGATAGCAAAATATGCAACGAAGCCAAGTACCCCTCCTGCGATGAGCCAGTCAAAAAAGATATTATGCACGCGATCAAACCACGGCTCTTCACCATGAAGACGAGGATCATAATTTTGATTGAACACATAATTAAAATTCTCTTGACCCCACCCAAGGACTGGGCGTTCCTTCACACCCTCCCAAGCCATATTCCAAATTACCAAACGAGTATCAAGCGAACGAAGAGAGAATGCCGAGGCTATACGCGCAAGTGCTTCATTGTTTTGCACAAATGAGCTCGTACGCGCGACATAGAGCGTCCCCACAAGGACGACGACTAGCAGCAACAATCCGGCGGCATAATTTCGTATGCGGACAGCCCCTGCTGAAAAAAGCGCTATGTAGGACGCAGCGACACCTAACCCCACCACAAGACCTCCAAACGTACCACGAGTAGCTGTCTGATAGAGCAAGTATGCAAAAATCAGAGCAAATCCTATGTACAGGCGTTGCATATTTTTTGAGGTCGCACGTACGGAGAGATATCCTGCAATAAAGACATGAAAGAGCATGTAGATGGCGAAATATGCAGCGTTGCCAAGCGTTGCATCGACACGCACCCCTCCCTGATTAATTTGAATTGCCCCGCCCAACTGTGCAAATGCATAAATGGATACCAGTGAAGCCGCTGCTATAGTCGTGTTGAGGAAATAATTCCACAATTTCTGCGTATTCAAGATATGTGCCGCAGCGAGTACATAGAGTCCAACATGAAAAATAGCAACAAAGCCTTCCATGCGCTCGAAGTTGCTCCAGAGACTTTTTTGCGTATTAATACCCGAGAGATCAGCAGCGAGAATAATACCCAACCATGACAGTACCGCAACTAGAATATACGAAAAACGCGGTCGGTATTTTGGCTCATACAGAGCAAGCATTGCCCACGCAACAAAGACAACCTCTACAACTACTCGGAAAATAAAATTCTTTCCGGTGATGAATGGAAAGAATAAAGAGTTAGTAACAACCAATGGTAAAAATGGGAGAACAAAAATACCTGCAAGGGCAACCGATCGTAGTAAATCTTTCATACGGGTGAAACTATACCATTCTGGATTTCTAAAGACCAGCGCAGTTAGAATACATCAAGTTAGAGCACGTTTTATGACACTCATCAAGATGTAAATCGCTTTAAAAGTTCTGAACTCGATTGCACCTTCCCACCACGGCCGACATTAAATACCATTTCTATACCATGTGCACGACACACATCGGTTTCGGGAATATCTTTTTCACTTTTGCGATCGCCACCATTTGCAAAAATAGCAGGCTGTATGACTTCAAGTGCTTCGGATACATCACTACGCTCTGATTCCAAAATGTATGTCTCATCAACACATGAAAACCCTTCAATAATTTCCGCTCGTTCATCCTGCGGCATAAAAGCTTTTCCCTTTTTCCGAACCAACCAAGAATCACCGTTGAGTATGACAACAAGCTTTCCTTCAACACCCACGAGCGCTTTGGCCTCTTCGAACATCCGCAGATGTCCGACATGTACTGGATCAAAACCTCCACTCACAGCAACGGTCTTACCAGAATGTTCTTTCGTGGATCGTTTATGGTAATAGCTCATATAGAGTATCGTACCAGTTTAAAACTACTCCAGAAAATCAAAGGTTCCAAGTTTAGTTAAAAATTAAACTCACAGACCTTCGTTCCCTCCTTTCTCCTTTTTCCAGAACTCAATCAGCGCTTCTGCAAGATAGAAGTCGAGCATAGTATTGATATCAACTGACCGCTCACCGGGTACGACATACGGACGTGTCACGATATCATCGGCACCATAGAGTTTTTTGTGCACCATCACAATATCGCGTTTTGATGCATACACTGCCCCATTGCGCTTATAGACCGGCATAAGTTTTTGTCGTGTATTTTCTGTCTCATGATAATTTTCGACATACTGCATGAGGCGATCATCTTCGGTAATTCGCTTTGCTTTTGCGGGATGATGTTCATTGACTTCATAGACACTCATCACTGAATCAGCACCTGTTTCCACGAGCTTTTGCAGTGCACCATCAATATCTTCGGTTGTCGTAAATGGTGTCGTTGGTTGGAGCATGACCACATGATCAAAGCGAATGCCTTCGAGCGCCTCCAGGGTCTCGACCGCATGCTCGATAACAGGAAGTGACGGACTTTTGTCTTGCGCCAATTCAGGTGGGCGTTTCAAAGCATGTACTCGATCACCGCCAAGCTGGCGTGACACTTCCAAAATCTCATCATCATCTGAAGATACAACTAATTTTGTAATCCACGCACTCTGCGACGCAGCCTCAATCATGTAGCCAATGAGTGGCTTGCCACCCAATGGTCTAATATTTTTTCTTGGTACACCTTTTGAACCACCTCGAGCGGTGATGATCGCAATAATAGCGGGGCGCTTATTATATTCTTTATCCATAGATTAATGAGTAGCGAGATACGCTGATAATTTTTTTGCCATAAAAACGTCAGTGCCAATGCGTGAATCATGTGTCAAGCCGCCGGTATGTGGAACGATAATACAATTCTGATGTACTTTAGCGTATTCAACAAGTGGGTGATTTTTAAACTCTTTCAATAGATCGAGTTCGTGAGCCAATACATCAGTGGCGTAGCCACCAAGCGTTCCCGCTTCTAGCGCACGCAACACTGCCGCTTCATCTACAATTTCACCACGTGACGTATTGATAAGTACGGCTGATGGCTTCATCTTTTGTAAGACCTCCTTTGTAAAAAGTCCTTGCGTATCATCCTTAAGATGCACATGGATTGAAATCGCATCACTTTCCTTGAGCAGTGTCTCAAAATCTACTTTAGTATATTGTGGAAACTCTTCGGGAGATACGTTAGGGTCGCAGAATATAATACGCATACCCCAGCCTGCCGCACCACGTGCAACAATTCTTCCTAAACGTCCCATTCCCAAAATACCAAGTGTCTTGCCCGACAGGCTTCTGCCACGAAATTCCTCGAGATGCAGTTCATGCCGCTGTATCGAAGCAAATGCCCATGGGTTGTATCGATAGAGATCTATCAGTAAACCAAATGCGAGCTCCGCTGTACTCGTGATGGTGTTTAAAAATTCATTTTCGCCACGAAGTGATAACACTTCGATACCTCGATCTTTTGCTGATATAAGATCGAGGTGATTGAGACCCGTGGTAGCCGTTGCGACAGCTCGCAAATTCGCTCCGTTTTTAAGCACCGTATCGTTTACCGAAAGTCCGATACGCACAAAGAGCGCGTCATACTCAGAAATCCGCGCCTCGAGTTCTTCTTGGGTAAGTTGTACATAATCAACTTCGCCTAGTGCATCAAGCACTGGTCGAGCTTCCGGCGAGAAATCAGCAACAGCACAGAGAATCTTCATACCTAGAACATGTTTAAAAACCCATCTACTTCGTTGTCTGCGTCGCTCAAACCACTCATCGTATATCGAATACTCGTCGGGTTCTCGCTTCTTGACGCCTCGTATCTGTAGTTTTTATCCATGTTCTATAAAGCTGACACTTCTTCCCAGTTGTAGATCCACTGATCTTCTGCGGGGCTCGTCTGATCTTTCTTAGGACTTGCAAATCGGCCGCGGTAATAGTCACGATTTAGTAATTCGACATCGGTCATTGCGCGAGTCTCAGTCCCAATCATGACTTCCCAATCTGGACGCTTGGCTAGAATCTGTGCTTTTTGTTCATCCTTCGAGAGTTTGCGAAAATCAGAAAGTTCTTTTAGGAGCATTGGCGTCATCGACACCGGACCATCTTTTGTCTCACTAGGAGCAAGTACCGTGTAGTGTCGTTCAACATAATCAGCACCAAGCATGATCGCGGTCTTAGCGGCGATGATGTCATTGTCTTCAATCTTGGTGTGATCCGACCATCCAACTTCGGGAGTGTACTGCCGCAGCCACTCCATGCGTGCAAGATTGCACATGGGAAGTGTATTTGGGTAACTCGTCACACAGTGAAGAAACACAAAACGCTTGCCGAGCTCTTTCATGAGCGCAGCGGTTTTTTCTATCTCTTCATCAAACGTTGCGCCGGTTGAAATAATAAAATTATCAAAGTGTTCAGCGAGTTCACGCAGCAGTGGGTAGGATGCACAGTCATAGCTAGGCACCTTGATCCAACTTCCCTTCCAGGAAAGTTTTGCGACATCCTTGATTCTGTGACGCGCAAAAATAGCGGTAAGCGGGATAACATTATTCGCAACACAGGTATCAATAAAAAACTGGTGATCGTCAATGGAGAGATCGAGCTTTGAAAGACGGTCGACTTCGGCTTGATATGGTCGTTTGATCGCGGTCTGCTTCCCTGTGGAGTCCACCGTCCCTTCCTCAAAACGCTCACGCTTGGTGACATCCGCTGACCATATCGACTGCATCTTGACCATGTCTGCACCATTCTCTGCTGCGGACTTTATCATCGCTGCCAATGTCTCACGAGATCCATTATGGTTTTGGCACACCTCGGCAATTATTTTTGTCATATTACTTCTAACCATTATGTGACGATAAACGTTGCTTAACGGTACCAAAAAACAAGCCTTAAAACAACCGCCACTATTTTGCCAGAAATCGATCGGCCATAAGTTGTGCCGACACAGTATTTCCGTTCATAGTACCCCAACGAGACGCGATTTCATCGCACACTTTTGTACTCTGCTCACGCAACGCGCCCCCCTCCTTGAGAATATCTGCAAGTGGCTGTCCCTCATATACTAGACCAATACCCAGACCAGCCACGGCGCGATTATTAAAATAGATTTCGGGATCATCTGTTGGATCAAATTTTGGTACTACAAGTGGTGTACCACAAAACATTGAGAGCCAAATAGAGCCCCATCCTGCACGCGCAAATTGAAACTGTATAGCCGGATTTGGAATGATATGCGGCAATGCTTTTGTCGCACCCTCTACAGCCGTAGTGTCATTTGAATACAAACGCAAACCTAGCTCTCGTGCTTCTTTATATAGCCGTTCAAGTCCCTCAATGCCGGTAATTGTCACGAAAATACCATCCTCCATTTTTTCAGTACTCGCTTTTGGAAGGTCGGTAATTGGTGGGACTAAAACCTCACCTGCATAACGCGGAGCATAGGCCTGTTGATCCCACGAAAATGTTGCAGGATACGCCATGAGGTTCATATTTTGCTTGCCTTCGATACTATCGGCCAAAGCGACACCTTGCTTGAGTAGTGCTGGATCAACATCAATAGCATCTCGACCGACCACGAGCGATTGTTCTAATATTTCTGCAATGTAACCAAAGGTTGTTGAATACGACGGAGCGATATCATAGCGAATACGCGGACTACGATTGATTTCAAGTACGATATTATTCCCATCAACGATATGCTTTTCTCCGCCAAAGGTTTCGACCTCAAATGAGTTTTGTAAATGTGTATGTGCTTCATTGCCCACACGATCAGCGTTCTCTATCCAAAACTGTAATGTCTCTTCGTACTTTGCTTTTCCGGTATAAAAGATTGACTTCAAGAGAGCTCCCAAAACAGGGACAAGCAAGATTTCTAGAGGATAAGTTGCAATATGCGCCCCAAACTCTTCGAGCATGATTGCTTTCTGCTTCTCTCCATACACCCATGGAACGATAACCGGCATCCGCTGTTGCCCACGCTTTTCTAGTTCGTCGTTAAATGCAATAGCTAACTCGGTGGTGCGCAGGTATGGTCCCGTACCGTAGGCGAAGTTGGTGACAATATAACGAGACATACGACTATAATCGACGATAGGTTACGTTCGGAACATGTGCCAACGCATCCTTTTCAAAAAGTGCCCATGTATCGATAAAGAGCACTGATCGTGTGCCTTTTTTCAAAAGTGTACGGAGATCGAAACGCTCAAAATCTTCATGATTATTCATCACCAAGACGACTGCTGCATCTTTGAATCCGTGCGCTGGAGATTTTACGTGTTTCACCCCGAGGGCCTCAATCTGCTCGGCAGCAACAACCGGATCAAAACCATGGATGTTGGTGTACCCCATATCGGTCAGCTTTCGAACCAATGCGACGGTCGTTGACCCGCGCATGTCAGATGTTGCTGGTCGTCCCTTAAATGCAAATCCGAGTACAAAAATCTTTGTTTGTTTTTTTCGTGCATACTCTTCGCCAAGAAATTCAAGGACGTCGTCCCCAAGCTGCGTCAGTATGTCTTCGTTAGCCTGACGTGCCGAGCGTGCGATGTTTGGAATATATCCTTTTTCACGTGCACCATGCATCAAGATGTACGGGTCTTTCTCGAGACAATACCCCCCAACACCCGGTGACGGTTTTGGCACATTACTGCGCGGATAGCCCATATTTGCCGCACGAATTACTTCGTTGGTATCAATACCCCATTTCTGACAAATCAGCGAAACTTCATTCGCAAAACCAAACATCACATCGCGATACGTATTGTTGATGAGCTTTACCATTTCAGCTTCTTCAAGTGTATCGACTATGAGTGTCGAATTTGTCATCCGCCCAAAAAGCGCAGCAGCCGCAGTTGCACTCGCACGATTGATGCCACCAATGACTTGTGGAAGTGTACGGAGTTCTTGAAGCGCCTTCCCTTCTATCGTGCGCTCCGGAGCAAACGCAACAAAAAAATCTTCCCCCGCGACAAGTCCTGATTTCTTTTCCAAAAGCGGGATGACGACTGAACGAGTAGTACCCAATGGTACGGTGGAGCGGAGCACGACAAGATCACCCCGCTTCAACGCACCACCAATCGTATTCGTAGCAGCCTTAAGATGATCCAATTGCGGACGTTTCTTCGCATCAAGCGGGGTCCCCACTGCGATAAAATACACTTCACATTTATTTTTTTCATCAAAATTATCGACCATCTTAAAGCGATTGCCGCCATATTGGCGCAAGAGTGGTGGCAGACCATCTTCAAAAAATGGCGCCTGCTTTGCTTTGATTTTTTTCTTCACCTCAGGATTGGTATCAAATGCATGTACGTCAAATCCCAAATCGGCAAATGTAAGGCCGAGTGTAAGCCCTACATACCCAAGTCCCAAAACACCGATGCGCTTGTAAGAAACATCACTACCATGCCACACATCAAAAAACGAAAGTACATTGAGCACTCGCTTTTTTGCATCAACAATTATTATTTTTTCAAGTCGTGTCTTATGCAATTGTTCATCACGAACCTTACTTGTGACCAAAGCAATGATTTCAGTATTTGAAAGTGGTCCCTCGATAACAAACGGCTTTGCATTCATAATCTCAGTAACTGGCGCATCAAATGAAATCGAATCGGCTAAGGCACGATTGAGGTCACCATGAGTGATAATACCCAAAAGGACATTATCCTTCCCAACGACAAGAGCGATGCCAGCAGGAAATCCTGTTTTTGCTGGTTTATGCGTGGCAAAAAGTCGAACCACGTCTTGTACGGTCGATTTCGGCGAAAGGCTGATGGCGGCCAAATCCTCTGCTGTTTTGATATCTGGTTTCATAAGAATGGTGTATACAGCCTATAACCTATAGAGATATGGATCTGTTACAGGGGAAAACCGATTAAAACATAGGGGGGCCGAAACGACAACTTATTTGGTTCCAACCAAAAAATGAGACTGTGCAAACAGGGCATTGGTTTTGTACGGATATTTTTGGAATATACGTCTTAAACGGACAATGAACAAGAAGAACTTGGTGAGTGCGCGATCAGTAGTCATGCGTATCGGAATAAAAAATGGGAATGGAAATGTGCGCATCGTATACACGTCTTTGAATCCTGCACCCTTTGCCAGTACCTCATAGTTTTTTGGTGTAAGACTATTTCTAAAATAGTCCTTCCGAACGTCACCATGGTAGGTACCCAATAACTTTTTCACCGTACGCATGACAATATTAAGGTATTGTATTGAAAATTTCTTCGGTATATTGAGCGACACCATAACACCGTTGGGGCGCAAGATGCGGTATTGCTCTTTAAGTAACGCTTCGATCTCATGCCCTTCAAAATGTTCAGCAAGTCCAATCGATACTACCGCATCAAAACTATTGTCAGGGAAATGGGTCTTGAGTACGTCCTCGACAAAAAACTCAGCGTCAAGGTTATGCTGTTTAAATTCAGCTTTCGCGAGCACGATAGCACTTTCGACATTATCAAGCAGTGATACTTTGAGACCCATATGCTTGCGCATATAGAGACCAATCGTGCCGCGACCACAACCGATCTCAAGAACATCGTGTGCCTTGTGTGCAAGAAGCTCGTGCTTGATCCACTCAAAGTAATGAAAGAGATTGAACTGCCGTTGTGTCTGCGGCATATTGCCAACATCAACAAAAATAGATTTTTCTTCGGTATTGTCTCTACCCTTGTCTTCTTCATTGATAGAAGACCACTTCGCGTCAAATGCAGGCTCACTCATAGATCACTATACTACCTTATAATTTTCCTAAAACGAACGACGCGATGGTGGTTGCGGAGCAACCAACGTGGTCGTTTCCATAGAGATCGCGCACACGTTGCCGCTCCTGCCCATGGATCGAAGAATCTTTGAGATATTGATCAATAGCGGCACGCACCTCCGCATCGGTTCCAGCAAGAGTGATGCCACCGAGTTTCAACAAATCACGATAGAAAATATGTTTATACAGGTTTATCGTCGAATCTTTACCGCTACGTTCAATATACGCTCGAGCCGTAAGATTGATAACTGGCTTATCACACGATATTGCATCGAGCGATAATGTTGAACGCACGGAGATCAACACATCGAGCGCATGCATAACACTCACAAAATAATCCATCTCTTCCCCATTGGAATACCACAGATCAGGAAACCCTTCGACGGTTCGCATGTCATCAAAGACAAACACATTCGGTATACCCTTAAAGGCGTTGAAGTGATGGTTGGCAATATTCCCAATATGCGGACGCACAATCAGCGAACATGGTTCGGAAAAGGTGTCTTTCTCTATCCATGAAATGAGCTTTGCTACAATCTCATCATCATTTGAAGACCACACACCCTCTGATCCAAAAAAAAGTATTTTGCGCGATGGGTCGAGTCCCATCTGCGCACATATTTCCTCACGAGAATATTTTGGTTTCTTGTGGTAAAAATCAAACGCTGGAAAGCCACTCACGAGAATATTTTCTGCTTTGTATCCTTGATACTTTTTTGCATAACCAACCATCGGCTCAATTTGCGTGATCAAATAATCTGCCTTGACCTGCAAATAATACTTATCAAGATTATCCCAACCCTTGGTCATCGCGATCGATATCGCAGCATGTCGTCGGGCAGCTTTCACGAATGCCACGTCAATTTTGGCCAAAATATTGGACGCCAAGACTACATCAGGCTTGTACGTTTCAAAATAATGATCAAAGGTAGTATCAGGAAAAAAGCGCACATTTATAAACTGAATGATCTCGCGAATATACGGCACACAATCCAATAAAAATAGTAACGGGAATAGTGCAGCATAGAGCCACCCGAATTGGCGTGCTTTTCCGGATCCGTAGTAGGCAAGATTGATGCTGGTCGCATTGATGAGCACGTACCGAGAGAAAAAGACAAATGCTTTCCTAAGTCGAGTGTACGCGACATCGCGACAGCTCTCAAATATAAGTCGCTCGTGTACATGCTCGCGTACCATAAAATCTTTTGCTCCGTGCGGCACAAATGCAACTACACGGACATGGGGATCTTTGAGTAATTCAGCCACGATACCTGTAGTAAACAGCGTACGCGCCAAGTACCCCTGCGACACCGTAACAAAGATTGTTTTCATGAAGCGGTCTACGTTGCCTTTCGTTTGAGAATAAAGAGTACTTTGTTACCAAAGAGCGACGGCGGTAGAAATCGAATTTTAAATGGAAGCAATGGGAGTTTCAAAAATGAATTTCCTGGAATTTCCTTTACCAATTCAAACTGTCTATAAAAGCATTTTCCGAATACTTCTTTTGGCAACACCATAATATGATCGTTGTGCGCGGTGTACCCATCAAGATTTCCACCAAACAAAAAATTGAACTTAGATTTCATGTTGTAGATATATGGCAGCGTCACCAAGAGATACCCTCCTGGTTTTAAAACGCGCGCGCACTCCCGGGCAAAATGAAACGCATTTTCGACATGCTCCAAAAACGCCAGCCCAGTAACTACATCCATCGATCCGTCTGCAAACGATAGTTTTTCACTATTGATATTTGTTTGTGAAAAACCGCCGAGATCTGCAAGCTTGATATCAGAAAGATAATTCTGCAAATCTGCCCCATGTAGGTGTTTATACCCTTCCTTTTTTAGATCCGCAAGAAATGCACCACCACCTGCCCCGATATCAAGGATGCGTGCATCTTTAGATACTATGCGCGCAAGTTCACCGACAGCAACGCCTTCGCGGGATGCCCAACTCACTTTGTCGGCATAGTATGCCTTGTAATCGCTATTTTTCTCCGAAATATTTTCCGGCGTACGGTATACGGGCATAGGTAATTAATTATTTAATATCTTTTCTACAACACTGAAAAAACGTTCTCCTGATCGTCCATCGTACTTGTAACAAAAGGTTTCAAGCAGATGTTTCCGTTCAGTGCTCTTATAGGTCGCGTCGGTCAAATACTGATTGATGGCATTGTACAACATTTCCTTGTTTTGAACCTCAGTGGTTGCTTTAAAGGAGAGTATCTTGCTGTAGTAATACGTCTCATACCACCTTCTGATAGAGCTCCGATACGGCTTTTGAATATAGCCGTCAAACATAATGCTGATGACAGGAGTATCAAACGGCAACACATCAAGCGTAAGAGACGAGTGTACGTTGATATCGATATCTGTGTGATAAATGGTATTAAGAAACCTATCCATTGATGCAGTAGAATAATCCCACTCATCGCGAAAAGCGCGCGACGGTTCATTCTGCAGATCAACAACAACGTCAGGTTTTCCAAACAAATGCTTAAATTTCTGTTCGTCCTGTTTAAATCCATAGTGCGGTCGAATCAAGAGCTGGCACGGCTGCTCTAAGAGCCCCTTCTCAATTGCAGTATATATAACCGACGAAAGCTCACTATCCTCTTTAAATAATTTTCCCTCTGACGTAAACAGCAAGATTTTTTTCTTTGGATCTAAACCGTACGCAGCACAAAAGGCTTCACGTGTCTGTAACCGTGTGCTGTCTATATAATAATCAAACTGCGGTACCCCAATGATGCTGATCTGTGCATCCGAATAATTTTGAAATTTCTTCATCTCTTCGGCCATAAGGGTATTCCATACGATGACCATGTCCGCCTTCGCACGAAACCCATTTTTATTTGGATTATCCCAACTTTTTGGCATAGCGAGAGAATACACGCGCTCCCGCCTAGCAGCTTTGAGGAGCGCAGCCTCAGCGTCATCTCCCATATTGGTCACAATAACCATATCGGCTTTTTGCTCACGCAAAAAATGCTGCCAGTGACTGACAGCAGGCCGCTGCGCAAAGTAAAAATCAAGCACTCGGACAAAATCTCGCAGTATGGTGACGCGCGAGAGAACAGAAAATATAACTTTCTTTATGAAATAAATGGGATAGAAAACTCGCATGGATTTTGGATCTCCAATAATTCCCCATCGGGCTTTTTGATTGACCGTCGAATTGTAGATCAAGTATTTATGGAAAAAGAAAAGAATTAAATCAAGTGGCCCTCGATCGAGCACCTCCTGATCAAACATCTCCACGTTCGCATGTGCGAATTCCTTCAGAAAACGTGGATCCTCAAACGCTGGTGTCACCAACAAAACACGATACTTCTCGCGAAGTAATCGATAGAAATCATTCTGCAAAATATTACGTGCTATAGATCCACGCGAAATTGTTAGCACGACCGTTTTCATACAGTTGTGCTGTTTTGCTTGCCATATGCCTGCCCTGGCGGTAGTTGTTGCGGAGAAAGTGAGGCGTCGAGCATGAGCGTCAACGTATCTCGGTACCCTCTTTTGGCATAATTTCCTTTGTGAATTACCTTGTCACTAAAAATAAGGAGTGTACCTGCAGCTCCGGTCACCTTATACGTTTCATATCCGTTTCGTAGATACTCTTCAATCACTTCTTTTGGAACTCTTCCATTTGGGTATCGCGGTGGATATGTCGACGGTACATAGACAGGCTCCTTCGTTTCTTTGTGACGGAGGTACTCAAACGGTGCATTCTCTTCGGTAACATCATTGAGATAAAGCATCACCTTCATCTCACTATCAAAGTGGTGATCGGTATGCCACAACGTTGAGGATTTTTCCTCAAGAGTACATGCCAGAACGCGTGCAATATCGGACAGCACGATCTGGGCATGAGAGCCATACACACGCTCCTCAATTTGAGGAAATAAAAATGACACATATTCTTTTAAGTACGGTAGATCAAATGCACTGCGAACCTTTACGTTGCGAACAGTACCACGCTGTATCTCAGCCTGCAGTTTCTTTTCATCAAATTGCAATAGATTATTGAGGACACCATCCCCTGTCTCAACGAGACGGCACTCAGGTATCGTAAGTCGTTGCCGTATCTCAGCATACATACCCTCTACGATATGCGAGTAGTTCTCCGGAAATCTAATCAGCGATCCTCCAAGTGAAGGGTGAGCCACCTGTACACCAAGAGTCATAGGTCCCCTATAGAGAGGTGCTTCTTTTCGGTGTCTGATGCGATACCAAAAACGAGCGAGTACATAGCGCACTCCACTATGCCATTTTCGAATATTGAGAATTATGTTTTTGCGACTCACCTGCATATTATTCTTTTATAATGTAATACTTTCCCGTGCTTACATCTCGCTTTATATTCTTTATACGATCGCCAAAAAATTCATCAATTGCTTTCTGTGCGCCGGGATACTTCGTATGCTCAGTTGTATTCAGATACTCATCAAACAAGATAATTCCTCCCGGGGCTACTTTTGGATACAACATACGCAACGGATCTTTGTATGATTCGTAGAGATCTCCATCAAGATGCAAAAGTGCAATCCCCTCTCCGCGATACTTTGAAAGGCTTTCATTAAAAAAACCTTTAATGAGGGTGATTTGAGATCGGACGAATTCTACAGGCAGTCCCGCAGAAACAAAAAAAGCGGTCACCGATTCAATACTGTGCAAATCTTTATCACCTTTCTTTACATTTCTAATGCTCTGATCTTCCTTAACAGGCTCAGGAAATCCGGCAAATGAATCAAAGCCCCAGATTTTTCTTCGACTGCCTTCGTCATGAGTCAAAAATGCAAGCATGAGTACGCTTCGTCCACGACCAACACCACACTCGACAATATCACCCTTGATATTGTGTACGATATCAAGCATGCGCTTCAAATAGAGAAATTTTGCTGCATTTGTGAGATTGAAGGGATGGACATAACTTGACGGTGCATGATCTGCATTTCTGATACGTCGTATGATTGCATGTATATAATTCATATGGGGGTATTATCGTATAACAGCGGCCGTGGGGCAACTTATAACCATCCAAACAACCGCGTACGTAGTTGTGCAAGTAGCACTCTATCGTGCTCGTCAAAGCGAACCAATGCCTTCCAATCGAGTAGCGAAAAATGTAGACGAGTAATGAGGACATACTCCCTAAATGCTCCATTGAGGAAACTCACGAGCAAGGAGGAGAGTATCACTCCACGGGCACCAAATAGCAGGATACATACGAGCTGAGAGACCGCAGACATCACCGATGAGGCAAGACTAAGAGCAAAATTCAATTTTTGTTTCTTGAGGCTATAGAGCACAGCCGACTGACCGAGCGTTAAGACGTCTATAAATATGCGCAGCATAGCAAGGTCAATCAACATAACCGCAGCACCATATTGTGGGGAAAAAATATCTATGACTGGCCTGATAAAAAGGACGACTCCAAAATAGAACACAATTGCAATCATCATGCTGTATTTTTTTACCTTCGTTGCGATGACAATCGCCAACTCCTTACTCGTCGCTATACTATGCGACAAGATGGGAAAGAGTGTCCCTCGAACCGGAAAGAGCGCACCAAAGATACTGCTCACCTTTTGTGCAAACGCTACAATCGCAACACTCTCTGTCGATACCAAAAAATTGACGAGCCAAGGACCAATGTTGTCGGTGATAGTAAGCGACAAACTCGAAAACATTTCCCATTTCCCATGCTTGCGTACGATATTCATTAAAATACCTCGGTACTCGCGAATGACTTCAGCTTCATGAGGAAACAGATGCGCCACCCCAAATATGCTCACAGACGCGGTAACACATTTTGCGATGACATATGCCCAGAGTACCGAATGCAAAGAAAAACCAATCCATAGATACAAACTGCACACCGCAATCGTACGAATCAATGCCTCTCCAGTCTTTTGTGCCAATGAAAAATCAAAACGCTCATAGGCTTCAAACACCACCGATGTCAGATTGAGAACCACCTGCCCAATAATAAGAAACACCAGCGCCCAATAGAATGGGGTCAAGTTTGCATCATAGTAGTGCGATATCCCCTCTTTAAAGAGCCACGAAACAGCGAAGAGAAGCACAAGTACTACCGCAACAGCAACACTGTACTCACGAACCAGTTCTTTGATACGACCAAACTCTTTTTGTGCTCGATACACGGCGATATCCGCAACCATCAGTCGATCCATACCCATAAGCGCAATCACGGTGCCGGGTGATATAACCGTAAAAAGCAAGTGCAGCAGCCCAAAGTCCTTTAGAGATAATTCGTTGACGATGACAAAAAAAGACACCAGCGAAAAGAGATGCGTACTCACCTGCTCAAGTGCATTGAGCGCCACGCCGCCTAAAATTCGCCGTTTTAATGTAGCAACCATGTTCGTTAATCGTTGCGGGGCGCACCCGATGATTTTTGTCCGCGCATATGTCGATAGAGCTGTATGAAGCGGTAATATCCAATATAGGCACTATATCGCGCATTACGAGCCACCTGGCTTATCGGCATAGATCTCTGATAACCATGCCGCATATAGAGCCATAAAGAATAGAGGATAATATAGATCGCGCGCGCAAAATTTTCGCCTATGCTCGAGAGTAGATTCCATGGACGTGGTTTCTTGTATAACTCATCCGAAAACATGCGCGTACGTACAATATCAAGATACCGATTATCTTTTGCAATCGACGCTTGGTAGGTACCGGGTGCGTAACTCCAGATCGGATGTGTTAGCGTTTCTATCGTGACATGATCAGGAGCAACAACACTCTCGTGAATTGTTTTCCCCGGGATCAAGGCAACGCCACTTTTCGGTGCATACAAGCGTATTAAGTATGAGGGATACGAATAGGCATACTCTGCTTTATGAGTTCCGAATATAACTTTATTCTGTATTTGATACGCGGTATTCATGCTAGGTTTTTTTGAAAAAATAGCTCGAATCTCATCGGTCAATGCAGGCGAAAGATACTCGTCTGAGTCAAAATCGAGTAGCCATTCAGTCTTGATCATGCTGTACGCGCGATTGCGAACCGCGGTAAAATCCTTGATGCGCACATTTGGCTCATCACTATCTACCTGTTTATAAATAGGGCGTCCGTATTTCTTCGCAATCTCATGTGTTCGATCCGTGCTGTTGCCATCAACAATAAATACATCTTCAAAGTCGACAAGACTCGCAAGGCACTGATCGAGATTCTTTTCCGCATTAAGCGTCAATATAGGAACAGAGCAAGGGATTTTCTGCATATTATTTTTTGACCGCACAAATCACCGTTTCCGCACAGAGACGTGGATCTACCTCAAAGCCAACTTTATAAAATCCTTCAATCATATCTTCCGATAACTCCAACATCTTTGCATTTGGAAAGGGCTTCAAAAACACTCCCGCATGATGTGCGACCTCTAAACCGGACGCCTCAACATCGGCACGCAACGTGTCAAAAGTATACACCAGTTGATGATTAAACATTTCGCGATCACGCGCAGACAGTTCAGTAGCGTCTTTCACAATCTCCATAGCTTTCCCTACGCGTCGATGGAGTGAAAGTCCATTGTGCGATGTAATAAAGATAAAACCACCGGGCGTTAGCCACGATGAGATCGTCTTGAGAAACGCTATCGGATCTTTGAGTGCTGGCAGAACACCCGCAAGCAAAATAGTGTCGTATTTTTTTGATGGCTTAAAATTCTCAAAAAAAGAGTGGTGGAACGATGCCCGAGTATATTCCTCTGGAAATGCACGCCTGATCCGCTCAGCGGTAAAAAGCACTTGCTCCTCTGAGGCGTCCACAACATCAAGAGACGCCGTGTTTGGAAACACCCACTCCGTCATGAGTCCTGTCGCACACCCTAACTCGAGAGTGTCACCGAGATTCTCACGGTATTTCCACAGTTCGTTGCACTTATATTTCAAAAGGTACCGATCAAAATCTTTCTCGTTGTCGTACCGCGCAGCGTATGACTCATAATCGAAGGTCATGCCGTTTCCTTAAAAAACTCCTTGATCGTATCGGTGACAAAGAGTACCTGCGCGTACGTAAGCTCCGCATACATTGGGAGCGACAGAATTCTTCGCGCAAGCGTTTCAGTGTGTGGAAACGCCCCTTCAGCATACCCCAGATGGCGGTACGGTTGTGCAAGATGAATCGGGTTTGGATAATGAATACCTGTATGGATATCATGCTCCTTCAGGTACGCCTGCAGTTGGTCGCGTCTCCCGGTTTGTATGACAAAAAGATGGTAATTCCCCTTTGAATAAGAAGGCTCAATCGGCAACGCCACATCACCGACACCCATAAGGAGACGCGCGTAGGTTCTCGCGTGCGTACGACGCATTTCATTCCACGCATCAAGATGCGGAAGTTTGACCCCAAGAACTGCTCCTTCGATTCCGCTCATACGAAAATTCCCACCAAGCACCTCGTGCGTGTACTTCACCCTACTTCCATGATCTCGCATGAGACGCACGCGATCTGCGAGAGCAGCATCGTCGGTTGCGATAGCACCACCTTCTCCGTATGTTCCCAAATTTTTCCCTGCATAAAAACTAAAAGTACTTGCAGTACTCCCACCACCGATCTTTGTCCCTTTGTATAGTGTACCGTGAGCCTGCGCTGCATCTTCGAGGAGAAAAATATTCTTTTCTGCTGCGAGCGCCCGGAGCGGGTCAAGGTCAACGGACTGCCCGTAGAGATGCACAGGCATGATCGCTTTTGTGCGCGCAGTGATCTTCTCGCGAACTCGCAATGCATCTATATGGTAGGTAACCGGATCCACATCCACAAAGACCGGTGTAGCTCCAACGAATGAGATTGCGGCTGCGGTCGCAATAAACGTGTGTGCTGGAATAATTACTTCGTCACGCGGACCAATATCGAGCGCGCGCAAGACAAGCTGAATCGCATTTGTGCCGTCAGAGACAGCAACCACATGTCCAACTCCCAAGTACTCCTGAAACGCTTTCTCGAAGGCGGCAACGGCTGGCCCCGACGCATACGCCGAAGTATCGAGGATGTGATGAATTGCTTCATCAATATCCTTTTTTATAGATTGATATTGGGCTTGTAAATCAAGAAATGGTACGTGCATATATCCCTATAACTACAAAATAGCAGTATATAGTATCAACCTTTAAAAAAGAAAACCCCCGCAGCGCGTAGTGGCTGCGGGGAGTGTTATCACGCGAAGATTTCTTCAAGAGACGGTGCGGAGAATTTCCCCCTCTCATCTCCTGGATTCCGCCCAGGGAGCGCCAATGTCCATTGGCGTGTATCTTCGTCAAAACTGCAGACGACAAGATGACCATTGGGTATGGTTCGCTGCGTGTTAAAACGACGGCGCAAAAGAAGATTGACCGTGTCTTCGTGTGCAGTCACTATGACCACATCCGTTCCAGAGAGTCCGCGTGCCAACTCCATCAAAGTAGCACATGCTCGGCGGTCAACCTCCCCGTAGTCTTCTTCAAAGACCGCCCGCATGCCGCCCTCAAGATGAAGAATCTCCTTGATAACCATTGGATGAACGACGGTGTTATGGGGTGGATTTTTCCCAGGGTTCTCTTTATTCCACTTTTTATGCCACGCGTCATCTGCTTCAATCCATAGACGAGAATCGAAGCCTGAATTCATCGTGATATTGCGTACACCGAGTGCAAATGGAATGTCCCCTCGGTTGTTGCTCACCACATATCCTTTTTGTCGTAACGAATCCTCAATCACGAGTGCGGTGCTATGTGCACGCCACTGCGGACTGGTGACCAGTCTGACCGATTGTGTGGGTGCTACAATCGTTGCAATTTGGTCCGCCCCCTCTCTGCATTCAATGATGCCTGGACCAGTGAGATCCAAAAATTCCGGTGTAAGATGAAGGTTCTTCCGATATGGCATAAATTGCCACCCGGGTGTGCGATGCAGCTCGTCGTATCGACTTGCTCCATGCCGCACGAAAATCGCCGCACGTTTCCTGGATCTGGACATAGAACAACCTTTTTGTTGTAAGGATTATGCTGTTTGGATTATAACACAGAATTTTAAAAAATAAAACCCCCGCAGCGCGTAATGGCTGCAGGGGGTTGAAGGGTTGGAGACGGTTGCGTAATACTACCCAACCCAAATCCAGAAGAGTCGCTTGATGTACTCCGCGACCCAGTTGACGATCGGGTTCATGTTGACCTTCGCCGGAGCATCGATCTCGTGACCCGGATCAGGGCAGACGTAGACGAACAGACCCTTACTTCCGAAGATTTTTTCATAGTTCGCATACACCCGTGCAGAATGACGGCTAGTGGTCACCTGCACAAGTGTGACATCCTCACCAGTCGCCGCCTTCAGTGCGTCAACATACTTCTTTGCTTCCTCTGCATTTCCCGGCGTGTCAATTGACTTCGACTCGGCCGCGAGAATCTGTTCGAGCGGCACCACAGGCGCAGCGTCGAGAGGTTGCATGTCTTGGAGAAGCGCAAACAAGTCAGGATGCTCCGTCACAACCCAACATGCCATCGCTTCATCTGACTCGGTGTATGTTCCTGCATGCGTACCAGCCACCTTTTGTTGGTGCGGCGGATGGTAGCCTGACGGCAGATAGAAGACGTGGAGTCCTCCATGTGTGAGAGCAGTACCGCCCAACAGCCGCGCATAGTGCGCCTCTCGGCCGAGACCTGTGCCAAAGTTCGCCGTAAGCAGAACGATCCCGCGAAGCGACGAGAGATCAGTGATCCGCGCCGGATGCGTAATCGGAAGCACGAGTGCAGCAGCCATCCGATCCAACATAGCGACAATTGGACCACTTCCAGCCCTATGACGGGCAAGCTCTTGATAAGCTGCGATCCGCTCAGTATTGCCCTTCTTCATATCGAGCGCAACAGCTGCGAGTTTTGCGATACTTCGCCACGTATTCCTTGGGAGATCATTCACGAGATGTGAGAAGATTTTTGCACTGATGACGTGCATCATTGAGAGACGTGACGGCTTTTGCGCGACACCGATACACACTTCGTGGTTGTGCCGACGGTAGTCTTTCTTGATGAGATCAAAGAAATATCGTGCCCGCTGGTCCTTGTAGATAAAGTGCTCCCAGTCGATGCGTGCATCGTTACCATTGAGCACATTGACGAGCATTGGCGTTCCATACGCGGAGTCTTCCAAAGTCACGCCAAGCGACTGTTCGATGAAGTCGAAAATGCCAACTTCGCGCAAAACAGCAAAGAACCACTTAAAGTCAAAGCCGTACTTGTGTGCACGCTGCTTGACTTCATCCGCAGTAAAGCTCGGGCTAATCGTCGGACGAGCGTTCTGCTTCTCGAGTGTCGGGGAGCTGGGCATGCAGAGGCACCGACGGTCATGGAAGCGACTTTTGATGATCTTCTGTGCACGTCTCTCGGGGTGTCGCCCCATCTTCCGCTCAACTTCGAGCTTCCTCTTCTTTCTATTTCCAGAGATAGTTGCAGAAACCTCGAGATTGATCCGGCGTGCCCACTCCAAACTTCCAACAACCAAGTCCGACATTTTGTCCTCCGTGACAAATGTGAATGTGACAAAAAAACAAAGAGCCGAAAGGCTCTCTAACCGGGCGGCATTATGCCATATGTTTTAGAAAAAAACAATAAGAAAAAGGGCCTACACGGTAGACCCTTTACTGAATGAATTTAGGCCAGTTCGTTCTCAAAGCCGAGGAGAACTGTTCCTAGCGTCTTCAGCAATGCGAATAGCGCAACTTGCCGCTTGGAGGTGTCCATCAAAATTTGGAAGTTCCTTGTTGAAGAAAAAGTAGATCTCCTGTGCAGCAAAGCGCATTGGATCTACGATTGGTGTGAGGTCTATCTCTCCGCCGGAATGTGGCAGGAGCGTGACCTTTACACGACCATCTTGGAGATTGCCGATGATATTGCCGTTCTGGCCCATGACCAAAAGCGACCACTCGGACTTCTCGCCTTCGGGCACCACACCGCACCTCACCTTGATCGCATTGGTGAGATGATGAGGTGTATAGCCTTGAAGGCGCATGTCAATGAGTAGATCGACCTGACCTACTGACGAACGTGGCATGAGACCCTTGCCAGTCTCGTCCAATGTGTGCACGTGCACAGCGGCTAGACTTGCACCCTTACGCTCTACCATGAGCCCGCACGCCACAAGAGGCGCAACAACGTGTGGAAGGAGATCATTCGAGACACCGCCTCTTGGCACCTCCGCTTTCTCTTGATTTAAGAACCATGGCGGTTCCATTTCAAGAGGAACAGCTTCGACACCAGTGACTGAGATATCGGAAACCGTGCCGAGATACGCGTCCCCCATACCACAGATTGATCCGGGGCTTGCAAGGTATACCAGCCGTGGATCAGTACTGTCTACAAGACCAAGCAATGCTCGGATACCGAAAAGCTTCAGGATGTAATGATCGTGGGCGTGGAGCCTGAGCCCCTTTTCCCTGATCAAAGCCATGAGTATCTCAAGCTCTAGACGCGAATGCACAAGCGGCTTTTCGACGACGAAGTTTTTGAAGCCTTGTTCAGAGAGAGCGCGGACAATCTCCAGATGCTCTATCGTGAGCACAAAGATGATCGCGTCACGTGGAGCATTTTTCGGTATATGGTCGACAGATGACACCGTCCACACACCACGTCTCCCTGCAATAGCACGCTCCGCACGTGCATTGTCTCGCTCTACAAAGCCGATAATCTTGAAACCAACTGCTTCTTTCAGTGCGCGCTTCCAGTAGCCGCTCCAAACGTCACCGGCGCCGAAAACAATGATGTTCTTGACCATGTGAACTCCTATAAAAGATTCAGACCGGTGGCAGAATGCCACATTTTTGAAATATAATCAAGGTCTTTTCACGTAACATCCCGCGCATACACCACGTCGATCAGAGGTGTATACACTTATTTATTGTGTATGTTTTAGGTACTCGAGACCCGAGCCTTCACGATACATCGCGCGAACTGACCCCAATATGTAATCAAAATGTCCTTCAGAAAGATTTTGGTGAATCGGGAAAAAGATAGCGCTGTTGTGGTAAAAGTTTCCGCACTCAACACCAAACGATCTCACGAACGCACTGATTTCTCGCATCCGTTTCTCATTTTCTATCTTGAGAATAAATGCACCAGGCACTTCTGTCTGTTTAAGCGGAAAAAACGTTTTGTCGGTGCCAACGCATTTTTGCACGTACTCATAGTTGCTACGACGCTTGCTGTTAATACTCTCCTCATCCTTCATGTAGTGAGAAAGTTGCTGCATGACCACATCTTCTTTGCCAGTATCAACGCATGCAAAGGTATCCCAGATATACTGATATTCAAATTTCTTGCCCACCAGAAAACCTCCAAACTGTGTTGGAAAGTTTTTTGTCACCGAATAAATAACATAATCACCAAAAGTTCCTGCTTCCCCACTTTGCCATGCGTATGCACAGTCTTCGACCAAGATAATGTTGTGCTTCGTCGCATAGTCTCGCAACGCACGGACTTCTTCATTAAAAAAGCCAAACTCGTGTATGACAAAAATTGCCTTGGTCTGCGGTGTTATCTCTCGATTCCAGCCACAGCTCTGTTCAATAGCGCTCGTAACACAACTACTGATATAGAGAGAGTTGGTTGTTGTTTTTATACATACTTCATCTGTTGCGCAAAGTACGCCCTCAAGTGTGAGCCATCGAAAGAGTGAATAAATGGCGTACGTTGCTCGCGGGAAAAAAGTGTATTCTCGACCGCCAAATTTTTTAGCAAGCGCAGCGGAAACATCAAACGTCGGGTCTGGTCGCACCGCCAGTGTCTCATTGTCGAACGGATTGATGAGAATCTGCGGCTTGTATTCCGGTGGACGCATAATGACCGAATAATCATCGTTTTGCCACCCTGAAAAAAATTTCTGCAATTTCGGTTTATACGAAGCACCCACATCAAAAGACGTGTACTCGCTTCCCGAAAAGGTCTCCACGATATGCCAAACGAGTAGCGGCGAAATCTGTTTTTCTCTCCCCTCTTCATTGACGGCATTAAAATGCAAAAAAAGCTGCCCTCCTGTTTCCACGATGATAGTACCTCCCACTAGACGATCATCGATGTATGCGAAATACATTTTCTGTCGTGCAGGATCAATAGCCTCTGGAAGATCCTCACGATTCGGACAAAAAGGATAGAACAACGCTACGTCTTCCTTGCTCCCAGCGACCTCTCTGATGGTTGGATTATACGATTGTGCCTTGCGGATAGCAGTTCGCATACGCTTGTCGATATTCTTCCACGCATGCTCACGCTCAAGACGCAACACACTACCTTTTATAAGGTAGTCTTTAGAAACATATTTTTTGTATGCGGTCATACTCTAGTGAAGACTGTCACTCTAATATAATCTGTACACCGCCTGAAGCAAGCGATAGATCGGCAGCCTCCAAAATACGCACGACCGCAAGACCAGCTTCTCCATTGGTGAGTGTTGCTTCACCCGTCTTCAGAGCAGCGAGAAAATGCAAACACTCACGCTGTAGCGCTTCCTGGCCATCATACATGGGAATATGCACGTCGCCACTGCGATATACCGGCTCAAAGGTATTGAGATCCATTTCATCAAGGTCGATACCTTTGTTGTACACTTTTATTTTTTCAAATGGATGTATGTCATCAAAGTAGATCATCTTTTTGTGACCACCAATAGTCATCTGCCGTAATTTTACCGGCGAAAGCCAACTCACATGAATGTGCGCCACAAACCCTGACTCATACTGTATTGACACATGCGCCAGTTCGGCACCTTTCCGCACCACATGTCCGGTCCCCACTGCCGAAACGCTCTTTGGGGTACCACCATAAATATAGTTGAGTATGGCAATGTCATGTGGCGCAAGGTCCCAAAACACATTTACATCGGGCTGAATAAGACCGAGATTGATGCGCGACGAATCAAAGTAGAAGAGATCTCCAAGCTCGCCTGAATCAACAATTTCTTTTATTTTTCGCACCGGACCATAATAAATAAACGTGTGATCAACATGCAAAATAAGGTTATTCTTTTTTGCGATAGCGATAAGTTCACGCGCCTGCGCTGACGTCTCGGTCATCGGCTTTTCCACGAATACATGTTTGCCACTTTCGAGCGCTCGCTTGGCAAGCGCAAAGTGCGTACGTACAGGAGTCGCTATCACCACCACATCAAGATTCGGGTCATTAAAAAGTATGTCGGCATCAGTCACCAACGTTGTGTGCTTATACGCTTCACGATACCGCTCTAGTCGTTCAGGTTTTGCATCGCATATATAGGATAGTGTGCACTCACGCAACGAATCAAAGTTGCGGATGAGATTACCCCCCCAATATCCAGCACCAATAATACCAACAGTTACTCTAGGTTCCATATACAGTGGCTCGATACATTATAATACTCCGCAAATGCCTGTTTAGTAACAACAAATGACCAATACGGCAACAAAGTACAGGAGTTGGACATGTATGTGATTTGTACCAGACCCCACAAACAACAAGCACCTCTATATTAGAATTCCCCCGCTTCAGCTACGGCCAATTCCTCGGGAGTATCTATTTCAAACCAATCACATACCCCAACATCTTGCGCGGTGATGATCCGTCCTTGTGCAATTTCTTCTCGAAAGATATGCTCCACAGTTGTCGTCACGGGATCCAATTCTTTTTTCAATTTTTCTACGACCCTGCGCATCGCCGGCATGCGCTCCGCAGACACAAACCAGAATCCCGTATAGATCGCGTCAAAGTCCGTGAGCGTTTTTGACATCGCAAGCACACGGTTCCCCTCCGCCACTTTTATTGTCATCACATCATCAGCGTTACCCCTAAGATCAAAACTACCGTACACCGAAAAATCATGGAGCTGTGTTTTCATGGCTGCGAGCGTGTGTGGTCGCATCACGTAGTCTACATTGATAACAAATATGGACTCATCGTCATGGACGAGTGGCAATGCAGCATCAAGACTTAGGAGATTTTGCATGGTGTACTGCGTGTTTTCGACGACCTCAATTGATGGATCTATGGCATGTACCGTACGTGCTAGATCTTCAAAATAAAACCCGCCAACAACAATAATTCGAGAAAGCCCCAGTGCCCGCGCATGGTCAATAGCATACTGGACGAGTGGTTTGCCATGCACTTCGACAAGCGCTTTCGGCTTAGTTGTTGTGAGCTCACGCATCCGCTTCCCCATCCCAGCAGCCAAAATTATTCCAACAGTGTTCATATGATATGCGTGTTACTCAATACTCTTCAATAATACACGCTCATCCTCATTCGTAAAATCTATAAAGCGCTCCATACATTGGAGCGAAGCAGCTACAGCATGTTCCTTGTCTCGCACCGCAGCAAAAGGACCAATAAACACTTCTCGCACCAATCGATATTTAAATGCAGCTACTAAGGAATCTCGCTCAACCAGAGTCAGCTTCCGTACCGATTGATATCCACTCATGAATGCGTAGCAGCGGTCAAATGACAATCGTGATCCATCATACCCCTCCCACAGCAATGTCGTCATCATATCGTGGAGAAATGTTCCATAGTACGCATTATCAAAATCAATAATACCGGTCACGGTACCGCCCCGCAAAATGATATTCTCCTTCTTTGTATCTTGGTGCGTTATGCCGGTCGGTAACGTGGGAGGAAATACAAATGACGCATGGTGTGTTTCAAAAAAATCAACAACGACATCAAAACCTGGTATCTCTGAATCAAGAAATAATTCCCGATGTTTAACAAATAGCATCGAAAGACTTTCTCCTTCCCAAACTGTTTTCTTGGCACACGACACGGTAGCAGCCGGTATCGTATGCATCCGCGCAAGTAGCAGTCCCACCACCCTGAGCTGATCCGTATTAAGTGAACCCGCGACATCACCTGGAATAAAGGTCGCGAGAATAGATGGTTTGTTTTCAAAATCTGTGGCGAGCGCACCGCTACGTGTCGGTACGAGAACGGGAGAAGGAAAACCAACAGTACGCAACGCTTCTAGGATGGAGAGCTCACAGAGAATTTCTTCTGCTGTTTTCTCTTCATAGATTCGGAGCACAAATGCACCATGGTCGGTTTCAATTTTAAAACTTGAATTCACCTTTCCTCCTCGAAATGTTTCGGTACCACGTACCACGTACCCATAATGCTCTCGCACATGCGCTTCAATCTGAGGTGCGGTATACATACGCTAAGCCTTTGACTTGTTGATATCGACAGCGCGGCGCAATACCTCAAAATCTACCGGCACGCTATATACTCCGCGATCGTGCCAAATCGTGCCCACTGATTGTGGCAACGCCATATGTGGCAGCCCTTTGACATAGTGTTTGTCATAATGGAGCGCATTCAAAATATCATCAGCAGTGATGAGTGCTGGCACGGTTGTCGGTAGTTTGTATCGTTCCAAGAGATCATAGTGCATGCGTACCGTTTCCTTGTCAGCGATCCCCAAAAGCCGCGCCACCTCCGCAGACACAGCCATCCCAATAGCCACCGCCTCCCCATGCAACAGTTCATATGACGAGAGGTGTTCAAGCGCATGACCAACGCTGTGTCCATACTGCGGCAACATTTCATTGCGATCGTTATAGACATCACCATTGAGCAGTGGGACCTTAAGGGCAATCGTCGTTTTAATAATATCTTCAAGCACATCAACATCCCCGAGGCGATCAGCATACCCGAGCAGAGTTTCTACGAATGCTGGATCTTGGGTCAAGGCATGCTTGAGCGATTCAGCGATTCCATTGCGTAAATGTCGTGGATCGAGCGTGAGGAGAACTTCAGGATCAATGAGGATTTTAGTTGCTGGATAATAGCTACCGATAAGATTTTTTCCTGATCGCGAATTGATAGCCTGCTTAAAATCAAGAGCGGCATCCACCTGCGACATCGACGATGTTGAAATATGCATGAGCTCAATACCGCGGTACAACGTTGACGCAAGCACACCCGCAAGGTTATTAACGACACCTCCTCCCAGCGAAAAGATAATGGAATTTTTATCCATACCGTATGAAAAAACTCCGTCAGCAATATGTGAATATTCATCAATATTTTTTGACTGCTCCCCTTCTGGTACGACGAATTTTTTGACGTTATACCCGCATTCAAGAAAACTATTGAGTACCGCGTCGCCGTAGAGTGCATCAACACGATCGTCGGTCACGATAAAGTGCGCTGAATCTGCTTTCTTCTCTGGAATAAGACGAATCGCTCCAAGATTTTTTATCAGTCCTCGTTCAACCACGATATCGCTCTCCATATGTTTATCGCGCGTGAAAAAAGAAAAACGAGTGGTATCACGCATTGCGCTACGTGAAGCATGTTTCTCTCGCGGCTGCTCCATATTGCGTACGAGCATGTTGGCACGCACATGGATTGCTGGAGTATTCACGTCGTACCAATCATCGTACGGCCATGGTATAAGTCCCAATGATTTTTCTTCCGAAAGTGCTCGCAATAATTCTTCAAAACGATTGATACTTTTTGCAGCAATAAGATTTCCCATTTCAATGTGCCGTCCAAATGGTACGACATACACCCCGGCTTCAACCGCATTATGATCCTCTATGTCAGTACCGATATGTGTTGCTGAGCCGTCGACAATACGAACGCGCGATTGTGCACCCGAACGAGCAAGGTGTTCAAGGTCAGTTCCAACCAGTGTATAGAGAGCGTGCGATCCATCGCGCGCTATATCCATAAGACTTACAAATGGATTTTGCGCAAAAACCAAATCGGCCATCGTCACAATCGTGGGAGCATTGCAGGTCGTGCATCCCACCAAAAATGATGAGAGCAGTCCCTGTACTCCTGCATCCTGTTGATCGGCAAAAGAAATGCGTGCGGTAATATCATGATGTCCGGTAAGCTCGCGGCGTATTTCATCGCCGCGGTATCCGACCACAATTAAAATATCTTCAATGCCTGCTTCTTCAAGCTGGTGCACGAGACGAACAATCATCGGCTCGTGACCAATGCGTACGAGTGGTTTCGGGTTATCGTGCCGATCAAGTCGTGCTCCCTTTCCCGCTGCAAGAATAACTGCCTTTGGTTTCATTACGCGGATTATAACAGAGTGTACTGACTTTTAGTGGCAATATTTTTATCACTGAGGTGCTAATTGATTTAAAGTTAAAATCGTTGTATAATCGCATCACGTTGTTCTTACGTTCTTCATATCTTGCCCTTGAACCCCTGGAGAGAAAAATGCTGTTTCCATCTCGTTTTGGTGTAGCAATGAACGCTGTCACCGAGGGTGCCAAGATTGTGCGACAACTCGCCGACACTCATCTTCAGTCAGCGAGCAAAGGGGGTAACTTCCGTGATCTGAAAACCGCGGCTGATGATGCTTCTGAATCCGCGATCACCAAACTTATCGGTCAGTATTTCCCCCAAGATGCAATCTATGCAGAAGAGAGCTGGAAGGCCGGCGATCGCATCGACCCAGAGAAAATGACATGGGTCATTGATCCGGTGGATGGCACCACTAACCTGGCTGCTGGCATATCTTTGGTGGCAGTCGGTCTTGGACTCATGCAAGTTGGTGTTGTTCGATTCGGAGTCATCAAAGACATCTTCAAACAAGAAACCTATTGCTCCGAGGAAAGTGGCGAAGCGTACTTCCTGTCAGACGGAGCACGTATCGCGATCAAGGTCTGTGTGAACACTGACCTTCAAGCAGGCTTGATCGTCTACGACATGCCCGGTGCAAGTAACCGAATTCCGCTCGTCGAAGCCTTCATGCAAAAAGCAAATAGGCGTGCGCAAGCAGCACGGATCTTCGGCTGCGCACATCTTTCCCTCTGCTATCTGGCGAGAGGACTGGTCGGAGGATACGTGAATGCCGACCTTCACGACTGGGACGTTGCACCAGGGCTTGCGCTAGTCGAACGTGCTGGTGGCATCATCACCGACTGGAAAGGAAACCTATGGGAGCCTCATGGCCGCAAGCATGGCATTATTGCGGCAGCGACCCCAGAGATCCACACGACTCTGTTGGGCTATGCCCGCGAGGTCATGGCGAAAACGGGTATTGATCCAGCGACGATCTGATCAACTCTGGACCTCTACTCAACCGAGCACTTCTTTTTTTGTTTGAAAAAGAAGTGCTCGGTATTTTTATCTCAATCGACCACGCCACCACGCACCATTGACATAAGTCAATACTCATGCTACTTTGCCGGAGGTTCTGTGAGGGATAGTCTCTCGCAGGGTTCTACACATGGAGTTCAGACATGCTCGTCAATGTGCCACTTCCCACTCGATTTGATCCGGAATGTCTCCGCGCCTTCGAATGGAGCGAGGGACGACGCCATATCGTCGCTCTCGGCCCCTATGGCCGCCACGGCAATGTGATCCTCTGCACCCAGTTTGGGTCACAGAAGGCAATCTTCGCCGACGGCAAGGAACACCCGTATACGGCAGTTCTTGGTCTCGTCGCCAAGGATGGTGGACTCAACACCTACGGCGGACACGTGATCCCGATCCTGCCCAACGGCAACGTGCTCATGGTTCATGTGCCCCGACCGGCACTCCTCGCGATCCCACGGAGACGCCGTACGAATATCATCGAGTTCCTCGACGGCAGAGAATCCTACGATCTTGGCCCCATCGGCGAAGCGGAAATCCCGGGGGGCACAGTGGAACTCGGCGTGACAGTTAAGGTCGGTGCATTGCTTGAGTTGCTCCAAGAACTCGGCCTCAAGGTGATCGAAAATTGCGAGTTCATCACTCGCAACGACCTGGTCGGATCACTCATCTCCGAGTTCGCCATTCAGATCGGCATCCATGCAATCAAGCTGCCAGCGAATATCGGCGCAGAACACCTCAAGTATGTCAGGGATGACGGCGGACTCTATGTACTCAGCCTTTCGCAGGCGGAGATCAAGCACAACAAACGACGCGGTGTCTTTGGTACTGGCTCAACGCATGCATGTCTCCGTTTCCTTGCGGATCTCAACGACCCCGCGGAATACGAAGCTATGCTCGCAAAGGGCGAGATCACGGTGACCAGAGAGACCCTGCGCCTCTGATCACAACTGCCACCACTCGAGCCCTGCACACACTGTGCAGGGCTCTTTTTCTTTATTTTTTAGAAAACACTATCTATTGCTAAAGTACAAAATACATGGTATATTTTTGCATAGGTTCAACCCTCAAGGAGGCTCACATACAAGATGAATTGAAGGCAACAAAGGTCGGCTCTCTTCAAATCACCGCGGTCGGTGTCCCGACCGCAGAGACTTCAGAAGGTTTTCTTGTGGTCCCCGTACAGCTGGAGAACGGCTCCTTTAGGCTTATGGCGAGAAGGAGTCCTACACTGCCGTTTTTCCCGCTTAAGATCGATCTCACTTCAGAAAAGACGCATTCAGCGGATGAAATTTTCGAGAACGCTTCGTGTATGCCCCAAGTCACGATGATCTCGAGACATTTCGAGACCGACCTCGAAATACAAGTCTGGAATACCGAACAGACAGGGTTCTTGATCATCAAGACAATCGAGATCTCGGAGAATCAATTCCAAAAGACCGACATCTACGAGATCAAGCCGGTTCGATACAGAAGACAGTCTTCTTGATCTCTCTCGTGCCCTGCACACACTGTGCAGGGCTCTTTTTCTTTATGTACAGCGTACAATGTTCCTATGAAGGCGGCAGATAATCATCACATTGGGCGTGAAAAGATGTTGACTGGTGATGTGCACGTATTCCCCACACGAGACAGCTGGCCAAAAACGTGGGCATCGGATGCACATCTTGCTGGTCTCTGCTCCAATATGTCTGAGCAGATGGTATACGAAAAAGTAATAACCCCTCTCGTCGACCTCGGAAAGTCTACATATATTCAAGGGTGGTTTGCACATATCGACTCACCACTTCATGCAACCATTCTCTCAGGGGACACTAGTACAGAAAAAGCACTTCCCCCACAAACGAAAAACATATACGACCTTATAGCAAAAGACCCTGAGGTTATTTTTATTCGTACCCTCCTACAAAATCTCACTGCCACATTCGATTTTGTGTGCAATAACGGGGACAACATCACGCTCAATTGTACGCATATCCCAAGCGAGATTCTGATCGCTCGTACTCGCATGGCAAGTGTGTATCGACGCTTTGGGCTTCGTGTACATACGATAGAGGATTTTTTCCATATGACCGTGATGCGTATACGTACGCTACCTGAAGTAAATACACATGCAAGCCTTACTACATTTGTTGAAAGAGTTGATGCACTCCATGAAAAAATACTGCAGGATCCAATCGTTGTGACCTTTGATACCATCTGGTTTGGCTATGATATGCAACGCAAGACACGCACGGAGCTGCTCTCTCAATAAAACTTCCTCTCTATTTCATTTGTTATACTTGTCGCATGAAAACCATAATCGTCACCGGCGCAAGCCAAGGGATCGGAAAGGCTATTGCAGCACGCCTTTTGCGTGATGGGTATGGTGTTATTGGCATAGCACGAGACCCACAAAAACTCGCAGTGGTAGCCGAAGAATTTAATACCGCCAATTTTACACATCACTCTTTTGATATTGCCGACCAAAAAGCAATAGCGGATTTTGCTCTTAGACTACACGGTCAAGAAATTTTTGCTGTGGTAAATAATGCTGGTATCTGCAAAACTGCACGCATCGATGAAGTGGAAGAAACGGATCCGTGGGATGAAGTCTTGGCAACCAACCTCACAGGTGTCAAAAACCTCACGCAAGCACTCATCCCACTATTGCATAATAGTGGTCGCATTATAAATATTTCTTCACAACTTGGAAAAGAAGGTCGTGCAGGATACAGCGCCTATTGCGCATCAAAATTTGGTCTCATTGGTCTTACCAAAGTATGGGCAAAAGAACTCGGTGCTCGCAACATCACGGTCAATGCCATCTGCCCTGGTTGGGTAGAGACTGACATGACCGATACTGATCTTGGTCGTCTTGCTGAAGAAGCAGGAACGACGCTCCCACTGTTACGCAAGAGCATTACGGACCAACTCGAAATGGGAACTATGAATAAGCCAGAAGATATAGCGGGCATGGTTGCATACCTACTTTCACCGGATGCTGATCGAATTTCTGGTCGCGACTTTCTTCTTCAACAAGTGACAAATTAAAAAAAACCGCGCAAGGCCATATGGTCTTGCGCGGTTTTTTTTATTGTCTAGACCTATTTCTTTGCCACCACCGTGTTTGTCATAAAGAATCGTACCTGCTTTGCAAAAAGAAGTACGTACAATCCTACGAAACTGACCGCGTAGAAATAAAGGAAGTAATCCATATGCATGAACCACGTGGCGATCAAAAGTGGCCCCACTATAGCCGGATAGCTGTAGATATTCTTGTTCCAAAAATCAAATGACCGCACGTACCATGGTCGCGCATCGAGTGCTGCATTTTGTACATCTTTGTTTTCGCGCTCAGTGCCCAGATACACAATCATCCAAAAACGAAGTTCCAGTGCCCGGAACATAAGTTTTGCAAGTGATGCTGCGGCTCCCGCATAGAGTACCCAAACCTCTCCAGTCTGCTCAAAAATCGCAACGCCCAAAAGCATAAAGAAAAGGCTGTACATAATATCGTGACTCACTGGCTCCACGTACTGCCCACCCACAACACTCTGCGCGTAGCGGAAGCGTGCCACTTCCCCATCAACACCATCAAGAATGATCGAGAGAAAATAAAATACTGGTCCCCAGAGCTGCACCGAGAGATCAGACGAGAAGTAGCATGCAACTCCCATAAAGAAGACAATCACTCCAATCACTGAAATTTGATTTGGTGTAAACGGTAGTCGCAGAAAAACGTACGTGAGATAAATGGAGAAAATTCGAGTGAAGCGACCAAGCTTACTTTCTTTTGCTGGATTTGGTGCAGTCGCCTGACACACTGCGCGAAGCTCTTTGATACCAAATGCCTTAAGGTCTCGTGGTTCGTTCATACGTAATTTATAGTTATAACGTTTGTTAGTATACCAAATCCCTTACCTTTTTTCTCTGGCTACTTTTTCAAGTATTCGCCGCCCTCTGACTATCCACGTATACTCATGGACGTGGTTAAAGGCATAGGCTGCACGCACTGCAGCCTCAGTCACATCTTCAAGTACGGTACTAATAACAGAGCTTAGAGACTGAACGTTGCCAGCCTCAAAGAAAAAAACGTCCTTATCGCTCACGATGGCTCGCAAGCTTGGAATATCAGAAACGATAGTTGGCTTTCGCGATGCCATATGTGCAAACAGCTTTATCGGTGATGTGTACACGGTCGATTCCGCATTTGATGGAATATTTGGAACGACGAGCGCATCAGCCGCTTGCTGATTTTTGGCGAGTTCTCGATACGGTCTTGTACCAAGGAATCGTACGGTTGGATATTTTTTTTGTAGCACTGCGACCTGCTCTACGTTTCCACCAATGATCACGACGCAAACATCGTGTGCTAACAGTGGAGCAGCTGCGCATAACGTGTCGACCCCCTTCCAGTACTCAAGAGCACCAACATACATCACGATGCGTGCATTGAGTGGCAGACCGAGTTCGCTCCGCACATTACGCGCATCGTATTCTTTTTCAAATTCAGAAAGAGCAATACCATTGTGAGAGACCATCGTCTGCATGAGACCGTGCGCATGACACGCTCGCTCGGTCCCTTCTGAATTACATGGGATACAATCTACACGTCTTAAAAAATACGCAAAGAGTGAACCAAATGACTCAGGCCAATCGTGCACCTCGCAGACCACCGTATATCCACGCATCTTGTATAGCCAAGCTATTTCAGCACTACGTGTAAAGATAAGTGCAGCATGCGGGGGTGTATGAAATAACAGTCGCACTAAAAATAATGCTGAATGAACGTACTGTACTATGCGACCAAAACGTCCAAAATGGGAGACGAGATCTGGTGACCATAGATATCGAACATTAAAGCACGTACGTAAACCGTAGTAGGAAAAAATATCTTCTGAAATCGGATTTTGTCGCCTTGGAATCGTCAGTATTACCGTATGACCCAATTCCGCAAACGCTTCACACATGTGAGCAATCTGAAGACCATGCGCTTTCTCGGTCGGCATGCGAGCCTGCACAATATATTCAATCTGCATAGGTATTCATTTTTGCGCGTAAATATAATACCCGCTCACTTGCTTACTCTTTTCTTTTCCCGTGAGTCGATCCAAGAATCGTGCCCCGTATTTCATGAGTGCAATACGACCCAACGGACTAAGGTGCACCCACGTTTCAAAAGCGCCACGTACTTTTGCTATTTCTACGTGTACAAAATCCTTAAACAAAAGATCGAGAGCATCATGCGTAAAGCGCCAATAGTCTTTGTAGTACCCGGTTTCAGCGTGGTAGTAAAAAAGAAACGGCACATAGAATAGAGTAGATCCACCTTTCCTTAATACACGATAGACCTCTCCCACTGCTTGTATAGGGTTTTCAACATGCTCCAAAACAGCAAGACACATAATAGCTTCCTCACTCTGATCAGCAAATGGTAAGTGATGGATGTCACCCACAATATCGGGATGAAAATCAGGTACCGGATCGACGATAAGATATTGATGTTTCGTTATAAGCGGCAGAATCCATGCACGCCGTGGATCAAAGCGGTTACTCTTTTCTTTTGAAATCCGAAGCCCGCCACCAATATCAACTATGCGCACATGACAAGAAAGCATCAAAGAAACCTTCTCTCTAAAAAACGAATCCCACGTAGTCATATGCAGTAGCCTACCATATTAGAAAATAATATTATTCTTCTTTGCCCAAACCTGAAACATCATGAGTCCCCACAGCGTCTTGCTGTGGTACCCACCACGATTCAGGTGTCCTGCGATCAACTCGTTTGAAACATACTCCCAATTGAACACCCGCTCGGTACGCGGATTATATTCCTTACTCAAGATCTCACGCATTTTTTTAATAATACGCTCTTCTCGCAACCACTTTGCTCCCGGTGTAAACCAACCACGTTTTGGTTGGTTGAAAAGGTGACGCGGCAATATTTCTTTGTACGCAGCTTTTAGCGCAATCTTACTATCTCTCCATGAGACCTTTTTTCGTACATCCATTTGATTCGCATACGAGACCGTTGTAAGATCGAGTAGCGGTACGCGCATCTCCAGACCATGCGCCATACTCATCTTGTCTGATCGCATCAGTGATTCATCCACAAGCCACATAGATCGATCAATATCCATAAGATGCTGCACACTGTTTATCTGCTCTCCGTTAAAGAACGTATGCTTTATATGCTGTATCGTTGGATCACCAGCTTGTTTCGTTGCATCTTTGTCTCCAACATACGGCCTACAGTATGCAGAAGTTAAAACAAGTGGCCGCACCTTGCTCGCACCTGCCATAAATGCGTGATACCAACGCTCATTAAGTGGTGTACTCATCTTCTTCAATTTCCGACCGAGTGGTGTGAGGAGTTTCCACACGAACGTCGGTAACCATGTACGCATCGTAGTAATTTTGTACCACTCGTAACCGCCAAAGAGTTCATCGCCACCACTGCCATCAAGCGCGACAACAACTTGCTCCCGCGCGAACTTGCTCAATAGGTATGTAGGGATGATGGTTGGATTACCGATTGGTTCATCTATACTCTCAAGAATATGTACCAGATTTTCTTCGATATCTTGCAAGCGTATGGTGTACTCATGATGCCTGGTTCCATAATGCTCCGCTGTCTTTTTTGCCAGATACATATCACGGTTAAATTTCTCATCAAAGTTCTCTACATTCGTCTTTTCAGATTCAGGCAGATCATACCCAATCGTAAATGTATCTGCTTTTCCCTCATGCTCCATAACATGATGCAGAACAATGCTTGAATCAAGACCACCAGACAGAAACACACCCACGGGTCGATCTGAGACGAGCTGTCGCTTTACCGAATCAGATATGGTCTTTAGGAGTGTTGCACCTTTTTTTTCAATGACGTTTGTCTGGTAGACAACCTGCGTCATCACACCATTGGTTAGCGTCATGTAGGTCGATGGTTGCAGTTTCAGAAGACCGGCGACCAGTGTGTGCGGACCCGGAACGTACATGAGATCAAAAAACATATTCAAGGCATCCACATTAATATGTGGCTCTCGAATATACTTGAGCACGCCAGTGAGTTCCGAAGAAAATACCAATTTCCCTTCTGCATAGTGGTAGTAGAGCGGCTTGATACCAACAGGATCACGTGCAAGCACTAACGTCTTCGTTTGTGTATCCCAAATGGCGAGCGCAAACATGCCATTCAGTTTTGAAAAAATATCAGCTCCCCATGCAGCATATCCTGCCAAAATAACTTCCGTATCACTTTCGGTCTTGTATGCATAGTCGGACAAAGCCTCCTTGAGTTCGCGATAATTATAAATCTCACCATTAAACACGATCACGTATCGTCCATCACTCGTTGCCATCGGCTGACGCGCACGAGAATCAAGATCAATGATTGCAAGTCGATTGTGGCCCAATGTCACATCCGGCGCACAAAAAATATCGGTCCCATCAGGGCCACGATGCTTGGTCACCGTATTCATCGAGGCTACCAGCGCTCGATCACTCCATGAACAGCCGTTTATAGCGCACATACCTCATTTAACCTCTCTTGGAGCCTGTAAGTGTCGCGACGATAGTCGACACAATATGTTCAAGACTGTGTGCCTGTAAAACGTACACATGTGCACGCCGTCGATACGCTGCACGGACCTCATCCCCAGACTTTCGCCAATCCATAATAGCCCGAACCAACACCTGTGCATCAGACGCATATGGCAGCGCCCTATCCACAAATGTGGCAGCCGATCTGATCCCTTCGTTTGTTGTAACGACATAAAGCCCTACCGCCCATGCTTCTAAGATTGCTTTATCGAGACTCCCGGTCTCGCTACAATTTATGAAAACGTCTGCATTTTTAAGCGCAGAAGCAACCTCACGGTGTGGCAAACCACCAGCAAATGTCACTGATAATTTTTTATCGAGCACCATTTTTTTTAACTCCTCGGTATACCGTACATCGTCAGATGTTATCGGCTCACCAACAATCGTCAGTGATGACAGAACACCGTGCTCTCCCAATATCGACAACAGTTGCACCATCAGTTCATAGTGTTTGATGCGACTTATGCGACCAACGGTAATAAGTCGCAATGGTACATGCAATGTTGGCAGCGTTTCTGAAAATACGGTCGTGCTGATGCCATGTCCAGTGACGAGAACTTTTTTACTCCCTAAGCGGAAACTTTCTGCGGAAGCGGTAAAAATATAGTGCGTAAACCAAGTGGCGATTCTGAGCCAGATCGTCACTGATTTGTGTGTGTACCACAGGCCAATTGATTTACCCATGAGCCTCCAAAACAAACCTCCAAGTACGACATATTCCGGATTCATGTGTACGAGTACCGCATCATATTCTCTGCGAAGCGAAAATATATAGCGATAAAATCGCACCACACGACCAAGTCGAGTGACTCCCTTTTCTTTTCCGAGCGAATGCACACGGACGGATGCGGGCAACGAATGTTCACCTTCTTTTAGACAAATGACTTCAATTGACGTTGCTTTTTTTGCAAATGCCTCAATCCACGAATGAAAAAATCCCAAGACTGTGTCCTCGCTATCGACAATTTGTGTAAGAATCAAAACACGCATGCTATTTTTTTGCGACAAAAAGATACCCCATCGGATATATTGATTGCGTCTTTGGTCGCAACCGGATGAATAGTCGGTCAAGTGGGAGCGCAATGAGCGTACAGAATATACGTACTGGACGTGGAATAGATAGCACCAGTATATTTACGGCGGCTAAAAAAGGCCCCGCTCCTACGGGAGTCACCGTGACTTCCTTTAATCCTCCTGCAGACAGTATGCGCACCAATGCTTCATCGGTATATCGAAAATAATCATGCGGATCTGGATGGAAGCGCACGAGGAATGGTGTAAAGCCTATGATGGTGCCACCAGTTTTTATGACGCGCGCCACTTCACGTATCAGGTGCTCGTACGCAAACACGTGTTCAAGCACATTCAGCAACACAACCTGATCAAAAGAATTATCAGCATGTGGCAGTGCGTCACGTTCAAAATCAATCCTCCCTCCCTGTTTTGGGTCAAGCACCGCTACCTGTGTACCTGCTTCACGAGGCATGAAGTCGAGATACTTGGTATTGCCACCGGCACCGACATCTAAAACACGTCCCCTCAATTGGTATAGCTTTAGCGCTCGATTAAGGAAAAGACGCATCAACGACTTATCAGCCCACAGCCCTCGAACAAGAAACATTATTAAATCCATAGCGTAGATAAAAAGTATGGCACAAAACCAACAAATCAGCACCTCGCCTACCTTCCAAATACGGAAAGAGCGTTCGTAAGACTTTCACACAAGGCAGACATGTGTCGTTCCAGACTGCCCACATACCTCGATTTGACTAGCTCTCGCGCGTTTTGTGCTAATGATATACGCATCTCATTATTACTGAGAAACTGCTCTATACGTGGCAAATAACAGGATGCATCATACTGAGCACAAAGTAATGCAGAAACTCTATCCTCAAACACTATACCTCCACCCTGCAAGGGTGATGTCAGTATTGGTAGTCCCGACACTGCAGCCAAGGCAAGTATCGGTTCATAATCTTCATGGACTGAAGTCTGGATCAATAGGTGCGCATGCGCAAAAGCGTCAGCCAGATGCTGCATCGGAAGGTAAGAAATACGTCCGGTGAGATGCTCTTCTTTAATCCTCTTTTCAATAGCATGACGGTCAAATTCGTCACCAACTATTACAAGACCCACGGTGGCATAACGATCCATGATCGGTGCACAAATATTTATCGCAAATACCGGATTTTTTTCTTTTAATGGCAAACACACGGCAACCAAAGTAAACCCGTATGGTGTCTGCACCGATAGCCCTCCCGTATCGGGAGCAACCTCGGGCATATCATAATATTGCGGCAAAAGAGTGATCGGTATATGACGCGGTAAGGACTCTGCAAGTGTCACTCCGACTGAGTGACTTCGCACGTGCACACCATTCGTATGGGTAAAACCATACCGTTCTAAAAACCACCGAAGATCACCCCATCCGCGGTGTAGTGCGCGGAACGGATCATATGATGTGTACATGACATACGGTCGCTTGTAACGACGCCCCAAAAGATAGCCAGCAAAAGATAAACGCGCTGCATCCAAGACATATATGATGTCGGCACGAAAACCTGAAGCAAAAGCAAGCTGCGTACGCGCTATTCTAAATGCTTTGTAGATCGTACTAAAATAGCCACCGGAACACGTGGGGTATATCCAAACATTTGTCGCCAAACGGATAGTATCTGGCGCATATGACGTTGGAGTCACCGCAACCACATGCACTTCATCATAATTGAAACTCCATTGTTTTATATACGTATGAAGATCACTACGAGCATCAAAGACCGACATATCATCCACTATGAGCAATACTCTAATCCCACTTCTCGAACCTACAGGGACAATCGGTTCAAGGACCTGCTCATCTGTTTCTGCAGATGAGGTCAGTACGGAAGCATCAACCACCTCGGACGCAGGAGCTTGCGCAGTAGTACTATTCTCTCCGGCAAGTACCGCTTCAAGCGCGCGCTCAGCATCACGTTCTGGATCGATAAAGTTTGTTTTTTTTGCTTCGCGCATATTGCTATTGTGACTCACCAAACGCATATATGCGAGCCCAGTCCTGCATATAGCGTGCACTATTATTTAATGACGCACTATCATGCGGACCAGCTTCTTTAAAGCGCTTTCGCATCCCTGCATCACAGCCCAATAAAACTACCGCGTCAGCAAATGCTTTCTCATTACCGACAGGCACCACAAGTCCATGCACGTTGTGTAAAAAAACCTCTCCAACACATCCGACATCGGTTGTAACTGCAGGTAGCCCCAACGCCATCGCTTCGATCAGCACCCGCCCCCACCCTTCATAATTCGATGACAGAAGATACATATCTGCAGTCTTCATAAGCGAAGCAACATCCGAACTCCATGGCAATATCGTGACTGCAGACGTAAGTTGCTGACGCCTAATTTCTTCTTTCAAAAATGATTCTAATTGGCCACTGCCCACCAACACCAATCGTGCACGACTATCGACAGCGTACAATGATCTAAATCCGTAAAGTAAAAGTTGTATATTTTTTTGTGGTACGAAGCGTAACATAGAAAGTACGATGATTGATGCATCAGGAAATTGCCTCTTTAAGTCATGTTGGATCAATGATGATTGCAGGTGTGTGCTATCAGGATTGACTGGCAACACCACCACTCGTTCTTCGAGAACACCAGCAGCTACTAGATGCCGTTTAACACGCACAGAAACAGCACGTACTCGATCTGCACGCCGGACCAGCATGCGTGCAACCACATACCATATGCGATGCGACCACGACTCACTTCTCCAATAGTCTGCAGAAAAAATATCCGCATGCTCTTGTACAACCAACGGGAACTTTGTAAAAAGTCGCAATACGAACCCTACAACCCCAGACGCAAGCGGATCTTGTGTAGTAATGCACCAGGACGTATTTCTTGACGTAGAACGAATAATGCGAAAACCGAGCATGATGGCATCCAATACCATTGCAATACGAAACAATGAATTGGTTGGGTAAACATGTAGTGCGCCGTCAGTAAACGACTCAAGCGAATCACTCTGCATCGTAAACACGATGTGGTGCATACCACCAACAGCGTGAGCGCATGCAACCAAACGCTCGCGCTCGCTATTTCCAGGCTCAAAAAGTTGCCGACCATACCCGATACTGAGAAGTGCTTTTTGCATGATCATGTCTTCATCTTAAACACCGTACACAATACGTCGACCATTCGATCAACGGTGAATTGCTGTACGGACTCATGTGCGGCAGTACTCAATCGCTTTGCGAATTTTTTGTCATGCATCAACTTCACTATTGCAGCTTCTAAGGCGACAGCTTGATTGTATTCCACCAAAACACCGTTTATGTCATTTTGGATGAGCTCCACATTACCCCCAACGGGAGTTGTGACAATTGGCACCTGTAATGCCATCACTTCGAGCAATTGATGCGAAAGCCCTTCATAGCCAGTATTGAGTACAAACATATCGGCACCGGATATTGCAACATCAAGCGTCTCTTTTGGCTGCCGACCAACAAATCGCACTGCATCAGCGACACCATATTCCTCAGCGTGACGCACAAGATATTCTCGATCTGGACCATCACCCGCAATAACACACATGACATGATGTCCTTTTTTACGCAAATTGGCCAAGACCTCAATGAGTACCGCAAATCCCTTCCACGGCACGAGTCGACCAGCACTCATGATGACTGTACCCGAGTAGGAAAACATGGTGCGTACTTGTTCTCGATGTACCGTGAGCTGTATTGGAACAAAAGCATTGTACGCCACTGAAATAGTACGATCCGAAACACCCCACTTTGCAACAATGCGTTTTAGATAGTTGCTTGGCACCACTACGTGTGAAGCATGATTCGCCACAAAACGTTGCACACTTCCGAGCAATCGAACCATATATTTTTGTGAACGCATATTGTTCACAAATTCATCCAGAGTCTGAGTAACTCCATACCGACCAACTGCCTGTTCCCATGCATAATCCCCTGCTATACGCACAATAAATCGCTTTCGCATAATCCACGCTACAAACAAAGCCGGCAATCCAACACTGACTGGATCAAGCGCGTACACAATAGATGCGCCGCGTGCACTCTTTATAAGCGCAACCATATAAAAAAAATGCCGTACCAACTTAGGGTACCTACGTACGCGACCAAACGGCACCGTCACCACATCAATATTACGCAACGGTAATTCTCGCTCAAGCACGCTCGTATGAGTAGCAGGTCCGCCAATTTCTGGGGCATAGAGTCCCGTCGCAACCAATATTTTCATATGTTAAAAGTATACCCTGCACGCAAACTTGTCGCCACGACTGCCATAACGAGAAATCTTTTAGCGCTCAGAAATGCCCAGATAGTCCAATATCGCAGGAGCAATTTTTTCTGCATCATGTCGAATAAGACTTCTTCGGATCGTATCCCCTTCAGTCGTTTTTACTGCCTGCATAGCAAGAAAATCCCCCCGAATAATATCTGTATCGCTTCGATACGAACCCGTATCGACAACAGGAAACTCATCTGCATCATGATATCGAGGCAGCAAGTCTGTGGGAAGTGGCGCAGTATTTATAATGACCGCATCAGGCCTACGACCCACATACTCCTCGATTACTTCGGTGTATCTCGCAGAATCATACCCGGTTGTTTGACCAAACTTACTCATTAAATTGGTAACGAACACTATCTTTCCATGCGACTTTTGGAGCTGCTGTCGCATATCACCAACAACCACCGCGGCAAGTACGCTCGTGTATAAATCTCCAGGACCTAAGACAATAAGATCTGCTGCAGCAATAGCTTGCGTAACTTGATCCGTCGCAGTGCCCGAAGGTAGAACGCGCAACCCAGTAATGGCATGCTGTGCCCTATCCCGAGGAGGTTCATCAATGCTTGATTCTCCCTTAATTTCTACCCCATCATCGTACGTCGCCACGAGTGTCAACTGCTCGACACTAACCGGAAGCACGGTCCCTAAGGTCCCCAACATACGAGACACCATGTCAATCGCTGCTCCCGTTGATCCCAGCACCTCCGAAAGAGCGACTAACAGCAGGTTACCAAAATTATGCCCCGCAAGACCATCTCCCCCTTTCAGAAAACGATATGACAATAGACGCCTCAATGAGGCATTATCAATCCGCTCCTCATCTGCAAGTGCCAACAATGCCATCCGCACATCACCTACCGGCAGCGCTCCAAACTCATCCCTGAGTCTTCCGGTTGAACTGCCGTTGTCCGACATTGCGACGACTGCAGTCAATGAAACATGATCGGTATATTTCTTCAGACCAGAAAGTATCGAGTACGTACCCGTACCGCCACCGATAACCACAATTTTTTTCTTGCTATCCATGTGTCGTTATACGTGCGAGAAAACATCATGCTCCATTTCGGCTGCAATGTGTGACCAGTCGTACCGCGCTTGTACCAACGCTCGCGCATGTGCACATACCAATTCTTTTTTTTGGGGATGTGCCATGATATTTTTGATCGTCGCTGCTATGTCCTCGGGGTTTTCAGGATCAACGATATAGCCCGTTGCTTCCTTGCCAGGATTTCTCTCTTCGTCAAACAAGAAATCGGGGATACCCCCGACGGGCGTACCAATGACAGGTATACCCGCCGCCATTGCTTCAATAAAAGAATTTCCCATACCTTCTGAGCGAGATGGACGTATAAATATGTCGCACGCTTGTAGCACACACGGGAGTTCACTCTGCGCAACCTGGCCCATAAAATGCACACGCTCAGAAACATGTATGTCTTGTGCAAGCGTTTTAAGAGCATCTTCCTCGACACCTTCTCCATATATCGCAAAATGAACAGAAGATGGTAACAGAGCCAAAGAACGGATCACGGTATCAATCCCATTTTTATGCACCAATCGTGACGTAGTCACTAAAAATGTATCACCAGATTTTCTTTTCAACGCCTCCCATGTTTTAGTGCGCTCCGCATCGGTACACTGATGTGAAAAAAGCTGAAGCGATACGCCATTTGGAATAACACAACGAATATTTTTTGCCCCCATGTTTTTTCCCCACGTATCTAAAAAATGAGAGATGGACTGTACTACATCGGCTCGTGAAAACGCACGACGAAAAAATGGCCCGAACCAGCGCATAGTATGCTCAATTTCATGTGGTGGGTCTCCTTCCTGAAGGGTGAGTATGTAGGGTACCTTTGGAAAGGATGTTTTAAACAAGGCTGCTGGAACGCCGACAGCGTGCGCCATCATTGCCCAGATCCCATCAAAATGATACCTACGATGTAACTGTACCGCATACAGGAATGCCAGAACTTGATAGAGTGCCTTATTGAGATGCAACGGAAATCGTCCAAGATCTCCCATATTGGGTTGCGCTGTAGTAAACCCGATCCGATGCACTATAACGTTGCCAATCCTTTCAGTCTTCGGTAATCGAGCGTCGTAACGATTGGTAATCATATGAAACTCATATCTCTGCGGATCGATGCGATCGGTAATTTCTTTGATAGCAATTTCGGCTCCCCCAATGTGACGCGGAAAATATGCTAGAGAAAAAATAAGTATTCGTTTCATGGAAGTATACTAGTCACCATAGCGTGTTTTATCCTTAGTTACAACCATTTTTACATAAAAAAGTCGCCTAGCACCAATCTCATAAGTTGAGTCTGATATTAGGCGACAAAGTGGTCTTTATCGACTGACAACGAGCCACAAAATTGACTGCTTCGGACCCTTCGTCTTTCGGTAAACCACTTTACGAGTAGGTACGCGAATTAGGGGTACGACCGTCGCAGCGGTTGTAGGCTCACGGAGCGAGGTAAAATAGTGCTTCCGAATTGTTCGCGATGTAACCGGACCTTTTTCCAATACCACCTCCCCAAAAAAGAGCGCTGCAATCTAAAACATTGAAATGAATATATTGGTTACAAAGAGCATTACTCCCGTACCGGAGGTCGTTCATTTTTTGAAACAGCAAGTATTTTTTGAAGCTCCGCTAGCGTCATTTCTGGCTGCTCTTTTTCTGTCAATCGAGACTCTTGCGGAGTGGTATTTTCAATCTTTTGCGGATTGGCATGCTGTTTTGATGGAGCGACGCGAACAGCTTCTGTACGTATAGATGACTGCTTAACACCCTCATCAAGTACTGAGCGCAGCGCACTCTTTAAATCGCGTGGTGTCGTAGTCGTTGACGTTGGTGTATTGGAAACCGCTTTATTTTGCGGTGCTACTTTTTGCTTTTCCTGTTTTGAGATTCGTTCCAAAATAGAGCGCAAATCATCCACATTCTTTGCATGCACTTCACGTGATGGAGACATCTTCTGACTCATAAGTTCTTTAAACGGTGGCCGCTTACTCTCTTGAGGACGCACGACCTGTTTTGGTCGCACCTCAACAGCTGCGGTAACGTTTTCTTTTGTATCTTCACGCTGCACCGGTTTCTGTACAACTGTTTGTACGGCAGTAGGAGCAACAACAACCTCAGCTTTAACTTCCTTTTTCGAGGCAGCGGGACGATCTTTTGATGTTGGTGCTGGTATTACTCGAGCCGGTTTTTTGATCGGTTCATGCCAGATACGTATCAATTCTTCAACTTCAGCACGAGGGCGCGAATACTTTGCCCGACTAGCCGCAATGACCTGATCCACGTGCGACATCTCTGCTTTTGGTATCGGTGGCAACGTGACCGCGGAAAAAGGCTTCGATCCAATACCATCAATCATGAGTGTGAGATAAATCTGTGCAAAACCTAAATTCACCAAATCGGTAGCGGTAAACTGTGGCGCAAACACAACCTCGAGTGTTTCAGCGTCAAAAGGACCCACACGAAAACTGATAGTTGTACCGACGTTACCAAAGACCGCATTACGCACCTCTTCTTCCATTTGTTCAACGTACTGATGTGCAATCGTCAGATTTAGTTTATATTTTCTTGCCTCAGAAAGAATATTTGCAAATGTCTCATTGGCAAATGATTGAAACTCATCTACATAGAGGTAAAAATTGGGCGCTTTTGCCATTGCTGCTGGCGGCATATCGGCGCGGGACATAGCCGCAAGATAGATGCGCGTAATAAACATCGAACCCAAGAGATTGGCATTGGTTTCCCCCACCAAACCTTTTGAAAGATTGATGATAAGAATTTTTCGATCCTCCATCATCTGCCGTATATCAAAACTCGACTTCTCTTGACCAACAATGTTTCGTATCAGTGGATTTGCAGTAAACTGACCAACTTTGTTTTTGATCGCGTCGCCCGCCTCCTGCATATAACGCTCATTGTATTTTGCAAATTCGTCCACCCAAAAAGATCGAACCGAAGGATCTTTCACATTTGCAACTACCTCTTTTCGATAATCAGGGTCAGAGAGCATGCGATTGACCCCGAGCAAGGTCGCTCCCGGATATTCAAGGAGTGCAAGCATCGTATTTGAGAGGATATACTCCATGCGTGCAGACCATGCGTCGACCCAAATCTTTTTGAACGTCGACATGAGTCCCGAGACCACTAAGTGGCGCTTGTCATAGCCCACATCCTCCATCACATTGAATGACATCGGATACCCCATATCGAATGGCGCAAAATACAATACATCTTTCATCCGAGACTCAGGAATGTATTCCAATATCTTTTCGGCCGTTGCGCCGTGTGGGTCCATAAAAGCCATCCCCTCTCCGTGTTTAATATCCTGTACCGCCATATTCTCGAGCATGGTTGATTTGCCCATACCGGTCTTGCCAATAACATACATATGCTTGGTACGGTCTTTTGCCTTAATACCAAAAGCGACCTCACGCCCACGAGCATCAGTACGCGCAAAAAAAGTAATACGTTCTGGATCAAATTGCATAGCAGTTCAAGTATAACAAAAAACTCACAGCAAGGGGTTACCCCCATAGTGTAGAGCATGCTATGATTCCCGGTACTATGTCACAAGGACAACAGGAAAAAACCCGTGCTGTAGAAAACTGGTGGAACACCAACCCATTTACCTACAACGGCTCGATAGGAGTTGGCAAAACGGTCGCCGTAGAAGACATGGATGTTAGTTTTTTTGATACCGCCGAAGCCCGCTACAAAAAGCACTCCGGCGGATCAACCGAAGACTCTGGAAAAGAGGTCTTTTCTAAGTTTATTGACTACCCTTCACTCAACGGGAAAAAAGTGCTTGATATAGCAACGGGCACAGGATTTTCAACGGTAACGTTTGCGCGTCACGGAGCTATCGTTACCGGTATTGATCTTACTGAGTACGCAACACGAGCAACACAACGAAATTTGGCGCTAAGAAATTTGCCAGGAACCGTTTTGCAGATGGATGCACAAAAACTTAATTTTCCTGACAATACGTTTGATTTTGTCTGTGCACATGGATGCCTCATGCATATGCCGAGCACCGCGAGTGCGGTAGCCGAAATCTATCGGGTACTAAAACCAGGTGGCACGATGTACGCATGGATGTATCACAAGGGTTGGTACTATTGGTTTAATATTCTTTTTGTACGCGGCATACTCTGCGGAAAATTGTTTACCAACGGTTTTAGTACGCTCAAACTCACGAGTATGTATACCGATGGTGCATTTATGGGAGGCAACCCCCACACACGTCTCTATTCACGATCTGAGTTTAGAAACCTCTTTATGAAAGGCGGACTCACCAATGTCACTGTACATATCAATCACAATACGGCTGAGTGGGTATCGTGGCCGATGGGAAAAATAGGATTTGGACATCGACTCATACCAAAAAGACTTCAGTATTTCTTGAGCGAACGTTGTGGGTTTGGTCTCGGTGCTTCTATTACTGCAAAAAAACCAGTGTGAACTATGTAGTATCGCTACCAATCAATAGCGATTCGATCACCAAGTGACGGCGCTTCGGCCAGTGCATCAAGATAATCTCGTAATCGTTGCACCAAAAAGAGTGAAGCTTTTTCTTCTCCCATAGTAACGAATACTTTCTTTAATGATTTTGCTGTTCCTGCAACAAAATCAACAAGTGCTTCACGGTCGGCGTGACCTGAGTACCCTTGGATAGTTTCGATCTTTGCTCGTACCGCGACGACATGCCCATCAATAGTAACTTTTCGTGCACCATCCTGCAAAAGACGTCCTATACTCCCCACTGTTTGGTACCCGACCAAAAGCACAGTGTTCTTTGGATCATCGAGATACATTTCTTCATGCTTTCGAATACGTCCCCCATGTGACATCCCTGATCCTGCAATGATAATCTTTGGCCCTGGAACAGACTCAATTGCTTCAGATTCTTTCACCGATTCGGTAAAAGATAGCTTGGGAAAATCAAAAATATCATCACCATTACTAATCTGTGTTTGTATCTCACGCTTAAGATACGTACTATGCTTGCGGTACAATTCCGTAACCTCGATAGCAAGCGGTGAATCAAGAAATGTAGGGACAGGCGCAATTTTTTTCGACTCCACAAAGTTATTAATTTCAAACAGCATGGCTTGTGTGCGCTCGAGAGAAAAAGCAGGAATAATCAGCGTGCCCTTTTTTCGTATCGTATCTTGGATGTATTGGAGCAATAGCGAGGATCGTTCTGCTACATCTTCATGCAGTCGATCACCATAGACACTCTCCATCACCATAAACGTAGCATCGGTAGGATACTCTGGCTCATCAAGCAATGGCTGCGGCACATTGCCAATATCCCCCGAGAAAAAGAGCTTCTTGCCATCACGTATAAACGTCACAAATGCAGAACCCAAGATATGTCCTGCATTAGAAAAGGAGACCGACATATCATCTTTAATCGCCATCGTCTCTCCGTATGTCATTACTTTCCATAGACGTAGTGCCGCATCAATATGCGCAGGCTCATAGAGTACCGGCGTCCCATACGTCCGTGCTTCGTATGACATGACATTGTATGCATCTCGCAGCATCACTTCTGCGAGATCACGTGTTGGTGGTGTACTATAGATCACCCCTCCAAAACCATCCTTCACCAGTTTCGGTATGCGGCCAATATGGTCTGCATGTGCGTGTGTTATAAATAATATATTAACGTCCTTAGGATCATAGAGAAAATCAGCACTATTTTCATTTTGTGCAAAATGTGAACCCTGGACGAGTCCACAATCTACCAATACTTTTTGTGTTTCGGTTTCCAATAAAAAGTTGGCTCCAGTAACACTTCCTGTACCTCCATAAAAACCTAGATGTGCTGTCCGCATAATTAATATTGTTTCTTATAGAGCGTTGCGATCATGTAGCCGACCGTTCCCCCCATCAAATCAAAGACAAGATCAGAAAGTGTATCGAGTTTATAATTGACCGCATCGGCAAGTACGAACCACCATTCAAAAATCTCCCAAGCAATCCCAACAGCAAACACTACCACGAGACACATCCATATCGTTTCTACCCGAATAGGCATCACGCGCCGAAAGAGAGCAGTCTGTGTACCGAGACCGATAATAACTCCACCCAAAAAATGCATCGGTACATCAAACCACGCATAGACCCAATAGAGAGAATACATGAGCGCAAGTTGATGCAAGAGCGCAAGTGTCGTGAGTGCTATAAAAAAAAGAATGAGTGGACTATCAAATCGCATCAGACTAGTATAGCAAAAGATACAAAAAATCCGGCCTACGCCGGATACTTTGTACGGGTCACATAGAAGCATGTCGCCCTGAAAGTTTCAGGTGGGTGCCCTATCCAATCTGCGGCTGAAATCTCTTGCGAGTCCTCATTGGCGATTGCGAGATTAGGCTCCCTAACATTACTGTTAAGAGAAACATGCTATAAATGCAACCCTACCGATGATTATAGCAGTTTTTTCTTTCATGCAAAGTCATTCACAGCCACAGCAGAAAACAAGCACGCAACAAAACGCATTAGATGCTAGGAGATACGAGGCGCGGACGAGGAACGACGCGAGCCGTATTCAAAATACGGTGAGCTAGTCCCGGAGTCCGCAACAAAGTAGCTTCTGCAGATAATGCGTTTTGTCTATTCGAGGATGCCGTTCAGATCGACATCGTATAGTATCCGTTCCTGTGCCGTCTTATAGTTAATCAATTCCTTAGCATCAAACCATACAGCGATCTCACGCTCTGCTTCGTCAGGTGACTCTGACTGATGAACGAGATTGCGCACTGCGCGATTCTGAAATGTAGAGTGTCCATAGGAATCAACGGTGAGATCTCCACGAATCGTACCAACATCGGACGTCGCAGGCTCAGTTGAACCAACAATCTTTGATACAATCGCCACAGCTTGATTGCCTTCAACCACCATAGCAAGCACAGGGCCAGCGGTCATAAACGCAACGATAGTGTCTATAATTCCTCGGCCATATGCCATAGCATCTTTCTTTATAGGGAGACCTTGCGCCGTCAAATCTTCGATAATACGATTGCCTTTCTTAAGAAACCACGCATCGTCTTTGTTGTAGTGTACAAGACATTGCTCGCGATTGGGTACCAAAAACTTAAAACCGACAAATTTGAGACCGGTTCGCTCAAAACGGGCAATAATCTCGCCAATTAGCCCACGCTGTACGCCGTCAGGTTTGATGATGACCAAAGTGCGCTCTTGGTGCATACCGGGCTTTCGCATTGAAATTTCATTACTCATACCTATATTATAGCATATTTAAGGCTTTATTCAAGCCATCTTTGTTCACTATTGATATTGCAATACAAAAACAGCACCCTGCACATTTTTAAACCCAGACCTACCCCCGACCTTTTTAAAAATGTGCAGGGTGCTGTTTTTGGTCACCTAAGCCTGCTCGGTCACAATCTCGGGGCCTGCTTCGGTGATCAGCACAGTGTGTTCAAAATGAGCACTACGAGAACCATCCTTGGTACGCACGGTATAACCATCCTCTTCATCAAACACCACCTGCTTTTTGCCCGCATTGAGCATCGGCTCAATTGCAAATGCCATCCCCACTTCAATTTTTTCCCCTGTCCCAGGGCGTCCAAAATTGGGTACAAATGGCGCTTCATGGACTGCGTAGCCCACGCCGTGCCCGCAGAGCTCCTCCACAATACCAAAACCAAATGGCTTTACGTAGGATTCGATCGCATGACCAATATCGCCCACCGTATTACCTGCACGCGCCGCAGCAATGCCACGCGCGCGCGCTTCTTTTGTAACGTCAATAAGTTTTTGTGAAAGTGCATCAATCTTCCCTACCGCTACGGTCCGAGCTGAATCAACGATCATATCGTCAACAGCGATCGAGACATCAATACCGATGATGTCTCCTTCTTTGAGGATGATTGGGCTTTCGTTTGGTATGCCATGCACTATGACGTCGTTGACCGATGTGCAGATCGCTGCAGGATAGGGGCGTTCGGCAAACTCCGGATGATACCCAAGAAGAATCGGCTCTGCGCCATACTGTTCGATCAGGCGCATCGCTTCATCATCAAGATCTTGGGTCGAAACGCCGGGTGCCACCATACGTTCGAGATCAGTAAGGACGCGCGCAAGAACCTTCCCCGCTTTGCGCATTTTTTCAAAATCATCTTTCGTTTTTTTCTGAATCATTTTAAATTTTCCCTTCGATGTCGACGACGGGCACGGATGTGTTTTTAAAAAGGTCGGGGGTAGGGCTGGGTTTTAAAAACACATCCGTGCCCGTCGTTTGGTGATGTACTTTCGTGCGCAAAGTGCGCAGTTTCAATCTCCAAGCTCCAACCCCTCAATGATCGCATCTGTCACTGCATCAATAGACAACGTACCATCGATCGTAAGCAACGTCGTTTCCGTTTGCTTCTTATAATACTCAACCACCGGCAAGGTCTTTTCGTAATACCAAGAAAGTCGAGCCTCGATCGAAGCTGGCGTATCGTCACTGCGCGCACGTGTCCGCATGCGGTCGCGCACAACTTCTTCGGGTGTATCAAGAAAGACGATTGTCCGTTTTGTACGACCATAGAAACTAAGTGCTGTTTCAAGCACAATCGCCTCTTCAACGGTACGTGGAAAACCATCAATTAAGAGGTGGCACTCTGTATCGAGCTGCTGCACCATATCGTAGCCCCATAGTGCGACGGAAAGAAACAATGGCTGCAATTCACCAGTGTCCAAGGTCGCACCAATGTGCTCGGCGGTAAAGCCCGTTTCAATCTGAGCAAAAGAACGAAAACGTCGACCACTTTGGATATCAACGACCCGGCCTGCAGGGTCAAGCTTCCGCAGATACGCGTCGATACGCGCAATCTGCGTCCCCTTACCACTCCCCTGTGGTCCGATAAAGATAATCGTCTGTGGCTCCATGCAATCTACAGAGTACTAGAGCCACCCTTAAAAGACAAGAAATTAGTGGTATGCTATGCGGAGCAGTGGCCGACTATCACACCCTCAAAGTATAAACGAAACAAGCATGAAAAAAGAAATAATCACCATCGCAGGAAAGCCAGGCAGTGGTAAATCAACCACAGCTAATATTTTAGCTCAGCTCCTTGGATACGAACGATACTCAGCAGGAAGTTTTTTGCGAACCATTGCAGAAGACCGTGGAATCAGCATTGAAGAAGCGAGTCGACTTGCACTTGAGGATGCATCGATCGACAAAGACATGGATGCTCGAGTTACATCGATTGGAACCACACAATCAAAAATGGTTATAGACGGGCGGCTTGCATTCCACTTTATACCCCAGTCATTTAAAGTGTACCTCGAGCTCGATTTAAAAGTCGCAGCAGAAAGAATCTTTAGAGAAGACGAAATGGCGAGAATTGCTCGTGGCGAGATGGCAAAGACCGAGACTGCGCTCTATGAAGACATCAGCGCCCGCTTCCAAAGCGAACAGCTGCGGTACCAAGGCCTGTATCACATAAACCCCCACCAACACTCATATTTTGATCTTGTGCTCGATACTACCGATCAATCCCCCGATGATGTTGCGCAACAGATTGTAAACGCGTACCAAAAATGGCTTGAAGCCTAATCTTTAAAAAGAAAAGCCCGCACCTAGGGTGCGGGCTTTTCTTTTTAATACTCGCGGAGAGAGATTTGCGAGTCGATTCTACGAATGAGATCAAGGACTACCGAGACAACAATCAATAGTGCGGTGCCTCCAATCGCCAGTGTGGTAAAGCCCGTAAGGTTCTGCATAATGAGTGGCAATACGGCTATAGTTCCTAAGAAGAATGCTCCCACAAACGTGATCCGAGTAATCACCTTTCCTAGATACTCTGAGGTATGTGCGCCTGGTCGTACGCCAGGAACAAAGGCTCCATTGCGCTGTAGGTTTTTAGAAATCGAATCTGGATCAAACGTAACGGCAGTGTAGAAATACGTAAAAAGAAATACGAGCACAAAATACGCGCCAGCATACAGCCACGGGCTCTGAAAAAATGAGAGAACCACTTCTGAAGCCTTCGCTATCCATGCGCTGTTAAAGCGAGAAAGCATGTTGAGAATCATCTGAGGAAACAGCAAAATTGAGAGTGCAAAAATGATTGGAATCACGCCAGCTTGATTGAGGCGTAGTGGAAGATAGGTAGACACCCCACCATATACTTTGTTGCCACGCACACGCTTTGCGTAGGTCACCGGCACAGGACGCTCTGCTTCTGTTACGACAACCACCCCGTAAATAATGACGACGGCGACAGCGAGAAACGCCAAGTAGAGCGGAATCTGTGACTGATCAAATGTAAAGAACGCCTGGCTAACTGCGGCAGGCATACTCGCTACAATACCTCCGAAAATGATGAGTGAGGTCCCGTTGCCTATACCAAACTCAGTCACCAGTTCTCCAATCCACATAAGCAGCATTGATCCGGCAACCACGACGACCAAGTTTGCAACGAAGTCTTGTACTGAAAGTACTCCCAACACACCTTGATTCTGAAGGAGCATCAAAAAACTAAAACCTTGGAGGATAGCAAGTGGTAGTGTCAAAAGACGACTGATCTGCGTAAATTTCTGGCGGCCTGTCTCACCCTCTTCGGTATAGAGTGCTTTGAGTCGTGGCGACATCACGGTCAAAAGCTGCATGATGATCGATGCTGTAATATAGGGACCAACGCCAAGCATCACGAGCGAGAGATTTGAAAGCCCACCACCCGAGAAAATATTCAAAAGTCCAAAAAACTGATTATTCGAAAAAAACTCTGCAAGTCGCAAGGGATCAACTCCCGGTGTCGGAATTGCAGCAAGCGCACGAAAAAGTACTAATGCCCCACAGACAAACAGTATTCGATTGCGCAATGTTGCGTCTCCGAAGATCAGCTTAACTTTTTGTATGAATGCATCCATTTTTCTACTCTATGGTACCACCAACAGCAACAATCTTTTCTCGTGCCGACGCTGAGACAACGCAACCAGAAATTGTCAATTTTTTGGTAAGCGCACCTTCTCCCAAGATCTTTACGAGCGGGTTCGTGTTACCACGAAGACGAATGAGTCCCTTATCTGCAAGCGCCTGTGGCGTCACTTTGGCGCTTGCGCCAAATGTACTTTCAAGTGCAGCGACATTCACTACTGACGCGCGAACACGTTCATTGTTCACCGTACGCGCACGATTCTTTCCATGACCACGTAGCTTTGGAAGTTTCTTGATCATGTCGCGAATCTCCGGACGCATGCTGTTTCCGGTACGTGACTTTTGACCCTTCATACCTTTTCCTGACGTCTTTCCACGCTTTCCACCACGTCCGACACGTGCCGTTACCTTGCGAGCAGTCTTTGCTTGTATATTGTGTAGTTGCATATAAAATTTATGAACGCTTTGCGCGAAGTGTTTTCAGAGCCTCAATCGCTGCACGAGCATTGTTGAGTTTATTCTTGCTGCGTGAGAATACTTTTGCTGTCACATCCTTCACGCCCGCAAGCTCGAGTACGGTACGAACAGAACTACCCGCTACAAGTCCCCTGCCTGGAGATGGCATGATCATGATCTGACTTGCTGCATATTTTGTAGAAACATCGTGCGGAATACGGCTGTGGGCATCCATCACTACCTGGATCATATTCTTTTTTGCGGCACGAAACGCTTTTTCAATAGCGAGCTGTGTATCCCCTGCCTTCCCAATACCCACACCTACCTTCCCTGCCTTATTACCAGCAACCATCGCAACACTAAAATTGAAACGACGACCTCCCGCCATCACACGCGTCACGCGACGGATACTGATGATTTTTTGTGCAAACTCAGGACGCGCACGCTCTTCTCTGCGACCGCCTGTGCGGCGCTGCGGACGGCGCTGCGTATTTTTTCGATCCGTATGACGTACCGACGCAGAGCGTTCAGCCGCAGGTGTAGCCGCCTCGCCCGTAGCGGGAGTCGTTGCAACATCATTTTCTGTTTGTATATCTTCAACCATAGTATTCTATATATGAAAATTCATTAAAATTGCAAACCTTCCGCGCGTGCGCCATCTGCAAGCGCCGCTATGATGCCTTGATACGGAAAACCTCCACGATCAAACACAATATGTGTGAGGCCAAGCTTCTTTGCGTCTTGTGCTACTTTACGCCCTACTTCGGTTGCGCGTAGTGTGGTTGTTTTTCCGGTCACTTTTCGTGAATCCGAGGCTGCAATAGTCACACCTGACTCATCATTGATGAGCTGCGCATATACATAGCGATTTGAACGAAATACTGCAAGACGAGGTCGTACTGCGGTACCGGTAACACGCGCACGCACACGGGCATGACGACGTACTCGAGAAGCTGTTTTTTTAGCTGATTTATTCATATCCTATATATCGCTATACGGCCTTCTTACCTTGCTTGCGGAGAATATATTCCCCTGCATAGCGGACTCCCTTCCCTTTGTATGGCTCAGGTTTCTTTGCCGCTCGTACATTTGCGGCAAATTGTCCCACAACCTCCTTATCAATACCTGAGATCGTAAACGTACCTTTTTCTACAAGGACCGTCACTCCTGCAGGTATCGGAAATACAACCGGATGCGAAAAACCAAGCTGCATGACAAGGTTCGAACCTTTCACTTCGCCGCGATAGCCAACACCTTCTACTTGCAATATTTTTACAAAACCATCGGTTACACCTACGAGCATATTTTTAATATGCGATACATAGGTACCCCAGAGAGCGCCTGCTAGCTTTGTAGTGTTTTTTGGTGCAAGTATTACTCCTTCGGGTGACATGGTAAATGAAAGGAGCGGCGGAAAAGGTCGCGAGAGCGTACCTTTTGGCCCTTTCACCATCAAGACATTGTCTACACAAGAGACTTCTGTCTTTGCCACTAGTACTATTGGTTGTTTTCCGAGTCTGCTCATACGTATATTGTTACCAGATGATGAACAACTGTTCTCCACCTACTTTTTCCTTGCGTGCTTCGCTACCTGAAAGTACCCCCTTCGGTGTTGAAACCACCAACGTACCTGTACCGAATTTCACCTTGTGCATTTCGGTGCTCTTGATATACATGCGACGACCCGGTTTTGAAATACGCTGGACACCGCGAATATGGGCAACACCATCGGCACCATACTTGAGGGTTACCTCAAGCGTCTTCTTTACCTTCTTGCCTTGCTTTTCTGCAGCAATAACATAACCCTCTTTCACCAATACATCAGCAACGGCGTGCTTCAATTTTGAATACGGAACAGAAATCGTTGCTTTGCGCACCGCTCCCGCGTTTACCAAACGCACAATAAAGTCTCCTATTGGGTCTCCTACCATGATGATTTTTTAATACCTGGAATATGTCCTTCGTGTGCCATCTCCCTAAAACAAATACGGCAGACATCAAAATCTCGCATATACGCTCGCTTGCGTCCACATTTGAAACAACGGCGAACAACCCTACTTTTGAATTTCGGGGTCTTCTTTGATCGTGCAATTACTGATGTTTTAGCCATATGTGTGCGAAAATAAAAAGCCTCGAGAGGCCAAGTTGAAGCATACTAGCAACTACGCATTCCGATGTCAAACATACGGCGCGTCATGTACCTATATAGCCTCCCCCTACCTCCCACTATGCCACCGCCTCCTTCAGCGGTAGCCCGATATAACGGAAAAACGCTTCCGCCTCCTTTTTGGACTTTGCTGAGGTCACGATCGTGACCGCAAACCCAAAAACGTTTTTGAGTTCTTCGTCTGCAACCTCGGGGAAAATAGTATGCTCTTTAATACCAATTGAAATATTTCCCATTTCATCAATCGCTGAGGCAACAAGACCACGAAAGTCACGCGTACGTGGCAACACAATATGTATGAGCTTATCTACAAAATCATACATACGTGCTCCATGGAGTGTCACCTGATACCCCACAATGTCGCCCTCGCGCACTTTAAAGGTCGCAATCGACTTCTTTGCTCCGCGAGGCGCGGGCTTTTGACCCGTGATACGGGCCAGGCGCTCCTGAATAAGAGCTCGCTGTTGCTTGTCGTGCACCTTTCCAGTACCAATCGAAATGACTACTTTTTCAATTTTTGGTGCCTGCATTACATTGGTATACCCAAAAGTATCCTTGAGGGCTTTGTACGATGCAATGGTTTTTTCTTTTGTAATACTCATATACTAATCCTTAGGAAACTTTGGTGCCACTCTTTCGGGTAATGCGAACCTTCTTGTCTCCATCAATACTATACCCAACTCGGGATGCCTTCCCTGTCTTTGCGTCCTTGATCGCAATATTTGAAATATGAATCGGCAATGTTTTGTCAATAATCTGACCTTGTTGACCCTGTCTGCGTGCTCGCTGGTGCTTCTTAACTACGTTAACACCCTCCACAACCGCTCGATTCTTTTTTGGAAGCATGGCAAGAACCGTACCGCTTTTTCCGCGATCCTTTCCTGCAATAACGACGACACTGTCTCCTTTTCGTATTTTCATAAAAAGTCGTTATACAACCTCAGGTGCCAATGACACAATTTTCTGATATCCCACATCTGCGATCTCTCGTGGAATAGGGCCAAACACACGGTTTGCACGAGGCTCTTTTTTTGCCTCCTCAACAATCACGACGGCGTTATCATCAAAACGAATGTACGAGCCGTCCTTGCGACGAAAGGCCTGGCGCTGACGCACTACAATAGCGTGCACCACATCTTTCTTTTTGGTGGCTTTGCGTGGATCGGCAGTCTGCACCGAAAGTACCAAAATGTCACCGATACGCGCATAGCGACGCTTTGAACCACCGAGTATTTTGAAAACGCGTCCGATGCGTCCGCCGGAGTTGTCGGTAATAGTTACTAATGTTTGAGGTTGAATCATAGAGAATATTTATATGAACGAGGACTGCCTAGTTTACGACCTCAAAATGCTTTCGTTTTGAAAGTGGGCGCGTCTCACGAATCGTCACTACCTCTCCTTCCTTGCGAAGATTCCCAGCATCGTGTGCTAGATACTTCTTGGTACGCATCTGATACTTTTTGTACTTCGGGTGCTTTACATAACGAACGACGGCAACCGATACGGTGTCTTTCATCTTGGTCGACATAACCGTCCCACGGAACGATCGTCCGCCCTTTTTTACCTGTGCTGTTGTATCTGTTGCAGTCATAATTATATTGTTTTTGTTCGAATACGTGCCTCAGTCAAGATACGAGCAACCGTCTTGCGCACTTTGCGCATAGAGTGAGTATCACGCACCGAGCTACCGGCCGTACCAAAGCGAAGTACACGAAGTTCCTCTCGTTTCTCCAGAAGAAACGTCGTGAGATCAGCATCATTTTTTTCCTTAATTTCTTTCATCATACGCGGATCTGAAGTACTATCTTATACACTAAAAAATGAACACTGTCGAGGATTAGGCTGGCTCACGGCTTACAAACTTTGTCTTTACTGGAAGCTTCTTTCCTGCTTTGAGTAAAGCCTGCTCCGCAACCACACGTGTGACTCCATCAACCTCAAAGAGTACACGTCCTGGTAATACTTCAAACACAAAGTACTGCGGATCGCCCTTCCCTTTTCCCATCGGCACTTCGGCCGCTTTTTGGGTATATGGTCGGTCAGGGAAAATACGGATCCACACGCGTCCAGTCTTTCCAAGTAGACGAGAAATAACTCGACGAGCTGATTCAATCTGATTTGATTTTACGCGCTCTTCGGTCATGGACTTGAGTCCATATGACCCAAAAGCCAACGTGGTACCGCGCGTATCAATACGAACCTTCTTCGGATTCCTTCGTCCGGTCTGCCACTTTCGGTGTTTTACTTTTTTAGGAAATAACATACCTTTTATTTACGCTCAGTGCGACGCTCACCGCGCTCTTTCGCACGCTCTTCTTTTTCTCCATGTGCTCGGCGGTCAGCAAAAATCTGCCCGCGATATATCCATACTTTCACACCCAAGATCCCGTACGGGAGCAGTGCTCGCTCACGAGCAAAATCGATGTCGGCGCGCAACGTTTGGAGTGGAATACGTCCACGCTTCATCTCTTCGGTGCGGCCCATGTCTGCTCCACCAAGACGGCCCGAGAGGATCACACGTACTCCCTCGACGTCACGATTCGCCATAACTTTTTCAATCGTCTGCTTCATCACACGGCGAAATGTCATGCGCTTTTCCAAGCCCTCAGTGATCATCTGTGCAACAATCGCTGCACTTGATTCTGGTGAACGAACCTCCTCGATGTCAATCTTCACATCAGGCATTTCGGTAAGTTTGAGTGTGCGGAGGAGTTGTACAACTTCCTTGCGAAGCTTTTGAGCACCCTCCCCACTGCGTCCGATAATGAGACCTGGGCGTGATGTGCGCACGATAATACGCATCACTTTGTTTCCCATCTCAACCTCGGTAGATGCGATATACATGCCACGCAATCGTTTATCAAGAAACTTTCGTACGGTGGTGTCTGCACGCAAATTATCTCGAAATCCTTTTGGTTGCGCAGAAAACCAACGACTTCGCCAGTCGCGTACGATACCAATGCGTTGAATATATGGGTGTGCAATGTGTGTCATGGATAAAGCAATTATTTGACTCCGAGTTCGATTGCGATGTGGCTTGAGTGACGCTTGATTGGGGACGCTGATCCACGGGCGCGTGGCATAGAACGCTTCAGTGTCTCACCTTTATCAACGGTCACTTTCTTAATAAAAAGTGTCGCTTCGTCCTTTCCTTGCGCTCGAGCATTCCCAACAGCTGAACGAAGTATCTTCATAAACGCCGTCGACGCGCGCTTGTCAGCAAATTGCAAAAGTGCCATAGCTTTGGTTGCCTGTTTTCCACGCACCAAATCCGCAAGTAGACGTACTTTACGAGGCGATTGACGATAGTTTTTTACAAATGCTTTCATGAAAAAGAGAACTATTTCTTGGTCTCAACCACTTTAGATGCCTTTGCTGCGGCAATTTCTGACTCTTTCTTTTTTATTTCAAGATCCTTCTGCATCTTACCTCCGTGACGAACGAATTTCTTGCTTGGAGAAAATTCACCAAGACGATGACCCACCATTTCCTCAGCAACCAAAACTTCAATGAAGTCGCGGCCATTGTGGACACCAAACTTGAAACCTACCATCTCGGGAGAAATCTGGCTGCGGCGTGACCACGTCTTAATAACCACATTATCCTGTGCTTTTTTCCCCACAAGTTTCTTGAGGAGTTTCTCGTCAACGTAAGGTCCTTTATAGAGTGACCGAGCCATAATTTATGAGTGCAAATAAAAAAGCCCACAGCGAGCTTCGCGAAGCATAGTACTCGAATTGAGTGTGACTGTCAACTAAAAGTTGCGATCGCAACCGTATACCTCACAATGACGCTGCGCTTGGTAAAAATGTTCAGGATTTCGAGGGTCAAATCGACAAAAAAACTACCCGATATCGGGTAGTTTTTTTGTTTAGACAACCTGGTTTTGCATGCGCTTGCCGGGTTTTCGTCTCGTGACGATAAACACATTTGAGTATTTCTTTGGCTTGCGTGACTTCTGACCCTTTCCGACTGGGCGACCATGCATCGTACGTGCGCGACGGTGTCCACGACCTCCACGACCCTCTCCTCCTCCATGTGGGTGGTCTACGGCATTTCGAGCAGAACCGCGGTTCTTTGGACGGCGTCCAAGCCATCGTGAGCGACCAGCCTTTCCAAGATTCACTAAATGATGTTCTTCGTTAGAAACCTCTCCTACCGTTGCCCAACTGGTGCTCAAAACCTTGCGAACCTCACTTGAAGGTAGTTTTACCTGTGTGTAGCCGCCATCATGAGCAACAACTTCAGCATAACTTCCTGCTGAACGAGCCATACGTGCACCAGCGCCAGGTTTGAGTTCAATATTAAATACAAATGTACCGACGGGGATTTTCGCGAGTGGAAGTCGATTCCCCACTTCTGCGCGAGCACTTTCGGATACGATAAACGTACTTCCTGCCTTGAGTGACTTTGGTGACAATACATACCGACGTTCGCCATCAGCGTAACAGACGAGCGCAATAAATCCGGTGCGGAATGGATCATATTCAACTGACTCCACACGCGCAATAACGTCTTTCTTGTTGTAGGTAAAATCGATATCGCGGAATGTCTGCTTGTGACCACCTCCACGATAGAGATTGGTTGCGCGTCCATGACCGTTCCTACCTCCCGTACTGCGGCGACCCTTGGTCAGCGGCTTATGTGGTGTGCTGGTCGAGGTCGAAAGGAAATTGCGATATGACACAACGGTCATTCCACGACGGCCTGCTGATGTTGGTTTATATGATTTCATACGCTTATACTAAATCGATGCGATCGTCTTTTTTGAGATAGACATACGCCTTCTTCATACCAGAAAGTGTACTTACACGATTGCGCGCCTTGCGGAAAAACTGACGTGGTGCACGATTCACAATTCGAATCTGACGAGGAGTAACTCCCCACAATTTCTGTACCGCATCGCGTACATCTCGCTTGGTTGCATCAGCAACTACCTCAAAGGTATAAATATTCTTTTCACCCATAACAGCAGCTTTTTCAGTCACCACCGGTCGCACAATAACTGATGTTTTTATCACTCCACGACGAACAGGTGCTGCGGTGGTCTCGCTTTTTTTTACGACTGCTGTTTTTTTCTTTCCAAAGAGAGCCATATAAAATGTATTATTGTTTTGCTGCTGTTACCGCCTTCTTGCCCTGCACACGGGTGAGCAATGTCTCAATCGAAGTCCCTGGCTCTACAATAAGCACATACTTATTGGTGAGAATCTCAACCGGATTGATGTCCTTTGCTTGCGCCACAACCACGTTACCGAAGTTCTGGAAACTCTTCTCAATTGCTGCACTTCGCGTAGGAATAACAATGAGTGCTGCGTTTTTACGCTTACTCTTCAGGGTCGCTGCATTTGGAATAGCAGAAAGTGACACCAACGCAGCACGTGCATCTTTTGCCTTTGGAGCAGTAAAATTAAACGTATCAACAAGAACAATTTCTCCATCAGCAAATTTCTTTGAGAGTGCAATACCAAGCGCCTTTGCGCGAGCGCTGCGGTTGATCTTTTTTACATAGCTGCGTGCAGCAAGTGGTCCATGTGTCACACCTCCACCGCGCCAGATTGGTGAACGACTTGATCCGTGACGAGCGCGACCAGTTCCTTTCTGGCGCCATGGCTTCTTTCCACCTCCACGCACCGCACCGCGACCCTTAGTACTTGCAATACTTGCGCGTGCATTACTCATCATCGACACCACAACCTCATGCATCAAATCAGCATTCCACTTTTGATTAAAGACACTCTCCGGCATTTCAAATGCAGTAGTCTCTTTTCCTTGTGTATTGTAAACAGTAGCTTTCATATTCATGTTTATAGGCCACGCACTTCAACTAACGTCCCCTTTCGACCAGGAATTGCTCCCGAAACTACTAGTACGTTTTCACTGGCATTCACCTGCAGGACTTTGAGGTTCTTCACCGTCACACGATCGCCTCCCATGCGACCCGCCATGCGCATACCCTTGATAACGCGACCTCCAGCGCGACCACCGCCTCCAATAGAACCTGGTTCACGGAGTGAGTGCTTTTGACCATGACTTGCGCGACCACCACCAAAGCCATATCGCTTCACGACACCTTGAAAACCTTTTCCTTTTGAAATAGCAGATACAACAACCGTATCTCCTGGTGCAAAGACAGAAACATCAATCATGCCTCCGACCAAGGCTCCTTCGATATGCTCCTTGAGTTCAGCTTTTGGACGAAATTCACGTACAAATTTGTATGCACCCTTGAGGTGACCGCGCATCGGCTTATTGACACGCTGCTCCTTCTGAGCGCCAGTTGCAACCTGTGCTGCAACATATCCATCCTTATCTGCGTTTTTTACTTGTGTCACTTTCATCGGCTCCACTATCAAAATAGTGCCCGCTTGAACACGGCCAGAGGCGTCAAAAATCTGTGTCATCTGCAATTTTGTTCCGAGTAGGAATTTCATGAAAATACTGAAATATCGTTATTTTAAGCCTTAAAATTGCAAAACCGCGAATGGCGCACGCGCCGCATTCGCGGTTTTGTGCCCATTGGTTCATGCCCGAATGAACGAAGTTCGTTGTAGGGTCGGAACCCTAAAACACTTCGTGTTCGGACAAGGACATAGGTCTTCTCTTAAAAGCTAGGGGTAGTATACAGATGATTTATAAAAACGCAACCTTAAGCAGAAAGCGTCGGGAACCCATTTGGTTCCCGACGCTTGATAGTGCCAAGTGACGCAACACTATGTCACTTGGAAAGGGCCTGGATCACCTCCCTCCCACCGAGTATGAGTTCGGGCTTCATCCGGCACCCCCTTTCTGTTGCAACCTCCGGCAGTATATCCTCAAAACCTATTCTTTTTCAAGTGCCCCTTCGGTATAAAGATTTGTGGGTGCCCAAAGCATAAAACTCGTGAGGCCAGTGTCATACGTTGCTTGAATCTGTGCACGCACTTCGACAGGCCCGTAGTCTCCTCCATAATCAAAATCCTGTAACCATGGACGAAGCTTTTGAATATCGTATGCAGGTTTTGCATACAGTGCAGGAGTTGATGTGCCAATGCGTTCATGCGTGAGAGCGACGACAGAGGTCGTGGTAGCGCTCGCGCGCCGTACCGCTGACGCCATTGCATAGTTCACAACCTTGTAGGGATTACTGTTTGGATTACCGAGTCCCAAAAACGTTTTTGGATAATGCGATGGATAGACCATCGGTGCGACAAAATCAAAATATGGCAAAGCACGCTCCAAAACCTGCCCAATCGAGAGGTCGTCAACGTTTGTTGCTGTCATGCCAAACAGGTCCGCGGATAGATAAGGTGTCGTGGTAGCACGACCCGTTCCTTCGTGTTTAACGGACGCATAGCGTTCGGGGTCGCTCAATGCCGAATGCAAGTACATAAAAAATCGCTCTAGCGCCTCAGGCTTTGACGTCGTACCGGTAAATGGAAATGCAATGTCTTGCATATTGCCATCTGAAGGAAAACGCACATAATCAAAATTTAGTTCATCAAAACCAATGTTGTATGACTCAGCCCCCAGTGAAATAATATAGTCCCAGTGCGGCTTTGCCGATACCTCAATAAACGAGAGCCCTTTGTGATCACGCCACACCGTACCGTCACTCGCTTTCTTTACCGCAAGCTCGGGGTGAGACTTGGTGCGTAAGGGATCCTGAAATACTGAAATACGACCCATCACATAAATTCCTTTTTTATGTAACGATGCAATAAACTCCTGCATATCTCGCGCGCCACACTGCGCCTGCTGCCAAGCAGGCAACAGTTCAGGATCCTTTGGCAAAAATGAAATGGTACCCGAGTAGTCTTTAATATCGATAATCACGGCATTGATTTCAGTTCGCTCAATCAGTGCCACAAGCTTATCGCGAAATGTTGGGGTCCCGGCAACGCAAGCGGTCATATAAATTGACTTTACCGCATTTGGCAACGGCACATGCAGAACGACTGGCCGCGTGTCAGGAATGACTTTAGGGACTTCAGCAGGTTTTGTGGTCGTTGCCGTTTTGGGCAGCACCGCAACCGCACTATCGTATGTAGTCGGCAACAAAGAAGGAAGTGCTGACGCAGATGCAGCAATCGCTCCAAGGAGCACGACCCCCATAATTGCTATGCTACGAAATGTCATATGAATTATAGAAGATGTTTAAAAACTACAGATACGAGGCGTCAAGGAACGAAAACCCGAGGCAGCAGAATATGCTGGGAGCATATTCTGCAATCTTCTCGATGAGCGGTTTGAGCGACGCAGACAACGAAGTAGATGCGGGTTTTAAACATGTTCTAGGAACGTTTAGGATCGAGTGTACGAGCTTGGTTCTCAACAAATGCTTCGGCACGACGCTCTCCTCCCAAGGTTTCAAGTGAGCGCAGATACGCAGCCCGACGAAGGCGATACCCAATAATGGCAATCAATATTCCAAAAGAAAGAAAAATCCATTTTTTTATATCGTTGGGAACTCCGAGAAATGGCAACACCAGTACCCCAATACCCATAAAAAAGACGAAAGATTCCTGTGACATCACGAAAAGTATACCGTACTTAAAGGACAAGCAGAAATCCACAGGATAGAAACCTGAGAATTCACTGTATTAGACAGCTTCGATAATGACGACACATTCACCACGAATTTCGTCTGCGTGCCCCGCATAGTACGCGAGCACCTCCGATGCAGTACCTCGCACCACGCTCTCATAGATCTTGGTAAGCTCACGGGCAACCGCGATACGTCTTTCTGGAGCCAACACAACACTCAGAGACTCCAACGTCTTCATGAGGCGGTGTGGTGATTCATACAAAACGACAGCTCGCTCTGTCTCAGCAATCTCCTTAAACAGAGTTTGGCGTCCCTTCTTGTGCGGCAAAAAACCTAAGAAAACAAATTCTGACGAAGCAATACCCGCAATCGACAACGCCGCAGTGAGCGCAGACGCGCCAGGGATTGTCTCAATACGCACAGTGGGTAGAGCCTCACGAATCTGATTGATGATCCTATAACCTGGATCTGATATGCACGGAGTACCTGCATCGGTCACCAAAGCAATCTTCTGTCCTTTTTCCAACCGCTCGAGAATTTCTTCGTGTCGCGCCACCGAGGCATGTGCGTCATACCGCTTCATCGAAGTTTTGATCTCATAGTGTGAAAGCAGTTTTCCTGTCACGCGCGTATCCTCACAAAAAATAACATCAACTTCTTTCAAAATACGAAGTGCCCGAAGAGTAATATCTTCAAGGTTCCCAATCGGGGTCGCGACAATATAGAGCGTGCCCATAATCATGCTACGGTACCACCTATCAAAGAAAAATCAACGTAGTAGACCCTCTGCAACTTGATAGATATCTCCTGCGCCCATCACGATAATACAATCCTTATCTGTTGCAAGTTTTTTGAGCTCACTAACAGCAGCTTCAAAACTGTCGACAGCACATACATTTTTATTTTTCTCTCTTATAGCATCAGCGAGCTTGGTGTGGGTGACTCCGGAGACATTTTCTTCTCGCGCAGCATAAATCGGCAACAGCATGGTGTAGTCAGCGCCAGAAAGTGCATTCACAAAATCGTTAAACAAGGCATGCGTCCGTGAATACATATGTGCCTGAAAAACAAGAGCAATCGTGCGATCAGGATAGAGCTCACGAGCACCTAAGATAGTGGCTCGTATTTCAGTAGGGTGATGTCCATAATCGTCATAGACAAGAGCGCCGGTGATTGTTTTCCCTTTATATTCAAAACGGCGCCACGTGCCGGCAAAAGTCGCAAGTGTTTCTTTTGCACGAGCGATAGGGATCGTGGTTTGTGCGGCGGCGGCCATGGCCGCCGCCGCATTCATCCGATTGTGCAGCCCCGGCAACTTCATCGGCATCACAAGATCCATAGATCCTGTGTAATCAACCACCTGCGCAACGACACCATCAACGACACGTTTTATAACGGCATCTTTTGCATTACAGACGATAAAGCCATCTTCTGGTACTTTCATTGCAAGCGTATGAAATGCATCTACCACGTCATCGAGATCTTTGTAATAGTCGAGGTGTTCTGCCTCCACATTCGTGATGACCAAAATATCTGGCTCAAGATATAAAAAGTCGCGCTTGTATTCACATGCCTCAGCAATAAAATACTGACTCTTCCCTGCACGATAGTTGCTCCCCGTTCGCGCCCGCAGTGAACCGACGACCGCCGAAGGGTCGAGTCCCGCATCCTCAAAAATATCAATAAGCATTGCGGTGGTGGTTGTTTTTCCATGCGCCCCCGCAACAGCGATTAGAAAGTACTGATTCGCCACAAGTCCCAGCGTCTCAAAGTAATTTATTGTAGGGATATTTTTCTCTCGCGCCGCAACAAGCTCTTCGTGATCTCTACTCATCGCTTCTGTGTAGACCACAAGATCGATACCATCGATAATATTCTCTTTCACCTGCGCGCCACAAAACAGTACTCCCTCGCTCACGAGAGCGTCCGTAATAGGAGATGCGGAACGATCAGAACCACTGACGATTTTTTTTTCCGCAAGAAAATGCCGTGCAAGCGCTGACATCCCAATGCCACCGATACCAATAAAGTGTATGTGTTTTAGATTACTGAGTTTCATACGCATCATAATACTATTGTAACAATCGCTTGGTATAGCCAAACGCAACAAGTTTTAGAAATGCTTCCCACACATTATCCGGGATTTCTTGAAGTATTTGGAAACCTCTAGCAGGATATTTTTTTATTCTCTCTAGATCACCTACCATACCACCAATAAAATCAATGCCTTCCTCTTCTTGTCTTTTCTTGTACTCTTCGTACGATATTTGTGGTGATGTCACGATACACTCCGCTTCAGGCCAGAAGTTACGAAATGTGGCATAAGTACGTCTCTCCATGTATGGTTTCTGCACCAAGAGAAACGAATTGAGATTGAGTCGTCTTTCTTTGAGGAGGGTTCGGGTAAATTCGACGTTCTGCTGTGTGTTTGTGGATTTATTTTCGATAATAATCTTTTCTTCCGGTACCCCTCTTTGGCGAGCAATATCTGCAAACACTTCCGCCTCTGGACTCTCATGAAATGCTCGAGATCCATGAATGACGCCACTATCGCCGGAAAATATAAGATATTTTCCATACCCTTGAAGATAGAGGTCAGTCGCTCGCTCTGCTATATCTGTGCCATATGAACCCAAACCAAACACCGCGTCCATAGGACGAAGTTCGTGATGCATATGCATATAATCCCAAATAATTTTGGCGTAGTGATCTACCTGATTCATTGTGCAATCCTTTCTTTAACCAGATTCACAAATTGATCGTTGCGATCATACTCATTTTTAAATCCGCCGGGTGGCGGACCAAACGACGCGAAGGCGGGACTGAAGAGTATGATGTCCCCCGCTTCAGCTGTATCAAACGCGATAGCAACGGCGTCTTGAAGCGACGCGGCAGGAATTGCCGCAGGCAATTCCTGCCGGATAGTATCCGTTCCTGATCCCGGAAGCAAAATAACTTCTTTTGCGTACTGCGGCAACGCATGAAGGAGAGGGCTCATATCAAGTTTCTTGTCAGAGCCACCCATAATCAGAACCACATTCTTTTCCTGCGCAACCGCTTCTAATCCTGCCAAGGTCGCCATAGGTGACGTTGCATTGTTATCGTTATAAATCGCTACGCCATGCACATCGCCCACATGTTCTAACCTACCTGAAAGCGCCTCGAAACTCTCGACGCCGTCCTTGATTAAGTCGTCCGGCAAACTCGTCGCTCGAAGCGCTTCTATCGCTAGAGCTATATTTGCCCGATTGTGCGCTCCAGGGATCGGAAGCAACCAATCATCCGGTACATCACTAGCATCGGTCAATACTACCTCTTGCACAAGCGTGTATCCCTTTCGCTTTGCATACGCTTCAACGTGCACAAATACTGAAGGTGTGGTAATCAGCACATCGCCCGGTTCTTGATGCGCAAAAATGTGCGCCTTATCATCGAAATAGTGATCCATACTATTTCGATAGTAGTCCATGTGATCAGGAAGAAAACTGGTGAAAACCGCAATATGGGGACTCATACCCATCTCACCGAATCCTTGGAGTTGCCAGCTATCAAGTTCCAATACTGCAATATCACCTTCTTCTACTTTTTTTAGTAGCTGCAAATTTGAAACACCGCGCACATTACCCCCGAGATGCACGGTACCACCATCCGTACCACGTATGAGCGTGTGGTGAATGAGAGCCGTCACCGTCGACTTACCCCGCGATCCCGTCACCGCCACAATCGGCACTCCTGAAAGCTCAGCAAACAATGCCGCACTCATACGTACTGGAATATTATTTTTTCGTGCCTCAGCAATATAGGGAGAATCAAATGGCACGCCAGCAGCCATGAGCACCATGTCGCACGTCTGAAAATCCTCGAGCCGATGCTCACCTAGTACATACGTAATGTCTCCAAACAAAGAAAGACGATCCAACGATTCTTTGAGCTGCTCATGTGTTTTTAAATCAGTAATAGTGAGCTGTGCCCCACATTCCACCAAATATTCGGCATCCCCAATTCCTCGACCCAAAAGCCCGAGTCCCATCACGGTAATCTTCTTCCCCTTAAAATAGTCTTGTACGTCCATCCCTATACGCTAACTGTTTTCTGTTGCTTCTGCAAATTTTTCTCCATAGCCAGTACACGTACCACACTTGGCGCGATAGGCCCTGGAAGTTTGTCTTTAGGAAACCAACCGTATTCAGCAATTTCTATTGGATCTATGGTGATCTTTTGAGATCGAGTCAAACCAGCATACACCTCAACTGCCACCTGCTTATATTCAAATGTACTTTCATAAGTACCAATACGTTCCAAAATGACCTCAGTAATATCAGTCTCCTCTTTAAGCTCACGATATGCAGCGTCTACATACCGCTCCTCTCGATAAACTCCTCCGCCTGGCAATACCCAGTGACGATGTGAGTAATTGAGACGCAGAAGTAAGATTTTTCCATCTCCACCCTCAATGAGACACTTTACACCCCGCACATGTGGACGAAATACAAACCAATACATAACCTGCATTGGGTGTACAAAAAACCAGAATAATTTAATAGCGTAATATTGTATCTTAGTCATCATACTACTCTCCCATCTTAAGAATCTTCTCAAAATGTTTTTTTGATATTGGAAAGAGCGAAAGACGATTTCCCGTTGCTAAGAGGCGCATATCTTTGAGCGCACTCTCGAGGCGCATGTGGGCAAGCGGCACGACATTTTTAAACTTCTTTTTAAACTGAACATCGACCACAAACCACCGTGGCGCATCTTTTTTTGCTGTTGCATCAAAATAGTGCGACGTTGGATCAAATTGTGTGGGATCCGGGTACCCTTCCCTTACAACCACAGCAACACCGGCAGCCGCAGGTACGGCACACGACGAATGATAGAAAACTACGACATCACCTTTCTTCACATCGTCCCGCAACATATTGCGCGCCTGGTAGTTGCGCACACCACTCCACATCGTCTTTTTGTCACGCCGAAGGTGGTCGATGCCATAGCTCTCCGGTTCCGTTTTAAATAGCCAATAATTCATAAAGCGATCGCGGTCAAATGCTATACTGTTCCAATATTTTTCTATATGGATACTACGATATCACAAGCTCTCAAAGAAGCGTACCGCGTACTCGCACCATTCTCAGCTCAGTACCGGGTGGATTTTGATCGCTACGCGATTACTATCGGCATGCTCATGGATATTGAGAATATCAAGGAAAAGCGTGTGTTAGATATTGGCACCGGCATTGGCATTCTCCCGGTCGCTCTCCGCATACTAGGGGTCCATGCCAACGGTATGGAATATTTCGTTTTCCCGGAATCAGGTAACGACATGTTTGGAAGAAAAGAAATCGATACGCTGAAAACTGTATGGGCACAACATAAGGTAGAGGTCATCTGTCACGACGCAACCGGCACCACCACGCCTCCACCCAGTTCGCAGGCAGACATAGTAGTAAGCGAAGCAGCGATCGAACATCTCAAGGGACCTCGTCGATTTTTAGAGCAATGTAATGAACTGTTGACTCCTGGCGGCCACCTCCTCATCTCAACGCCCAACAGCGCGACCCTGCTCCAGCGCCTACGCTTTCTTGCTGGTCGCAGTCCCAACTGGCCTATCGCTGAATTTTTTGACGCTGGCGAATCATTTACCGGCCACTGGCGTGAATACACACTCGATGAACTTACCTATATGATTCGTGCGAGCAACTTCACGATACTTAAAGCAGCATCTATAAATGCACTTGCAAAGTTTAAACGACTACCCAATCTTTCAAAAAATTTCCGTGCACTTGTTGCAACGATTGCATGGCTCATACCACACGGACGCGAGATGAACTACGTGCTTGCGCAGAAAAAATAGTACTTTCGAAATAGTTAGAGATGAAAAAACCGACTTGCGCGCACAAGCCGGCTTCACTACAAGAATGAGGCGACACGTTCCATGACCTGCTTTCCAAAAATGATCAAGCAAGCGACGCAGATCCACCCGATTACCGCTGCTGCCCCGCAGACTAACAAAGCCCCACGAGGCGAAAGAATTTGATCTCCCAATCTATTTGGATAGGGAAACGTATGTACTTCATCCATGTCGGTTCCTCCCACAGATAAGGCTATCAAGTCCACAGAAAAGAGCAACAAAAACAAAGGTACAACAGAATCTGCATGAAGAGTCAATGAAATCAGTTTACAAAATGCATTGTCGGATGCCCGAGCACGACTGCAATTATGTAGACGATAGGAAGAAGGAGCGGCACTGCGGTAAAGAATACTACGGGTATTGCCAACACATGATGCAATACGCCCACCGGCCTTGCTCCCCGATGTTCTGGTATCGAGTACGCAGGTAGATAGATCATAAGTCCATAGACTAATATCCATTGCCCGCCTCCCAAAACCTGCCCAACGCCACCAAATGATATCTCTGCCAGAATACCCATAAAACCAAAAAGTATAAACACAGAGAATGGTTTGAAATCATATTTAGAAAGTATCAGTGCCCACGCAATAAAGAGCGGGATGAAAACGATGACGCTGTGAAAAAATACCACATCAACATAGTTCGCAGACGCCGTGATAAACGCAGAACCGATCGGTACTCCGAAAAGTGGCGCGAGGTTAGTCATCGAGACAGTCACCGCCTCCTCAAGTAACGCAAGGAGTGATGCAAAAAGCACAAACGTGACACGCCAATCAAGCGGTATCCGTCGCACACGATCACGAATAGCGTCTCGGTATCGGTACATAAGCCCACCCGCAATAAACACCCACAGTATCGCAAGGCCCCACGCCATCTTTACCAATGCCGCACCTTTTACATCATCGAGCGTTGCGAGAGTCAGTAATGTGTTTAATCCAAAAAGCCAGAGTAGCAGTCCGCCGACGATGTATTTCTTAGTTCGACTCATAGAACAATGCTAGCGCACTTTTTCTGCAAAGAACTTCTCGATGGCGGACGTACACTCATGATGGATATCAATAGTTGTAAGCTCTTCTTTGGTAACCCAGCGCGCCTCGCCAACTTCTGTACCATCAACAGAAATATCTGTTACAGGCGAAACAAGATCTGCTGCATACACAACAAAATAATGCGGGCTGTGCTCCTTACCCCACGATGTCTGACAAGTATAAAATGGATTTTTTACTTCCACTTCCACATTCAGCTCTTCTTTGATCTCGCGCGCAAGTCCAGCAGCTGTATCTTCTTTAACATGCAATCTTCCACCTGGTAAATCATAGTGTGTGCCACCCACATCTTTGTTGAGCAAAATTTTTCCATCAAGATAGATAAGTGCCTTTTGAGTCACTTTTCCAATAAAATGTTCAGACGTAAGAAAATAGGCACGAAGTGCATCGCGGCACACCTCATACATTGGCGTTGACTCTATCTTTTCCTTAGGCATCCATAATATTTCCGAAACTTCAGTGGTATCAGGTACGACCGTCTGATTTTTATCTACCATCTCTGTGCGGAAGAAAATAAAATATCGTTCCTCATCTGACTTTCCTGTTGGTACAAGATCGGTAAAAAATGCCCCGCAAGCACGTATATCAATCCCCAACTCCTCTTTCACTTCTCGTACGAGCGCTTGTGCGGGTTTCTCACCAACATGAATACGTCCGCCAGGAATATCCCAGCGTACATCACCGGCACCTTTTACCAAAAGCACCTTGTCCTCTTTTATGATGAGGGCCTTATGTGCAACCTTGCCGACAAAATGAAGATCGTCTGTTTCCATCGGGATAGTATAGCAAATGGTGTTCTAGGGATTTCGGTCATTATCTACCAAAGGTAGCCTCACATGACCAGTACCCGTTGTGGATATTTTTGTTTGTCCCACGGACTCCAAAATTATCTCACAACGGCTTCGAACCCTAGTCGAAAGCAACCCCGTTGCTTTCTCACGCGCGCACGAAAAAACCCGCACAGCGGGTCTTTTTACGTGTGCGCGTTCTAGGGATTTCGACCGTTACACGGTCAGTACCCCGATTGGATTTTCTGTTCGCCTTTTAGGCTCCATAAAATGCACAATCAGGCTTCGAACCCTAGTCGAAAGCAACCCCGTTGCTTTCTCACGCGCGCACGAAAAAACCCGCACAGCGGGTCTTTTTACGTGTGCGCGTTCTAGGGTTCGAACCTAGGACCTTTCGAGTATCAGTCGAATGCTCTACCAGCTGAGCTAAACGCGCATATGTATACCGATAGAGACCGGCATGTCGGATGATAGTAGCAAAAATGACTCGTTTTATCAATAAAAATTTGACATGGTATAGACACGTATAATCTGCTAAAGTTTCCCTAGAAACCGAACAAGGAGTCTGGCATGGGATATCTTTTTGGGATATATTTCGAACCTAATCTCGGTAAATGTGCCCTGGGAGGTTACAGCCGAATCAAAACGATACTCGAAGATTGCACACCACCACTTATGACGCTTTTTTGTGATCCAATCTATCGATGTACAGCACCGTACCCGTTGCTCTCGGGAAAGTTCTGCAGGAAGGTCAATCTCGATTACATTCACTTTCTCGACGGGGTGCGTCACGCGCTTCGCAATACTGCCTCTGCAGAAGACGTCACTATACATGAGCTAGTACTCACCGTCCCTTCAATCCCCATAGAAAACAAGACGTTGATCCCCTTCCCCACAACACCATGATCGAGACTCATGGTGTTTTTTAAAATGATATACTGAAGCCTAAATCGGTATAAACAACGATATGGAAGGAGCACCAAAAAAGAATAATGCCGAAATGGGCCGACGGGGTTTATTGCGAGGAGTAATGGGACTTGGTGTAGCCACTACCGCTGGTTCTTTTGCAGAAAATGCTGATGCCAGTGCAAAGAAAAAGAAAACTCCTGAAAAGCCTCTGCCTCAATTAGAAAAAATTGAAACTCTGAATCATGAAATCCAAACCATTGGGGATACCTACGTAGACCTTTTGGTTGAATGGGAAGCGGTCAGTACAGCCACACAGACTGACTTTAGGACTGGGCCATCTTTGATGCGATACCAATCACGGTTCCGTGACACCTACTCCATAATATTGGCAACAGTAGATTCTGTACACACCGCAGTCACGGATGAAACAGAAATCTTTAGGGTAGAGCTCACTAAATTTGACCGCCTCATGGAAAAAAACGATTTGGAGGCTGCAGAGAAAGTAAAAATAAAGATGCGTGCTCAACTCAACAACCTCCTTTCGTTTAGTAATGAAGCAAAAAGAAGTCCGCTGATGCAGGAGTACTTGCAGGAAGTGGAGGACAATACAGCAAAAAGAAAGCGTATATAAAATGGTGAGAGCCGGTCGCATGTTGCGAACCGGCTCTTTGTTTCGTTCATCGAACCTCCTTTCCGAGCCGAAGCCCGATAGTGTTCTTGATCATCAGTGCATCACGACGACGTGGTGTGGGGGGAGTGAATAGCTCCCACCCAAACGCCATCATGACAACCGCGAATCCAGCAACCAGAAACATCAAATCATACCGTCTGTCAAAATCACTCTCGACCCCGACAGTCGGTATGATGATAGCGATGACTATCAGCAACCAGAAGCGCCGAGAAAATCTCGAACCACGTGAGGCTTTCATTGGCTTTCCTTTCCGCAGGGTTGCCTGCATGATGTGTGGGTTGATCTCGCGCTATTATACCATGACCATATATATTGTCAATATAACCAAATCACGTTCTAAACGCTCACTTTTCTGGCACTTGCGGTATACTAGAAATATGCTCAAAAAACTACTGCCGGGCGCATGTTTACTCTTCCCTTTCTTTGCTTACGCACAGGGATCCGTACAAAGTTATCTCATCGCTTTTGGAGGATTTCTCAACTGGTACATCATCCCCCTTATTTTTGGTTTTGCTTTTCTGATGTTTCTGTGGGGAATGTTCAAATTTTTCTTTTGGAGTGGTGCGAGCACTGAAGGACGTGAGCAAGGAAAGAGTCTTGCGCTCTGGGGTATCCTTGCCTTTGTGTTTTTTTTCAGCATTTGGGGACTCACCAACATGCTCGTCGACGCGTTTGATATTGGTGGCAATACCACCATCTGCCCTGACTTCTATCCGAATTGTAAATAACACCAACCAAAAACAGGGCGAGCTTTTTCACGCAGTTGTGGGGATACGGAATTTGGTTTTCTTTAGCATTATTATTCTTTGCAGCGCTCTTCAATGATGCTGGTGGGCTTTTTAGTACCGGCTTCGGTACGTTTCTATGGACTAATCCTATTGTTCTCATTATTGCTTACTTTGCACCCAGATATCGCACAGCAACCGGCAGTACTCTGCCGAGGAGCGTTCTCACATTTTGTAACGTATTGCCGCTATTCTACGTTGGAATATGGATCCTTTTCTTTCTTTGGATACTGTATGCCAGCTGTCTTTGCTTCTAAAAACCCCCGTGAGTCCTTTTTGGACTCACGGGGGTTTTCTTTTTATCGCATACGCCAAATGAGCGGATTGTAGTCTAAAAATTACACACGACGATGCGCACTCTATTTTGCCTTATTCATTGGCGGAGTCTTTCCTCCGTGTCGCATAGATTTTGAGACCATACCATGATAAGTCTATTTCGGTGCTCAATTGAGGCACCGAATATCGACCGGTAAGTTGTAGATACCTCCGAAGAGAATATAAACAACATTTCCGATTGGAATTAATCCACGACCAGCTTCCGCTAGCCGTGCCTTGTTACGACTTAGTCCCTGTCATCGAGTTTACCGTAAGCCTACGCGAGGTAGGATTTCGGGCACTCCCGACTCCCTTGACTTGACGGGCGGTGAGTACAAGGCTCGGGAACGTATTCACCCCGGCGTTGCTGATCCGGGATTACTAGCGATTCCGACTTCATGGAGGCGAATTGCAGCCTCCAATCCGAACTGGGGGTACTTTTATAAGGATTTGCTCCACCTCGCGGTATTGCGTCCCGTTGTAGTACCCATTGTATCACGAGTGCAGCCCAAGGCATCAAGGGACATGCGGACCTGGCGTCATCCTCACCTTCCTCCCCCGTGAGGGGGCAGTCTCGCCTGACAAATATAACAGGCAACGAGGGTTGCGTTCGTTTCCCCACTTAAGGGAACAACTCCATATATTACTCTCAATCTTTCGAATGAGTTTAGACTATACCATCATCCCACCATCAAGTTATCAAACTCTGTGTGGGAGCTCGGCGTGTTATAGCACTGTTTTTCCAACGTATTTGGAGACTCTTGCTATCTTCACTTTAGTAATTTCAAAAATTTTGAAATTACTTTGATCCAGTCGTTACGGGGTTATAGGAACTTTATACATCATACTTGCGACGATATGTGGTCTGATAAGACCAAAGAATCTTTCATGATGCTTTTTACGAATAACCAATTTACGGTTTTTCCCGATACACGTTTCTATTCCGTGCTGTTCTTTGAGTGCGTGCTGTATGTGAGTTTGACTCTGATTGTCAAAACCTTCAATGGATATGACGGCTTTTGAGCCCGTCCAACATCCATCGTCCATATACCACACCGCAAGAACTACCGGGGTCAAACGCAATTCGGAAGGAAATACTTTTTTATCACAAGGATAAAAATAAGAACGCCATTGCTTAAAATACTGTCTCGATGAAAACCGAAATGACACGTAGTGTGTCTCGTACTTCTTGTAGTAGCGGGATATTGCTTTTGGCTCCCCTGTATATGTTACAGAGGCAAGTAATTGCTGAAGCCAAAAAATATATTCCTTATTCTTTGAACCTTGTTCAAAACGTATCTTTCCACTTTTGGTTATATAAGCATCACCCAAGATAGAGCCAATCATGACTTCCTTCTGTAGATCGGTCATCGTGAGTTTGAGATTCTTTCGTGCGCGTACGATGTTCGATATTCCTAAACTTCCCACGGTATTGCCCATGATACCTATTGTACCACTTAGGGTTTCACCGTTATGAGCCAAGTTATTCAATTTCAATTACTCGAAAAGGGCTCAAGTTTTAGTTTAAGCCACGAACTGACGACGGCCATGCATCACCTGTCTTACACCCTCGAAGGCTTCTCTACTTTCATAGAGCGTGCAGTAAGATTTCTAGCCTTGGTAAGGTTCCTCGCTTAGCGACGAATTAAGCCTCATGATCCACCGCTTGTGCGAGCCCCCGTCTATTCCTTTGAGTTTTAATCTTGCGATCGTACTTCCCAGGCGGCCCGCTTAACGCGTTAGCTTCGCCACAAAGAGGGTCGATACTCCTTATAGCTAGCGGGCAACGTTTAGGGCGTGGACTACCGGGGTATCTAATCCCGTTCGCTACCCACGCTTTCGTGTTTCAGTGTCAGGAGTACGCCAGTATAGTGCCTTCGCATTTGGTGTTCCCCATGATATCAACGGATTTCACCCCTACACCATGAGTTCCCTATACCTCTCGTATCCTCGAGCGTAGCCGTTTCCCTTGCGATCTCAGGGTTAAGCCCTGAGTTTTAACAAGAGACTAACTACGCCACCTACACACCCTTTACGCCCAGTAAATCCGGATAATGCTTGGGGCCTCTGTATTACCGCTCCTGCTGGCCAATTGTATACTACGTATATACACATACGTAGTACTCACATCACTGTGAGGATCGGACTATATCATCACCCTCCTCCATTTCTGGAGGTAGGGGCTCGGCGTGTAGTCTCTGAGGGGTCAAAAAGGTATGTTTATCTTTTAAAATAAAAATACTTTTAATGACTTCCCTGCTGATTGTCTCAAAGGATCCAGCACTTTCTTTTCCTTATTAGAAAAGAAAGTGCTGGACGCAGTCCATATGAGATTTCCAGCATATAGCCAAGTTGTTCGCTCGCAATTACTCGTGAGCGCTGCACCGGTAAATACAAAGTTTTGATCTATTCCTAACCTTCTTTCGTTTACAGAGTTAGGAGCCCCTTATTCATGAGGTAACGTCAAAATTTCCTCCCTCATAAAAGATGTTTACGTCCCTAAGGACTTCATCCATCACGCGGCGTCGCTCCGTCAGACTTTCGTCCATTGCGGAAGATTCTCGACTGCAGCCACCCGTAGGTGTATGGACCGTGTCTCAGTTCCATCGGTGGGGGTCAGCCTCTCAGCTCCCCTACGCGTCATAGCCTTGGTAAGCCATTACCTTACCAACTAGCTGATACGTCGCAGGCCGTTCCTAAAGCGATAAATCTTTACTCTTTCGAGACCATCGAGAATTATCCCAGCTTTCGCTGGGTTATGCCCGACTTTAGGGTACGTACCTACGTGTTACTACCTCGTCCGCCATGGGTCTAAACCCATTCGACTTGCATGCCTCATCCACGCCGCCAGCATTCATCCTGAGCTAGGATCAAACTCTAATTTAAGACGATGGTGCGTATTGCTACGCGATCATCGATTTTCCAAGAATAAGGCAAAAGAAAATGAACATTTCTAATGCCTATGTGTTTTGTGCACTGCAAAATTGCTTTTGCAGTATTGTTTCGTGTGTACGTTTTTAGCGTACTAAATTATCAAAAAACATTCCCCTGCCACCCATCGAAAGTCGATTTTTGGAACCAAACCCTAGCACATCCAGACGAATGTTCGGGCGAACAAAAAAGCCCCAAAAGGCAGTCAGAGCATTATACGGATTTGCAGCTTCCCGTCAAGCAAGTCGGTAGATACGCCGAGATAAGGACCTCCAACCACCTTTTGGGTATAAAAATCGATGGAAAATATACCTATTCCACATGCTCAAACCACCTAATTCTATGCTACAATTTCCCGTGATGCATACATCTGAAATAGTGATTATATCGGTCGGCGGCTCACTCATTGTTCCCGATCAGATAGACACCGTTTTTCTCTCTTCACTCAAAACACTCCTTGCGGCAGAAATAAAAAACGGCAAGAAATTTATCATCATCACGGGTGGTGGAAAAACTGCTCGAAGGTACATGGAGGCAGCTCAGCAGGTAAGTAGCCTCACGTCAGAAGATATCGACTGGATTGGTATACACGCGACCCGTCTCAATGGTCACCTCTTGCGTACGGTTTTTCGAGACATGGCGCACCCCGTCATGGTCACGAATCCCGACGACATTCTCGATGTACCAAAGACGGCATCATTGGTGATTGCTGCTGGGTATCGCCCCGGTGCATCGACCGACTTACGCGCCGTACAGATCGCTGAGCGATGTGGAGCCAAAAAACTCGTCAACCTTTCAAATATTGACTACGTGTATACCGACGACCCACGCAAAAATGCTGACGCTCAAAAAATAGAAAAAATTAATTGGCACGATTTTAGAAAACTGATTCCAAAAGAATGGGATCCGGGCCTCTCTTCCCCGTTTGATCCGGTTGCAGCGCGTGAAGCAGAACGTCTCGCACTCGAGGTTGCGATCATTAATGGCACAAAACTCCACGAACTAGGGCAGTATTTAGAAAACAAACCGTTTGTAGGGACAGTCATCCACGCTTAACTTTGGCTCGGGGTACTATCGATATTTTGAGGAGCGACTGGTGGTTGTGGTACAGGAACAGTACTAATTGGAGATGAGGCCGCTGCAATGCCTTTTGGATTTGGACCATATTTGTTGTCATCGAGAGTACCTTTTATTAGCCCTAACACTATTAAGATGAGCAGAGAGAGCATAAGAAATAATGGTATACTTGCCACCAACCAAAATCCTGCTATAGGCAGAGACCACCAGCCCGAAACACCAATATCATGAAGACGACGAATGTATACTGCTAAAAAATGTAAAAATACAAAACTAAAAAAAAATATGGTCAGCGTCATAGCTGCAGAAGAGCCATACCTACTGAAAAGTGCATATGCGAAAACCGATTCTATAACAAGAGAGACCATACAGAACACCAACACGAACATCCAATACTCCTTTCGCGATGCACGCCCGCTAAACTGAAAATACTTTTTTGTAATCGTGTCTAGAAACAAATGCATAAATAGTGCCTATAAATAATAATAGTCCAGCATGTGGATCTACCGTCGGACAGCACCTCTGTCGATGCTCATACACCCAGCTTTTCCAGACAATAATCAAGCTGGATTTTAAGTTCAGCAATGGTGGAATTGTTGGTGATAGTGCAATCAGCACACTCCATGACGGTACGCGAATTTTGTTTGGTAGGATCATCCGATCGAGCTTCCTCCTCCTGCTTCTTTAGAAATTCTTCCTTAGATATTTTGTCCGTCTCACTCATGCGGTGCTTGATACGTTCATAGCGAATCTCAGGGTCAGCATCGACAGCAAAGACATAGCCGCCACGCTCTCGGATTGCTTCGACTTCCCCCATCGTGTAAATAGACTCAATCACCACATCATGCACCGCCGGTTCAAAACGACGTGTATATTCCTCAACTACGTACGCAACCCCATGCTCACGACGTAGCTCATTGGCGACATCAGCAATACTTTTTCGATCCGCTTCAACTCCACGTTTTTTTAAAATATCCAAAAAAAGCTCCCGTGCAGAGCAATGCACGAAACCGCGTTCTTTTAAAAACTGGACTACTACTCCTTTGCCCGCTCCATGAGTGCCCGCTATACCGATTACCATATAAATTTAATATACGGATTCTACCATATTTTATATTCCAGTCCTTTCTAGGCTTTCTTCTGCCACTCTTCAATAAGTACAAGGAGCGGCGCAGCAAGGAAAATAGATGAGTATGTACCCGCAACCATACCCACGATGAGGGTGAGTGCAAAATCGCGCGTCGATGCTGGCCCGACATAAAAGAGCGCCACGAGTACGATGATGACTGTAAGCGAGGTGTTCAGAGATCGTGCAATTGTCTGGGTCACACTGCGACCAACAAGATCACTAAACACCTCACGTTTATTCCTCTCTCCATTGAGGCGAAGATTTTCTCGAATACGATCAAAGACCACGATGGTGTCGTTGATTGAGATACCTAAAATCGTGAGAACAGCCACGATAAAGAGCGCATCAACCTCAGCGCCGCGCACATGTCCTAGATATGCAAAGAGTCCTGCAGGCAAAATAATGTCATGGAGTAGTGTGACAATCGCCACGACACCATACTTCCACGAGGCAACTGGTTTTGAAACATGACGAAAAACAAACGCTATAAAAAGGATGATCGAGAGTGTCACGAGCACGATCGCCACCCACGCCTTGCGATAGAGCTCTTGACCGATCGACGGTCCCACCGAGTTAAACTGCACTTCTTCTACCTTCCCCAAGGTATTGAGTCCACTAAGCAATGACTCCTTCTCTCTCGGAAGCAAGTCACGCTGGCGCAATATAAACGTGTCATCCTTTGATGGCTGCACGCGAATTTCACCAACAGCAAGCGGCTCGAGAGCCACATGTACTTGCTCCACCGTTGGACGACCCTCGGGATACTTTACCTCAAGCAATGAGCCACCCTTAAGATCAATACCTGCGACAAGTCCCCACGTCCCTAGAGAAATAGCAGACAGCACCAACAAGACAACTGGGATAATAAAGAAATAATTTTTATACTTGGTGATATTCATACTAGAATCTTATACCCGAACGAAGTAAGAATTTTCCAAGCGGTTTCTCGGCACTTACCGGAATGGCCATGAGTAGTGTGCGTGAAATCGTAATTGCTGAAAACATTGAGACAATAACGCCAAGCGCGAACACCAGTGCAAATCCCTTGATGAGTGCGGTACCAAACCAAAAGAGAATGGCGCTCGCAATAATGTGTGCAATATTTGAATCGCGAATAGCTAGCCATGCGCGAGTGAAGCCTTCACTGATCGCTTCCTGCGTCTTTTTCCCCGCTGCCAATTCTTCCTTGACTCGCTCTGCAATGAGGATATTGGCATCAACAGCGAGTCCAACGGAGAGAATAAATCCTGCAAGTCCTGCTGCAGTGAGCACTACCGGCACCAACTTAAAGAGCGCCAACATCACCACAACATAGAGCGCAAGCGCAACCACCGACACCAGACCCGGCAATCGATACCAGACAATCATAAATATGCACAAAATCAAAAAACCATACACACCTGCCTTGATACCCGCACGCAACGCCTCCTCACCGAGCGATGCTCCGATCGTTTGCGTATTTGCAAGCTCGATTGGGATAGGCAATGCACCAAAATTGAGATTTCGCACGAGCACCTTTGCTTCTTCAGGAGTGAAATTTCCACTAATGACGGCCTTTCCTCCCGTAATTGATTCATTAATGTTTGGAGCAGACATAAGTGCTCCATCAAGGAAAATGGCGAGTGGATGTCCCACGTTGTCTTTCGTAATTTTTGCAAAAAGTGCCGCACCCTCATCATTAAACTCAATCTGCACAATCGGCTCATTTGATAACTGCCCTTGGTTTCCTGAGCCAAAGACTAGACTTGCACGCTTGAGGTACCGTCCAGTAAGTCCGGTCGGGATGTATGGATCTGCAACTTCTTCCCCATTCACCCGCACATTACTGATCTTGGCATCAGAACTTGAAGCGTTCATCTGATCAACGGCATCCTGGGCAGCTTTTGCTTTTTCATTTACCAATTTAAATTCAAGCGTTGGTGTTTCACCGATCTGACGAATCGCATCTTTAATATCCGTCACACCAGGAAGTTCCACAATGAGGCGCTGCTCTTGTTTACCCGCAACCATACTCGATTGCTCCACCTGAATGATCGGTTCGGATACACCGAATACATTCACTCGTCGTTCAATCACTTCACGCAGTGATGCCATAGCACTTTCCACCTCTGTTTCAGCGACTGCCGACACATCAGCCACATACACCAACTGGCTACCTCCAGCGAGATCAAGGCCAAACTTAAAAGGAAAACGAGACCCCTCGTGCACCGTTGATGTATAGACAAAATATCCAACGACCGCAGCACATGCAATAACCGCGCATGCGCGGAATACTCGTATCGCCAAAATCGGCATTTCAGAATCCTTCATACCCCACAGTTATACCAGGTTCATATCTAGGCGTCTATTGTAACAACAGAGCACCATAGAGTGCGCTAACCGTAAAGTACCTTTTCCTCATCTAAAGCCTATCCCTTAAAATCGTGTTGTAACCGGAGCATATTTGCGAACAGCTCCGCAACAGCGATAGGTCCGATACCCCCAGGGACCGGCGTAAAAATGGAAGCTTTTTCACTGCAGGCAGGATTTGCATCACCCACAACACGTCCGCCCTCCTCCGACGTACCCGCGTCAAAAATAACCACACCATCCTTAATCATAGTTGGTGTCACCAACCCTGGAACGCCAGCTCCTAGCACAAGTACATCAGCGGTACCAACCGCTTCGAGTAGGTTTCCATCATGTTTTGTGAGCCGTACAACATGCGCACCTTCATGTTCGAGCCATCTTGCTGCAGGCGCCCCCACAAGACGTCCCTGACCGACAACGACGACCGCACGTCCAGTGAGTGGTATCGCAAATTCTTCGCTCATCGTACGAATCACAGAAACTACCGGGGGGAGCACTGAAAAATCTCCCTGCTCGATAGCGTCTCTTGCTGCCATACCGATGCAGTCGGGATCCAGTACTCGTGGAATCAGCGCAAGAAGTTGTTCAAGATTGATGTGCGGCGGTAATGGTAATTGCAATACAATACTTTCGTTCGCTGCAACAGCACTTGCAACCACGTCACGTATCTGCGCTTCAACGACCACACCATCAAAGATGATTGTTCGCATAACAATACCGGCCCGTGACGCTACTTTCTCTTTTATACGTAAAAATTGTTTTGTCGGCGCATCAGGATCAGCGGTAATGGCCACCATGCGTGGTGCTTGGGGCAACGTACGCACAAAATCATGCATGAGCACCACAAGCTCATCTGCCCTTTGTTTTCCAAAAAGTACTAATCCCATATAGTGTCAAAGATAAAATAGACTACGTTTTTGAGCGTCGAACTGCCTCAGGCACGTATCGTTCATATCTCCCGTTGGTATATCGAAACGCATCACCCGATTTGTATGCATACGTGTATCCACACTGCGCGGTTATTTTTGTCCCTTCCATCACAATCGGGTATGAATAAAATCGCCAACCTCCCTTTGAGGTCGGTATTTTTCCACGCGTTACGTGCCAAAAGAAAAAGAAAGCCAGACGTACAATCATCGGATGTACGGGTAGTATTTTTTTTCCAACGGCCGCTGCCATTTCGGGCGCCAAGACAGGCTCTCCCGGCGGTGTGATATTAAAAATCTCGTAGCTCCCTTTGATACGTGCAAAGACAAACATCCGCACAATATCAACAACATCATCTTCGTGAATAAATTGTCGACACCATAGCGGGGTTGCGGGTACCCAAGACACCATTAAAGAGACAAATCGATGTATAAACGATTCCTTAAGTTGTCCCGAGAGTGCTGATTGTAGTCCAAAACGCACCCGCATAAACCGACCACGTGGACCCGTGATAGCGGCTGGTCGCACAATAAAGACCTGCGGAATTGCCCCTTTCACCCGTGCTTCTCCCCACATTTTACGCAACCGTTCTTCTACCTCTTTCTTTTCGATAGCATAGAGATACTCTTCATCTCTAAAGCCTTCATCTTCGGTAAAGCGATGCTCCAGAGTATTGGTGGTATACGCACCGTACGACGATGCAGTAGAAAAATGTATCAGCTTTTTTACCGATGGTTCAGAAAATGCAAATGCAAACACCGCTTCAGAACCGCTAATATTCCACTTCCATTGTATATCCTTCTGTCCGTACATTTCGCGTATCTGCCACGCTGTGTGAACAATAGTATCAGGTGCATATTGCCGGACCATTTCTTGCCATGTCTGATCGGCTAGATTTGCAGTAATCCATATGATGTTTGGTATCGATGTGAGCAAATCGGGCATTGGCTCCTTATCAATAGCAATAATACGGGAAACGTCAGGGAGCGCAGCAAACTGCTCACACAGCATTGCGCCCACATATCCTGCCCCACCGGTAATAAGTATCGTTTGCATGTGATCTCTATTCTAACTTATCGTAAGCGAATTTCGATACCAAACCTACCAAGTAACGTTTTGATGGTGCGGAGCGCAATGTTGATATCGAGTAGCAGCGATCGATGTTTGATGTAAAAAAGATCATACGCAAGACGCATACGTGTCTCGAGCACCGACTGCGGACTGATATGGCCCGGTGTGTACTGCTGATGTGTTTGTGCCCATCCTGTAATTCCCGGCTTGATCAGGGTACGAATCGTATAAAACGGAATTTCTTCAGCAAGGCGAGATGACAAACCATCAATGTCATTTCTCGGACCGATAAGCGACATTTCACCGCACAAAATATTCCATACCTGTGGGAGTTCATCAATACTCGTCTTGCGCAAAAAAGCACCCACACGAGTGATTTTATTTTTACTTTCCCCTAGCCACACCCCATGCTCATTGGTACTCATTGTACGAAATTTATAAACGAGCATCGTCGCATTGAATATGCCCATGCGTCTTTGTGTGATAAACAGTGGGCCGCCATCTTCAAACTTGATCGCGAGCCACACAAATGGCAATAGTACCAAAAGTCCAACACCGCAGATGACGGCTCCAACTATATCAAAAACGCGTTTGGAAATATCATAGAGCGGATGTGCACTTCGTGATGCGTATGCCAAAAACCAATCATACTGCAGTAACGACACCGGCACACGATCAAAAATGCTTTCATACATAGTCTGAAGATCTATAAAACGCATCCCTTGATTTGAAAACGTAAGCGTGAAAAAAAGAGGTACGAGAGCTGCAACGCGTACATTGTGCACATCTGCAACAATAACCGAGATATCCTCTTCGACAATTGTTTCCCGGAAATGCTGCTCAATGTCTTTGGTATCTGCAAGTACACCAATATCTACGCTCCGCACAAACTCAAACCCATACCGTCTATTTTTGTTAACTTCATGAACTAATTCGTCAATCTCCTGTCCTTCACCAACAAGGAGTGCCTTATGTCTACGTTGTGGTGTTATGTACTCAACAAGATATAATCGCCACAAGAGCAGCAGAGCCGAAGAGACCACAAGATAGATGAGTAAATTCGTTTTTGGGGTAATCCCAAAATATGGAATAAAAAAGAAAAATACGGCAGCTATCGCACTATTAGCTATCTGCGCATTGAGAATCATCCCCGGCAAGCGCCGCTTCAAAAAATCAGTATGCTGATCATAGAGTCCTGCGATAAAAAATACGACGACCCACACACCCGTAAGTAGTGTAAAAGGTACAAAATGGCTATAAAAAAGATCATGGTCAGGGAACGAGAGATAGCGCACCAAGAGCGTGATCCAGAGCGCGAGGAAAAAGACGAAGATATCGCCTAGAAAGAGTAAGCCCGGCTCACTTCGCCCGTGGTAGTGCATAGTATTGCGCCCATACTACAACAAATAGACCAAGAAACAAGTCACGTAAATCAAGTGTCGTCAAATATCTTACACTGTATTTCACGGGTTATACTGATAGTAAACACCTCTATGAGAAAGAAAATACTATTCGTCATAACAAAGTCGAACTGTCGGGGTAAAGAAGTGACGGGCTGGACATGCTGGGAGCATGTCCAGGACCTGGCGAGATTTTTGAATAAAAATCCGCGAGGTATACTGCCTCTGTAAGAGGCACTTCTTTACAAAACAGCGCCCCAGTACCTCCAACAACAAACCATGGCTATACAAGCGATCAAATGAAAAAGAAAATACTATTTGTAATTACAAAGAGCAACTGGGGCGGCGCCCAGCGCTATGTATTTGATATGGCAACTGGCCTCGCTCAAAACTATGACGTTTCTGTTGCACTTGGTGGCGAAGGACGACTGGCAGACATGTTGCGCGGTCAAAATATCTCGGTGATACAAATCCCCCACTTACAGCGCGATATTAGTATCAAAGAAGAGTGGCGAGCGGCACGCGAATTATTTAAGATATTCCGCAGTGTACGCCCCGATATCGTCCACCTCAACAGTTCAAAAGCAGCTGGCATCGGGACACTTGTTGCGCGAATCGCACGCGTCCCCCACATCGTCTTTACAGCCCATGCATGGGCGTGGAATGAAGACCGACCACTCCACGCACGCATAGCGATTGGACTCTTGCATTGGCTCACCGTACGCTTTGCACACCGAACGATCACAGTTTCACATGCGGTCTACGATCAGATGGCTCGCCTACCATTTACCAAACGACGTATGCGCGTGGTGCATCTAGGCATTGCCCCACTTCCACGCATTTCACGCGCCGAAGCACGCGCACGTATGCTTGAGATATTACCGACCTTAAAAGCAAAAAAGGACGCGGTTTGGATCACCTCAATTGGTGAACTGCATCCCATTAAAGGTTTTAGGTACGCCATCGATGCCGTGAGTACACACATGCGCGCGCGCCCCGCTGACACGTGCGCGTACATTATTATCGGTGAAGGTGAAGAGCGGTTGCATCTTGAAAAGCGCATACAGGAGCAGAAACTTTCCGATAGTGTCTTTTTGGCAGGACAGGTGAGTGACGCTGCAGTACTGCTCGCTGCATTCGATATCATGCTCACTCCCTCGCTCTCCGAAGCGTTTGGTTATGTGGTTCTCGAGGCAGGTGCTGCAAACATACCCATTATTGCAAGCAACGTAGGTGGCATTCCTGAAATTATAGGCAGCGATGGTGGCATGCTCGTGCCGCCAAGAGATTCTGCTGCCATTGCTGAAGGACTCAACGAACTCATTACTAAACCTTCGCACGGCAGTTCACTCACGCTTTCACTCCATGAAAAAGTAATGGCCTATTTTACCAGGTCTCGCATGATTGATGAGACAAAGGAGATCTATGACTCATTCGATTAATGACCCCTCTTTGGCCACACGCACTTTTCGCTTAAGCATACCTATACACATTCCGATACCAATGCATTCCGTGAGCAAATGTGACCCACCGTAGCTCAAAAATGGCACGGTGGTGCCGGTAACCGGCAGAAGACCGATGTTCATCCCGATGTGCACTGAAAAGTGACTGATAACTAAAATAGCAAAGCCCGCGCAAAAGAGGCGTTCGAAATTGGTCTCCCCTTCCATTGCGCGTAGCAGTAAACGCCAAATAAATATCCCGAATAAAAGAAACACGAAACTCACACCCACAAACCCCCATTCTTCAGCGAAAGCGGCAAAAATAAAATCGGTTTCATATTCGGGCAAAAACTGTAGTTTTGATTGTGTGCCATATCCAATACCCTTGCCCCAGACCTCTCCAGACCCAACAGCAATCGTCGATTGATAGGCGTTGTAGCCTGTTCCTTGTATATCCGCCAACGGATGCATAAACGTGCGTATACGATCTTTTTGATACTCTGCAAAACCAAAAAACCACAACCCACTAAACGCGACTGCGCCTAATAGAAATACCAACAATACATGTCGTACTGATATACCTGCAACCAGCACCATACCAAACCAAATAAAGAAAAGAATGATCGCTGAGCCAAAGTCCGGTTGGATGAATACTAAACCGAAGATAATAAATGCATAGAGCCCCGAAACGAGAATATGCCGAATATCAGCGATTTCGACATGTCGCTTAGAAAAATATTTAGCTGATACCATTATGAGAATCAACTTTACGGGATCAGCAGGCTGCAACGAAAAAAAACCGAGATCAAAACGACTTTGCGCACCCTTCACGATACTTCCAAAAAAAAGAACCAGCACGAGTGAGAGGATGCTCACAACATACAAATAAAAGACAGCATTACCGGTACGCAAGAAACGATAGTCCGGAATCGACATCACCACAACAGCGGCATATGAAATAACTATCCAAATAATCTGTTTTATAAAATAGTCATTGTCCCCCACGTACGAATACATGGTCACCAAGCCCAAGAGTGACAATAGCAGTGGAATACCAAAAAGCCAAAAATCAAAACCCGAGAGCAAAAGCCTGAATGCGCGCATAGTGCTTATCTGCCATCGTTGAGATCCCCAATAACTTTAGGGACAATGTCAATAACAGCGGGACCATCTTCACAAATCGCGGTACTGATTGATCGATAGATAGCGTCAAGAGACTTCGTATCTGATGCAAGATAGCGCAAAGCAGGATCTGTGGCGAGTTCCGTCAAGAACTCCTTGTTAAGGTTGCTGCCAAGCCCGATCGTGAAGACCGTAATACCTGATCGCTTTGCCGCATCAGCAGCCGTGCGAGCGTACGCTTCACCATCTTCCCCTGGCTCATTTGCTTTTCCATCAGTAAAAAGTACCAGTACCTTCCTGCCGTCTGCATTGTGTCGGATGGTAGAAAATTCGGTTGTAGCTTGTATGATCGCATCGCCAATATTGGTGCCTCCCCGTTCATCTTTTGGATTGATGCGTAAATTGGTGATAGCGATACCCATCGCTGTTATATCTTTTGAGAGCGGACGCGCGAGCGCAGCGTTGGTAGCAAACGTGACAACGCCAAGCTGATCACCACTTCGCAATCGACCACCAAACGCCGACGCGGCCGTCAAAACTGACGTCACCGGTTGTGGTGGCGTGCCTCCATCATCATTCATGCTTCCTGAGAGATCAATTGCGAGAATCACATCTGACGGCACCTCACAACTACGCAATGTTTTCGCAATCGGTTCTGGCCACGAAAACGTCACTTTCTTTTCGACACGCGCTTGGAAAAGCGGTACTACCGTGCGCGACGCGGTGAGCGCTGTCCCCTTCGCGTCAAAAATTGTTGCGACAACTTCAACATCTCGCGCGTCTTCAATAGTAGTGTTTTGAATCATTGCATCCAAGCGTGGCTTACTATCCACGCCTGACAACGCACGATTGGTAATCGTAAACTGATCACGCGCATTTGCAAACGCCTCCCACGCTGGATTTGGCGTTAGCGTAATAAATGTTTTTATTGGTATTCGATCCCCCGTCTCAATACGCCCTTCGAAAATAGGGTACACACTATCGGGTGGCAAAAAAGTAATACCCCTTTTTTCAGTGATCACATCCCCTTCCTCGTCGAGGAGCGTAAACGTATACTGCAACGATTTTGTGCCCACAACCTTATTTTGATTTTCAACATACGCTACGGCATTATAGATTCCTTTTGAAATTTCAAATGATCGACTCCAACGCACCGTTGGTTCAAGTACATCAAAGGGACAAATGAGCACACAGGCACCACCACAATCGACGCCACGTTCATCACCGTTGTGTCGTCCATCAAAGCACGTAGGCGATTGATAGAAGAGCATGAAATACAGACCCGTGAGACATACAGCTCCAAACACCGATACACCGGTTGCATACTGCACACGTCTCCAAAAAGCCCACGGTCGAAACATATAGAGACATTGTAGCAAAGAAAAAGCCCGTAGGGGGAACCTACAGGCAAATAACAAAAACAGAGAGCGCTGTCGAGAGAACAGCGACAGCCTTGGAAAGACCTAAGAGGTACTTTCCGTCACCGCCAAACAGGAAATCTGCCAGTAGTTTGCGCATGGAAACCTCACACAACCTTTGAAAACTGTTTTATTTTAGCACCTATGAACGACTCCGTCATCAGCAAATTTTATGGCTCAAAGTATGGTTAAAATATTGTTGCTCTTCACCAATACAAAAAAGCGGTCCTTAGACCACTTTCTCGATACCATAGCTTTTTTTAAAATGTACCGGAGAAAATTGAATGCTCTAACCTGGCGACTACCTACTCCTCTTACAGAGGCTGTACGCCTTGTCGACATTTTATTTCGGCGTAGCCTCATAAATTGTCTGGCAAGGCCTTGCGAAAGCACCCCATGCTTTCTCTCCCCTTGCGGAGTACCATCGGCTCAAGTGGGCTGAAGGCGAGCTTGCGCAGCCTTCAGGGCCGGAGTCTTTTTTAGACGAGGCGGGGTCGCGCACATGTGCCTGTGGCCATGATGCGTGACTAACTTCCGCAACAAAAATAAAATCCTGTAATCTGGCGACTACCTACTCTCCCCCTTGCGGAGTACCATCGGCTCAAGTGGGCTTAACTTCCGTGTTCGGAATGAGAACGGGTGTGACCCCACCGACAAATCACCAGATTACAAGATTTTATTTTTGATGATCATCTAATGATCGGCTGAGAACGTGGTACGGTAGCTCCCCGCGCTACCGTACCCCCTCCGACAAATCACCAGATGAGAACATTCAATTTTTGGTACGCTACGTGGTTAAAAACCGCTCGCATACAAATTCATATCATATAAGCTTCTACTCCGCAAAACATTTTCAAAAACTAACGCAATGTTCGCATTCCGCGCCACATAACAGTCTCTGTTATACAACTCAAAATACTGCGATGTGCAATATTCCTTGCCTTTCAAAGTTTTTCTTTGAAAGCCTTGGCAGTTTAGCATGACACTAAACATCACTTATGTAACGCACACAAGCGTACTGCGATGTGCAATATTCCTTACAGGAACACATTCTATTAGTACACCTCGGCTCCACGCATTTCGGCGCTTCCACCTGGTGCCTATCAACCTGATAATCTCTCAGGGAATTTAATGATTCTTAATCTTAGAGCTGGCTTCCCGCTTAGATGCTTTCAGCGGTTATCCATTCCGAACATAGCTACAGGGCGGTGCCGTTGGCACGACAGCCCTCAGACCAGAGGTTCGTTCATTCCGGTCCTCTCGTACTAGGAACAAATCTCCTCAAGAATCGACGCCTGCAGTAGATAGGAGACCAACCTGTCTCACGCATCTTGGCTCTCACATTACTGTGAGGATTGGACTATATCTTCTTCCAAACAATTTGGAAGGTTGACGTTTAGTCTCTACGGGTGCTTATGGGCTTCCCTCGGTATTACCCTTTAACCAAAAAATAAATGGCTAAATTGGGTTCTTCCGATATAGTCAACTTTACTACAGAACATTGCTGTTCTGTGCCGCCGTACTGATGTCTTTTCGAATATAAGTGGTCACATATATTCTCCCCGGGTTTAGATTGGTTCAGGCAACGAATTACTTCGCAACCTGAACGGTCTAAACCCAGCTCACGTAACTTTTTAATTGGCGAACAGCCAAACCCTTGGAAGCTGCTCCACCTCCAGGATAAGTTGAGCCGACATCGAGGTGCCGAACCGTGCCGTCGCTATGGACGCTTGGGCACGACTAGCCTGTTATCCCCAGGGTAACTTTTATCGGGTAATCTCCGGCCGCATCTAACGCGTACCATCGGTTCACTATGCTCCGCTTTCGCGTCTGTTCGGCATCCACGCCTCACAGTCAAGCTGGCTTGTGCCATTACACTATCGACACGGTTTCCATTCGCGTCTAGCCAACCTTGAGACCCCTCCGTTACTTTTTAGGAGGGTAGCGCCCCACTAAAACTGCCTATCACGCACTGTCTCAGTGTAATTTTTTTACACTGGTTAGAAACTGCCCCAATAAAGAGTGGTATTTCACTGACGAGTCCACATCTCCCAAAAGAAATGCTTCAACCTCTCCCACCTATTCTACGCATCACAAGAACAGCCTCAATACGAAATTACAGTAAAGCTCCTGGGGTCTTTTCGTCTAACTGCAGGTACCCGGCATCTTCACCGGGATTGTATTTTCACCGAGCAAGCCCTTGAGACAGTTCCCCAGTCATTACGCCATTCGTGCACGTCGGAACTTACCCGACAAGGAATTGCGCTCTTCTATTCCTCAAGAAGGACTCTGTCTTCATCTCAGAAACATTCTGAGCGCGTGACATATGGTCTCTTGTTGGTCACGTATTGACTAAGCGTACATTACTGTACGCAAGGTAGCTTTTTGAATGGTCACCATGCGTATCTCGCACATGGGACACTGCGTCCATTTACCAATCCATAATCGTTCCAGTCATTTGATGCACTTCATTTCTGAAACGCACCAAACCTTAGAACGATTATAGTTATCGCTGACATTGACCGGGGCTTACATAGCCCAGCAATACAGATTGCTCCATATCACCTTCCATGTTTGACCTTCCGGCATTGGTCAGGCGTCACCCCCTATACATCCTCTTGCGAGTTCGCAGGGAGCTGTGTTTTTGGTAAACAGTTGCCAGGGAATCTTTCACTGCGGCCTCTCACCTTGCGGTGAGGAGGCAGGCCTTATCCCGAAGTTACGGCCGCTTTTTTGCCGAGTTCCTTAAGGGCCTCTCACTCGTTCGCCTTGGTCTACTCGACCTGATCACCTGTGTCGGTTTGCGGTACGGAACCGTTGTGTATAACGTAGAAGATTTTCTAGGAAGCGCGCTCACTACTTTGACGTACCCGAAAGCACATCTACAGGCGACGCTCGGATCCGACATTAAAGTCAGAAGTGCGGATTTACCTACACCTCACCCTCACGCTACCAGCGACAATCCAATAAGTCGCAGTAACTACAGCACTCCGTCTCTCCATAGAAACACAACCGTGTCATGGAATATTAACCATGTGTCCATCGCCTCCCCCATTCGGGATCGGCTTAGGCCCGACTAACCCTTGGCTGATCACCATCGCCAAGGAAACCTTGATCTTTCGGCGGGAGGGGCTCTCACCCTCCTTGCGGTTACTTGTGCCGGCATTCTCACTTCTGTACGCTCCACCGCGGCTCCCGCCTTGGCTTCATCGCAGAACAGAACGCTCTCCTACCACTCGTGGACTTCGTTGAAGATCGGATCAATGATCTCTACTGATCCGAAAAAATATTTTGTGCTGTACCCCTGACAGGCATCGAACCTGCATCGTGCTTCTTATCTGGGTGTCTAATCCAGATGCACGGTTTTTCAAATTAAACTACAGGGGACTCACACATTAAAGAACAAGTCGGCGGACGATGTGTCGCGAACCGCTCGGTTGGAAGTTGGATTGCTCCGCAGTCCACCCGAAATGGGACACACCGTCCGCCAGGAGACGAGAAACGTTATTCAGGGGATTACCGCGGCTGCTGATACCCTGAACGTCTTCTCGCTCCTACAGAGGTTCTTCGCTGGCGTACAGCCAAACTTTGACGAACCTCTGTTTCAATATTTTTGTACAATCCTCAACGAAGTCCACGAATCCGCAGTTTCGGTACTATGCTTGAGCCCCGATCATCTTCGGCGCAGAAACTCTCGACGAGTGAGCTGTTACGCTATCTTTAAAGGATGGCTGCTTCTAAGCCAACCTCCTCGCTGTCAATGAATTTCCACTTCCTCAAGACGCACTGAGCATAGATTTAGGGACCTTAACTGGCGATCTGGGCTGTTCCCCTTTTGACTGATGGAGCTTATCCCCCATAGTCTAACTGCCGCGCTATAACTCTCGGTATTCGGAGTTTGATAGGTCCCACGAGATTTCTCCCTGTTGAGACCTTCCAGTGCTCTACCCCCAAGAGGACCACGCGACGCCAACCCAAAAGCTGTTTCGGAGAGAACCAGCTATTACGGAATTCGATTAGCTTTTCACTCCATACCACAAATCATCCGATGGTTTTGCACGGCCAACCGGTTCGGGCCTCCCCACATCTTTCGATGTGGTTCACCCTGTTCATGGCAAGCTCATCCCGCTTCGGGTCGTACTCTATCCCTATATTCGCGCTATTCACACTCGCTTTCGCTCTGCCTCCGGGGGTTCACCCCTTAGACGAAGGAATACAGTACACTCGCCGGCTCATTCTTCAATAGGCACGCGGTCACCAGGCTTGCGCCCAGCTCCCACTCTTTGTAAGCATACGGTTTCAGATCTATTTCACTGTCCTCACCGGACTGTTTTTCACCTTTCCCTCACGGTACTCGTTCACTATCGGTCTCTTGGAATATTTAGCCTTAGGAGTTAGTGCTCCCAGATTCATTCGAGCTATTCATGTCTCGAACTACTCAGGAACGGCAACAAGAAAGTGGTAGATAATTTCGCATACGGGACTATTACCCACTGGGGTCACTCTTTCCAGAGTGTTCCGCTATCATCACCATTTATTTCTTTCCTCAACTAAATGACGTCGCCGCCCTACAACCCCGACCATGTAAACACGATCGGTTTGGGCTTCTCCCGTTTCGCTCGCCGCTACTAAGGGAATTGCAAGTGTCTTCTTCCTGACCATAATGGCGTCGCGGTATTGCTACCGCGACATTCGATCAGAAAGAAAACACCCTTTATTGCTTTCTTTTCCTCCGGGTACTGAGATGTTTCACTTCCCCGGGTACGCGACCAACAACAAGTGTTGGACCTCTATCGTAGATAGAGAGGTTTCCCCATTCGGACATTCTCGGGTCGCAGATTGCTTGGCATCTAACCGAGACTTATCGCAGCCATGCTACGTCCTTCATCGCTTCACAAGAGCCTAGGCATCCACCGTACGCTCTTCATTCCTGTAAGGAAGACCACACACCGTGTTGCAACATAGAATTTGTGACAATATGAAATTTGTTTTTCAAAATTTTGTTTCCTCAATGTTCACTCGTTCGGAAAAGAAAATGCAAGCACTTTCTTTTCCTCACTCGCTCCATTGAAAAGGAATACTACACATCTCCTGTCTTACAGATGGTTTTTCTTCCATTACCTAAATGCTAAACACCGCTGTTTAGTTTTCAATTATGTTGTTTCTCGCATGCAGCACATAGTTTTGGGAAAAGACCCGCAAAAACAAACATGCATTACATGCGATCCGTATGTGCAACAAACACACATACGATTTGCTCGTATACACCTACATGATATGAAATTGTCAACGAACGGGTGTTTCCCTGAGGACCAAAAAAGCCGCTTGAAGCGGCACAGAAATCCCAAACGAGATTCTATTCCGCTTAGGTCTTTAATTTGATACTCATAAACACGTAGCCGCCAGTATATATGAGGGTGTGCAAACCGTCAACTATTTCTGCCCTCGTACCGCTTGATGATTTCTATAGGGCAAAAACTGACCTAAATACGAAAGGAAATGGCTGCTCTCCCAAGCGGGAGAGCAGCCATTTCAAAGCCTAAAAACATCCTTTTGCACTAAAACACCGCCGTCTGAGCTCGCAAGCTGTCCTTCACCCCGATACGATCAATCAAGATCTGGTGTGGGTAGTCAAAGACATCGCGCGTCAGCTTGTCATACATACCGAGTCGATAGCGAAAATCATCGGTCGTAAATGTGGCAAAACGAATACCAATACCAAGCTCTGCTTCAAGCGTACGCACTGCCGATTCTATCTTTCCTTGCTGGAGTTTGCTCGAAGCAATAATGAGATCCAAGCGTCCATCAAAGGAACGGGTAAATATCCCCGACGTGACCAGAAGATCAATCTTCCCCCCCTTACGCATGTGGTGCAGCACCGTCTTGCTATCAAGTGGAGCTGTTTCAAACAAGAAGGTCTGGAGTGGAATCAATTTTTCAAATTTAAGATTCAGTGCGTATCCCTGCACTCGGCGACGATTACCACTGTCAGTCGTAATCACCGTTTGCTTTTTTCGAATAATTTCAGCACGCTCAAGTATCGAAAGTTCGGTACGTGCCGTATGCCGCACCAGTCGCGCTCGATGCAAAATATCGTCCATACCAAAGACCATGGAGGGGTTAAAGAGAAAAAGTCGGAGCAATTTTATCGTCGCTGCATTCCCAAAAAGGATTGAGAGCCAGTCAGTATTTTTCATAACGCCAAGGGATTATAGCATAGGGGGTTTTAGATGGGCAGAGAGGGGGAAATAGAGCTTCAGACACAAACCATTTTCAAAGTATTAGAAAATGTTCAATTCTTATTTCCGATGGTACGCATCCAAAGATCTCCTATACCCAGCAATTTGATGAGAGCGCTTTTCACATACTGGCGCCATTTTTTGCAACACACCCACTACGCTGCTGACTTGTGGCAGTGATTTGAGTTGATTATATGCAGGTAAAAGACTTTTCCCTACAGCATCTACCTGCACCCGAAGACGAGCTACGCTGTCAGTATCTTCCTTCAAGCTTCGTCCCGTACGCACGGGTGGAGCCTCTAAGATGCGCACAAATGTTTCCAGCGCTCGTGTCGCAGTTTGCGCATCGTTTCGCCCCCAAGCTTCATTGAGAATTCGAGAGATGCTCAGTAATTGAGTGAATGCATCTTCAGAAAAAATCGATGGCAATCTCCTGTCTTCTCGATCTTTTATAACAGAGGCGAGCCGTGAAATATGGAAAGCTATATCATCTATGTATCGACTCGATTCTTTAAAGATATCTCTCATTTCTAGAGATTGCGGCTGCGACGCAGTCTCCATTTTGCTGCCCACCGTGGAAGGATTTGAAATACGCTTTTTCGCACGCAATTCTTCAATTTTTTCCCTAAGGCCAAATTGCTCGGTGTATTCAAGATCTATAACTCCCTTTCGCACCTGAGAAATTATCTCTACAAGATCATCAGCAGAATAGACCTTGCCATCAATTTTCACTCGCGCAATGGAGTCTATAACTTCAATTAACTCATTGAAATTTTGCGTAGCAGCCACCGCCTCCTTAAGAGCTTCAGCGCTTTCAATACGTTTAGAATCCTGTTCTTTTTCAAACATATATTAATTTTTTGGAATCTTTCTTTGAAGATGGCGCACGTGCTGTACTGACCCTCTATGTATTATAGTAGCATTTTCTGCAAACGTTTTACCATTCTCCATCACTACTTTTTCAGTGGAAATAGTCTTAAAATTGTTTTGATTCTGAAAGACAAGCATGTGCTCATCACCCCAGACAAGTCTCCCTTCCACAATTACATCAGCACCATCTTCTCGCACAGTAACATTTTCAGATCCAATGTTTGGGTAACCAACCCACACTCTGTTACCGAGGAAATTTTTATCCTGGGGAAACAATTGCATGAAACATCTCCATTCAAAGTCTTTTATTTCTATATTTTCCTCCTTTTGCAAGCGTCCTTCGATCTCTTTCGCAACTAATTTTATAATTCCATGATGGAGCATTTCTGGCAACTGGGACAGCTCAGCGTTACCATTTCGAAACTGCTCAATTTGGTATATTAACTCTTTTCCAGATATAGTCTCTCCTGAGTTTTCAAAAGAGAAAGTCCGTAACAGATTGTAGAGTGACTCAAATGAACTCGCATTTTCAATATCTTTAATTTGTTGAACTTTGATATCTATCTCTTGGAATCTACGCAGTACTTCTGGGTCAGCGATGTTTAGATATAGATGCGGGACAGATTGCAGATTAAGTCTATATTCAGTGGTAAATCTCTGATCATATTCTGATTTTGCTCGCGCGTAGAATGCCTCCTCCTCATCGGTGAGAGGAGATAAGGGTATATTTTGTTGTTCTACCACTTCACTTTCAAATAACCCCTTCTTTATTTCCAAAGTGACGGAAGCTGAGTCAGACTCTGGATCTGGTGGTTGCACTGAATCTACATCGACAGCAACTGCACTCTCTTCATTACCATTTTTTGGAATTTCTAAAGCGACCATAGCTTCTCGTGGCGGTGGAGGTTCAGGAGTTACTTTGTGTAATAAACTTGCCACTTTCTCACGCAGACCATGTGTTCGTGTTACATAATCTATGGTTAACTCCCCTCTTCTTACTCGGTCAATAATATTAATTAATTGCTCCGCAAAGTACATTGCTTGGGTGCCTCGAATAGGACAGACTCTTTCAAGTACTCTATACAAATCCTCAAAATTACCCGACCTTTCAATTAGTTTTTCAGGTGACTCAGCCACTTCGTTCTTGCTGTGTTCAAAGTTCATTCTCTAATTATACATCACACAGATTTATAAAGTCACCTTCGCTTCCCCCCGTAAAATTGTTTCCCAAACAATTTTACCTAAGCATAATTCTTGTTACACAGAATTCTGCTGAGTGCTGTCGGGCCGGTCTCAACACGTCATAAGAAAAACAGTCCCCCGGACTGTTTTTCTTTGCGTGTTTCCGACTCAGAAGCTTTGAAGGCAACGAGTGACGGAACTACTCTGCGAGATTTACTTGAGCGTTACCTTGGCACCAGCTTCTTCAAGTTTCGCCTTCAACGCTTCTGCATCCTCCTTCTTCATACCTTCTTTCACCACTGCTGGTGCGGCGTCCACCATGTCCTTTGCTTCTTTAAGTCCAAGACCGAGTACCTCCTTCACTACCTTGATAACAGCAATCTTTGTTGCGCCACCTTCAGTGAGCTCAACAGTAAAGGTGCTCTGTCCTCCTTCGTCGCCTCCACCCGCTGCTGCTGGAGCTGCTGCTGCAACAGCTGCTGCTGAAACTCCCCACTTCTCTTCAATCGCTTTAACGAGTGTATTAAGTTCAAGTACGGTCATCTTCTCTACTGCTTCAATAATTTGTTCTTGTGTCATACGAATAAGTTATATTTAATTTTATTAGTCAATCTGAGTGCCCGTTCAAAAATCGCTATGTGGGTTTTTGAACCGAAAAAGCTATTTTGCTTTTTCTTCTGAAACCTTACTCAACACCACTGCAAAACGCTGACGTGGTGAATTGATAAGCTGTGCGAACATGCCGCGGAGAACTGGTAATGCTGGGATCGATGCGATCTCAGTCATCTCTGCCTTGTTGCGGTACACTCCTGCGAACACGCCTCCAAGAATAGACACTGCATCCTTAAACTTCTTTTCAAATTCACGCACTTTTTGTGCAGGTGCAATCTGATCAGCGCTATAGGCAAGTGCTACTTCTCCCGGAAGTTCTGGCATCGTGCCTGTGTACCCTCCTTCGTCCAACGCGCGTCCGATTAAAGTCTTTTTTGCGACCAAGTATCCGACACCATTTTCCCGAAACACTTTACGCATTTCAGTCGTCTCCTTTCCCTTAAGTCCGGTAAATTTTACGAAGACTAGTGTCTCTGCACTCTTGCGCGCAGCGACAAGTTTTCCTAAAATCTCCTGCTTTTTTGCTTTCGTAATAGCCATAGGTGTAGTTTGTAATAATAAAACAGATAGACTATTCGACCGTCCCGATACCATTAAAAGTAGTGGGATCTCGGCAGGGTACGCAACGCGTGTTTATTGGGTGAACCTTTCGACTCACACCGCCCTACTGTCTTTGATCTGTCGAGAGGTACTATATCAGAAAGATACAAAAAGAAAAGAGCGGCTCGCTTTAAACGAAACCGCCCATCTACCACCCTCTACGAACCTTTCTAAATAAGAAGAGGTACTGACCCGCTGAAACGATTGAAGCTACAAATGCTGCCACGAAGAGTATTTTTCCCACGTGTGTAATGGCCGCAAAATATTCATGGGCACCAAGGATCAGAAAACCGAGACTCACAAACAAGAGTCCTGTTTTCCATTGTGCCAAAAGAAGTACCGGGATCTTCTTTGCAAGATCTCGATACCACTCACGCAGAAACGAGATCAGCATCTCCCGGCCAATAAGTCCGACAGAAATCCAAAACTCCCATCCACGTGGAGAGAGGTGAAAAGTCTCAACAATAAAGAGCAGTGCCAGAATTCCCAACACAAACCCTTTGTCGGTGAGTTCATCGAGCCTCTTTCCATTTGGAGAGAAGTCCTGCCGATGACGAGCAAGCCTTCCATCAATCCAGTCAGTAATGGCAGCCAAGGCGAACAGCACGGACGCAAGGATCGGACTTACAAACATGTATGCCGCATAAATGATCGGCACCGACCATGCACGCGCCCACGACAAGCGATCAGGAGTAATCCATCGAGGTGTCCCGTCAAGCATCTGTGCGTGTAATGCCTGCAATCGATCCTTAAGCGAGCTCATGTAACCCCCTCATATGAAAACGCCACTCTGTTGTGACGTAGTGAACATTCTAAAGAAGAGACTACGTGGAAATAGAAGCTCTGTCAAAAAATTATCCCTCCACTTCTTTTTTCATTTGTTCTGCTTTCCAGCCGATCATGTTGGCAAGGAGTTGGAGTATACTGCCCAGTCCCGCAACTGCAAGAAAGAGAATCGGAAAGTACGCATATGAGGTGAGGTAGTAAAAGAAAACAACGGTTGCACCCGCCCACATCCCGATGCACCACGGGCAGGACAGCAGATCCGCCAGAGTGCGGCGTGGTCCAGACTCTGGTTTTTCGAGTGTACGTTTTCCTCGAGCACTTTCCACCACATCATAAAACTGTTCACGGAAAAACGCGGTAATCTTGTCGTAGACAAAAAGTCGCGTGAGTCGCAGCGTCGCAAGCGAGAGTATGAGAAATTCCATGAGCGTAATCCCCCCCATCGGTCGTGATGCTTCGGATGAAAGTATGATCATCCCTGAAACGACAAACGACACAAACAACAGCGAGAAGAGGACATTCCACACATATTGATCTGAAATGCGCATACGAATACTTTATCTTATTCTGTACCAACAATAAACACAATGAACAGTGTGACGGTGAGAACAGTGAGGAAACCAAAAAAGAACTTATAAAAAGTCTTGTTGAACAAATTCATAGGTATAGTATACAAGCACCCGTAGATTAATAGAAATTATTAGAGCAAAAAATCTGGAGCTGAGATACGATTCAAAATATTATTCTGCAATCAAAAGACCTGCTTTTTTGAGTGTTTCTAAAACTGTCACGCGATTTGCTCTTTGTATCAGACGCACATCGCGCACGCTCCAATCAAGAGAACGCAATTGATCCGCCAGTATGGCCCCCTGTATGTTTTTCTCCGCAACAAGCACTTCAAATGGGTACCCTTTTACTTTTGAAGTAATAGGACACATGAGCGCAAGGTGTGTTTTCTTGTTATACGATTTTGGAGATAGTACAAGCGCCGGACGAGTTTTTGATTGTTCATGACCACGTGTTGGGTTTAGATCCACCCACACTACATCTCCCCTATCGGGTATATACATTTTTTTTACCATACTTCATTTCCTTGTGGAGAGCCCCACTCAATCTCCGCGTGCAGATTTGAAGGTGAGATGCCCTTTAGAATATCCGCCAGACGAAAAGATCGATCGGGTGAAACAGCTGCAATATGAATACCCGTTGCCGACGCGACCACTACGACACGACTCCCCTCCTTCAGGGATTTTTGTTCTACCACACTTTTTGGTAGACGAACCCCGAGGCTATTACCCCATTTTTGGATGTTAGTTTCCATAGCGTAAGTATATACAATGTATATCATCTGTCAAGCAATATTAGAAACGCAAAAAGCCCCCTTTCGGGGGCTTTTTGCTCTCAAGCAAGAATATTACTTCATGCCGCGCTCACGTCTCTAGTTAGACTAGATAGTGAGTGAGGTAGTGTCGTAGTCTTCTGCAGGAGTTGCAAGCTGCTGAGTATCAGCATCTGCGTTTGAGTTGTTCCAGTTTACGCTGTACAACTGTACCTTGAATGAACCAGTTGAGACCGGGTCAAATTCAACCGTGAGTGTGAATGTTTCTGTTTCACCCTCAGCAATCTTGAAGCGACCACTTTCGATCTCAGCTGATGAGTCAAGTGTGCCTACTCGTACTCCAGTGTCAATGGTTGAACCACCTTCTGTGATGATGTAGTTCACACCTGTGTTTGATTCAGTAGTACCAGAAGCAGTGTTGTCGTCGATAAAGATATCTGTCTCAAATGCAGTCACATCAAACTCGATGACGAAGACTCCTTCATCGTCGGTAGTAGTCTCTGCATTCTCCTTAAGGTCAACGCTCTCCTCAGTAAATTCGAGGACAGCACCTTCTGAGCGGACAGTATGAGTATCGCCAGTAGCGGTACCTTCTCCAGTGATATCATCTACACCCTCAAAGTCGCCTGTTGCGCCTGAAGTGGTTGCATAGATGTCATCACCTTCGTCAAAGTTACCCGTAAGTGCCTTGAACTCAACCTGTACTTCTACTGTCACTCGTTCACCGGCTTCGATCACAAGATCTCCGTCAATGTCGAATGTTGCTGTACCAGTTGCAGTGCCGTCAAGGTTCCATGTCACATCATCGTAGGTTTCCCCATCGATAACGAGCTGGATGTCAGACACCATCTGATTCACAATATCGTGATCAGTCACAACGCCTACAACAAGCTCATTGACTTCAACATCGTTTACGCTGTCGTCAGTGTCAAGGTCGTATGCGAAGATTGTGTACCAGTCAGATTTCTCATCCGTATCTACTGCAAGAGTAGTTGCGTCTGGGTCCTCTGAAGAAGTCTTTACAATAACTTCATCGTCGTTTCCTTCAGCATTGATGTCAAAGGAAACGCCGTTGTCGCCAAGATCGCCAGTAGTTGTTTCAGTTGTTGAAACTTCATCGGCATCCAAGAAGCGAACAGCATCTGCGTCTACACGCCATGCCTCTCCGTCATCTGCGCCATCTACTGAACTTTGTACAGTAACGGCAACAACAACAGTAACTTCCTCATCTTCCATAGCTACAATGTCGAGACCAGAGAATCGTAGAGAACCATCGTCCTCATCGAGATACTCATCTTCGTCATTTGCATCCATGCGAGCAACCTCATCTCCATCTACCCAGAGAGATACCTCTTCAAAGGTGTCCCAAGGATCCTGTTCATCACCTGATCCTACGAGGGCAAAGTCAAGACGAGTGATTTGTGCATCACCATCTGCAAAGCTGTACTCAAACTCAGCAACTGGAGCATCTTCCTGTCCTTCTTCAAGGTCAGTATCATCTCCATCATTCTTGTTTACATCATCGAGTGATGCTTCACCAGAAAGGTCTGAACTTGAGTCATCGTTTGAATCGTCATTTGAGTCATCGTTTGAATCGTCATTCGAGTCATCCTGTGCTACACACATAGCATTTACTGCAGCACGAGTAACCGGGCCAAAGTATCCTACTGCTGGGCTAATAGCCTTTGCAGACTGGAACGCTGAGAGAGCTGATTTTGTCTGGCCACCAAAGTAACCAGTTGCACCTGCTGCAATTGCGTATCCATGATTGATAAGGAAGTTTTGGAGTCCTGTCACATCAGCACCACTTGCGCCGAGCGTAAGGTCCATGGTAAACGCTGCGCAGGTGTTCGTAGAAGGCGCATTGCCTGCTTGAAGAGCCGCAATCTGCGCAGTGAGCGTAGCGATCATTGCTTCCATCTCAGCAGCTGTCATTGTTGCCGCCTTTGCAGGAGCAAATGAGAGTGTGAAGAGCATAGAAGCCGCAACAAAGCCCACAACGAGCTTTGAAGCAACATTTTGAGTAATAGTCATAGCTATAAACTACTTATAAACTTTAATCTAATAATACGAATTAATTCATATTTGCGACCAATGCTCCTTTCAGTGGCACGTTTACACGATACCCCTTCTAGAGAAAGAAACACCAGTCACCACCCACTAGTCTATATGCCTGAGATCGACACCGGCATATAAATTAGCTGCATAGAGAAACATTCTGTATATCTGTCATGTCTGCGAGCTGCGGGAGAAAGTCATGCGGGAAATTCATACATCACACATACCATATATATGTATATGATATATGTATATGTGCGCGTGTTCAGTATATGTAGTTGTCAAAGAACAATGTTTCGAACCAATTTTATGGAGCACACCCTATTTAGTAAAAAATACAAAACAAGCTAGCTCTACGAAAAAAGGTGCTCGAAAGCACTTCTTTAGTATAGCGTATCAACAAGTGATCGTCGCGGTACCAAAGAAACCATCCTGTGGATAGGGCTTCTTTATTCGTACTATTAGTAGTACTTCAACAGAAACCGCAGCCGAGGATATGGGTAGCAGGATACGAGTTTTACCCCCTAAAGTCAATAAAATTGATGCTACACCTCTGTAGTATATAGACGATACTGCTCCATACTTTCTTACGCATATGCGGCTTAATTACAACACGTAATTTGTATATCTCCTGTACACCCACCGACAATATACGTCCCATTATGACACCTGTAACATTGTCCTATTTAATGTCTTTTTAAATCTAGCTGCTTTTACGTGACATTATTGGACACATATCAAAATCATCACTAAACTAAACGATATCTGCTCCAGCGACGCTCTCCTTCACGGACAATAATATTGTCTGCTATCATGTCCAATAGTTCACGCTGTATAGTCTTTTCACTACAGTCCGTAATAGCGTCTGATATGTCCTTAATACTAACGACCTTACGAACACGTATGATAGACAAAATCGACTCACGTCTGCCACCCGAAGTAGCCTGCGACGAAACTAGGCTTACACTACCCACACTCCGTTCTAATATTCTCGACGGTTTCTTGACCTTCTGATGTTCAAGATACTGCGGCTGATACTCCGTTGATGCTGCGAGCGCTTGACCTCGATATTTTTGCTCGAGTTCATAGATATTTTGGATCACTAAGTCAATCTCTCGTACGAGCACGTCCATAAGATCATTCTTCACTACATGTGCTGCTACCAAGAGATGTAACATACTGCGCAATCTGACAAGCATACGAACAGCATGCTTGATTTCCATATAAGCCTTCTCAACCGGCGAAGATACCCCGTCTATGACCGATAGTAGCGCATCCTTTGCAGCGCGTCGCGTGTCCGATACGATATCAAAAGCTCCTTCAATGTCCTTTTTATTATCGGTAATTAAAAAGACAGCGCATGCTATCTTTTCTGTCTTTTTATAAATGCCAATATAATAATCGTTATTATATATTGGAACACTGTCACTCACATTGTCCGTAAGAATGTCCTTAATATTCATATATGTCCTTAAAAGACTTTAGCGACCTTTATCTAATTCTTTGTACTATACACAAAAAGGACACTGTCCCATACTGTACAACCGTCGATGCGTATGTTTTATATCTAATCGTACTGTGGAGACATGAAAAACGTTGATTTTGAGGCTCATGCTATGATATCCCTATATAAAACGCACATATGGCAGTAAAAAAGAAGAAGGAGAAACAACCACTTTTTGATGATCTCGCGCCGCATACCAAGCAGGCGGTTGCTGCTATTTTTTTTGGCGTCTTGGGGATTTTCTTTGTGCTCTCATCACTGCAAATCGCAGGGGCTGCAGGCAACTTTATGCACACCGCACTTTCCTATCTATTTGGGATCGGCTTTATATTGGCCCCCCTCGCATGCCTCCTCTATGTCATGGCACTTCTCCGACCCCGAGAGAGCGGCTTCGTGAGCATCTCAAAAATGCTTGGCATCACAGTACTCCTCCTTTCACTCCTCGGGCTTATAGCGCTCTATGACGAAGCACAAGGTGGCATGGTGGGATTTCTCGTTATGAAACCACTCGGCTACCTCTTTGGCGCTATAGGCGCTGGTGTTGTGCTCTCTGCACTCGGACTGATCAGCCTGCTACTTATATTGAATGCTGGGCTTCGGCTACCGCAGTTTCTACGAAAGAAAGAGCCGCCTGTGGCTGACGCAATACCGACGATCGAACCTTTGACTGCAGTGATTGAGCGTGGGGAACTACCCGAGGAAAAGGAGGAAGCGACGCCAGAAGCTGACGAGCCCAAAAAAAAGACGCTGCGAGAACGAGTTCTGGGCACACAAGATTTTGTGGTGGAGAGCTTCCGTGGACCCTATGCTCCCCCACCACTGTCGCTCGTCGAAAAGGATCGCGGAAAATCAAAGGGCGGTGATATAAAAGCGCAGTCAAATATTATTCGACGCACCCTACAAAACTTTGGCATCATCGTTGAGATGGATGAGATTTCTGTAGGACCTGCCGTCACACGCTTCACCCTCAAACCTGCCGAAGGAGTACGTATTGCAAAAATTGTGAGTCTCCAGAGTGACATTGAGCTTGCACTTGCCGCCGGTACCATTCGTATCGAAGCACCAATACCCGGGAAATCACTGGTGGGTATTGAAGTACCCAACACACAAAAGACACTCGTGGGTATGGGCTCTCTCCTCTCCTCCCCTGAGTTTATGGATTCACCTAAACCACTCCTTGTAGCACTCGGCAAAGATATTTCAGGTCAATCGATCTTTGCCAACGTCGCAAAGATGCCCCACCTCCTCATCGCAGGCACCACAGGCTCAGGAAAATCGGTCACGATTCATGCACTCATCACCTCACTCTTGTTCCGCAACTCACCCGAACAACTCCGCTTTATCCTCATAGACCCGAAGCGTGTTGAGCTCACGCTCTACAACAACATCCCCCACCTCCTAACACCCGTTATTACCGATGCAAAAAAGGCTATCCTATCACTCAAGTGGGCGGCAAATGAAATGGAACGTCGATATGAAATTCTTCAGCACGAGAAGGTGCGCGATATTAGCTCATATCATGACACTATCTATAAGCCAGCCCTCAAAAAATTTGAAGCCCGTGCAGCAAAAGCTGATAGGGATGACTCTGAAGAGGAGACCGAAAAACTTCCTGAACCACTTCCATATATTGTCATCATTATTGACGAGCTTGCAGACATCATGCAGGCTTACCCTCGCGAACTTGAAGCCTCGATTGTGCGCTTGGCTCAAAAAAGCCGTGCCGTCGGTATTCACCTCCTCCTCGCAACTCAGCGACCAGAAGTAAAGGTTATCACTGGTCTCATCAAGGCAAACATGCCGGGACGTATTGCGCTGCGGGTAAACTCTCAGATTGATTCACGGGTGATCATCGATGGTCCGGGGGCAGAAAAACTGCTCGGTTACGGTGATATGCTCTATATATCGAGTGAAGTTTCAAAACCTCTCCGTGTACAATCAGCCATGATCTCTGAAGCGGAAGTAAAAAATATCGTCTCCTATCTCAAAAACCAAGACTCTGCTGCAACCCTCGACTCTATTGATCTTGATCTTGGCAACAAAGAGCATGGGGATGCGATGTTTGAATCCTTGACTGAAGATGAGGACGACGATGAACTCTATGAAGATGTCAAAGCGGTGATACTAAAGGACAAGAAAGCGTCTACATCCTATATCCAACGTCGCTTTCGGATCGGCTACTCGCGCGCAGCACGTTTAATCGACATGCTCGAAGAGCGCGGTGTCATTGGAAAACAAGACGGCTCCAGACCGCGAGAAATACTTGCTGCAAGCGAAGAACATGAGGCTGCTGGTGGAACCTAATATGCCCATACTGCTTCGACGACATTTCTCACTTCGCACGCTCCTAATACTCATTGGTATAAGCCTTTTGATTGTCACACTTGGTTACTACGTGCTTTTTCAGGCCCGACATATTATTGAAGGCCCTCAGATAACACTCTTTGATGCACCCCAAGGGGCGATCGATGGCGCAACAACAACCGTGCGTGGTCGTGTGGAGAATATTGTAGCTGTGTCACTCAATGACCGCCAAATCTACACCGATGACAACGGTTATTTCACTGAGACCCTCGTACTACCGCCAGGATATACTATAATGACCCTAACCGCTCACGACAGGTACGGTCGTGTACGTTCCCTGCGACACACATACGTGCGCGCAGCAGCATCAATTAGTAATCACCTATAATGTATGGCAGTAAAAAAGAAAACGGCTGACGCACCGACTGACGCAGAAAAACCAAAAAATACAGAAGATATTAAACAAGCACTTGCGAGCATAAAAACAAAATTTGGCGATGAAGCCATCATGATGTTGGGCGACCGACCAAAAGTAAACGTCGATGCTATTCCCTCCGGTTCTATTGGTCTTGATTATGCACTCGGTATCGGCGGCTATCCTCGAGGACGCATTATTGAAATATATGGACCAGAATCTTCAGGAAAAACAACGCTCTCACTCCATGCAATCGCAGAAGCACAACAAAACGGTGGTATCTGTGCCTTTATTGACGCAGAACACGCACTCGACCCAGAATACGCACAACGTCTCGGCGTCAAAATTGAAGACCTACTCATTTCACAACCGGATACTGGAGAACAAGCACTCGAGATTGTTGAATCACTCGTCCGCACAGGAAAAATAGATATCATAGTGATCGACTCCGTTGCCGCCCTCACTCCTCGCGACGAGATTGAAGGCGAAATGGGACAACAGCATATGGGTAAACAAGCACGACTCATGTCACAGGCGTTGCGAAAATTGACTGCGATTGTCGCCAAGTCGAAAACTGTTGTCATCTTTATCAACCAAATCCGTATGCAGATCGGCGTGATGTTTGGCAACCCAGAGACAACACCGGGTGGAAAGGCGCTCAAGTTCTACACATCGGTACGCCTTGATATTCGTCGCATAGCTCAAATTAAAAAAGGCGAAGAAGTGGTTGGCGGACGTCACCGTGTGAAGGTGGTGAAAAATAAAGTGGCCGCTCCTTTTCGCACGACCGAATTTGATCTTTTGTACAACGAAGGCATATCACGCGAAGGTGAGCTCTTGGCTTTGGGTGAGCGATTTGGACTTATCACAAAATCAGGTGCGTCTTTTAGTTACGGGGAGATAAAACTCGGTCGTGGCTACGATGCTGCACGCACTATGTTGCAAGAGGATCCAAAGATACAAAAGCAGTTACTGCTTGAAGTTCAGACAAAACTGAAAGCTACCTAAATAGCCCCGATACATACAAAAGACCTCCCCTATGGGAGGTCTTTTGTATGTTATGTGACAACTATGTTAGGCAAACTGCGCGCCGCTTCGCTCCGGTACCCATGTGCGGATAAATGAGAATGTGGCATATGCAAAGAGAGCGAGCGCGACGAGTGTCCACCCTTCGGTGTAGCGCAATGCAGAAATTGCAAAATCACCAATCTGACCCACCGAGACATGTGAAAAGTTTTGTGCGACTGATACAACCGAGACAAATCGGAACAGTGCAACAACAGAGACGAGCATCAACACCATATTGAGCGTCCGCTGTCCCGCCAACATACGCATAGCATATGCGGTATATACACGTCGCATAATTCTTTTTTGTAGTTTTGTATGCATATAAAATATGGTTAGTACTCCCTATAACACTGGCGTATCACCATTGGTTTCAGGCATATGACGGAGGGTGTTTTTTTCGTGCTCATACTCTTTTTTAAAGACGGCTTTCGCACGATGGATGCGTGTCTTGACCGCAGCAACACTCGTCCCGAGCTCACGGGCAATATCTTTGTGCGACCATCGCTCAAGATAGTGGAAACGCAAGACCGCTGCAAAATGTCCCGGCAGTTTTTCTAATATGCGTTCAATCTCATCGGTGTCTTCTTTTTGTGCTTGATGCTCTGTCTTGTCCCGCACCTGTTGCTCATATTCTGGATCGAGCGCTATAGTGCGCTCTCCCATATGTTTGCGCTTCATATAGCGCGTGAGTGCCGTATTGATCAAAATAGTATATGCCCACGAAGAAAAACGTGCTCCTGTTCTCACCTCAAAACGATCCATGTACATATAGACCTTGGTAAACGCGTCTTGTACGACTTCTTCAGAATCAAGTGGGCTATGAAGGATTGATTCTGCTTTGCGCAAAAAAGCATCCTGATAGCGATCAAGAAGTATTGAAAAGAGCCATGGCTCACCACGTGAACGAAACAAGATTTCTTCGTCGCGTAGTGACTGACTGCCCTCGTCACCTAATAGCTCAAACATAGTAGATACACGATACCATATGACCAAAAAAGCTGCTCCTTACTCAAATCTGCTGTCCCGTGACATTACACCACCTCACGGGGTATACTACATCCTCATTATTAAAACTAGGTATTCGACGCGGATGTTTCTATGGCCACACTTGCATACAACGAAATATTGCCAAAATCAGTTATCGTCATAAATGACGAGCCCTTTCTCGTACTTTCAGCACACGTTTTTAGAAAGCAGCAGCGCAAGCCTGTCAATCAGACCAAAATGAAGTCCCTCAAAACCGGCCGCGTAATTGAGCAGACATTTCATCAAAATGAAAACGCCATCGAGGCAGATATTGAAAAGCGTCCTATTGAGTTTATATACGAAAACCGCGGAGCGTATTGGTTTTGCGAGGTAGGAAAGCCCGGTAATCGATTTGAATTGTCGACGGATGTCATCGGCGAACAGCGGCAGTTTATCAAAGCAAAATCAGAAGTTGAGGCACTCGTTTTTAACGACGAGATCATCGGCATCAAAATACCCATTAAAGTAGAGCTCATGGTAAAGGAAGCAGTGCCATCGGTCAAAGGCAATACTGTGCAAGGGGGTAGTAAAGAAGTAACTCTTGAAACCGGTGCTCGTATCCAAGTCCCAATGTTCATTAATGAAGGAGACGTGATTCGTATCAACACTGAGAATGGTGAGTATACTGAGCGTGTCTCAAAAGCCTAACATCAACTAAAAAAGAGCCGGACGCCTTGGGCGTCCGGCTCTTTTTTATGATTCTTAACGAGAGAGATATGGCATGAGTGCCATAAATCGCGCGCGCTTCACTGCCTGTGCAAAGAGGCGCTGTTCACGACCCTTAAAGGCTGTGCGACGACGGCTATGCATACGAGCATGCGGATTAATATTTTTGCTCAAGAGCGCAACATTCTTGTAGTCAAAATGTATGCTTCCACGCTCCTTTTTTTCTTCACTTTTTGTAACTGTTTTTTCCATAGTAATAAATGTGTAAGTAATCAATTTTAGAACGGTATATCATCAGGATTAATCTCTTCTTCAGGATATTCCATACTGTCAGAACCGGCTTCCTTTGGTGGGGCCTTTTGACCTCCATCTGATGGAGCGGTACTTCCACCTCCCGTACCCTTTGGTCCAAACTGCATTCGGTCAGCAATAATCTCGGTACGGTACTGTTTAACGCCATCCTTATCCCAGCTGCGTGTCTGCAAGCGCCCCTCAATATATACTCCACTCCCTTTCTTGAGGTATTGCGCAGCGATCTCTGCTTGCTTTCCAAACAGTGCAATATTGTGATAATCAACAGACTCTTGTTTTTTTCCATCGCGGTCTTTGTAGACTCGGTTTGTGGCGAGAGAAAATGAACAGACCTGAATACCCGATGGCAATGCGCGGACCTCCGGGTCGCGCGTGAGATTGCCGTAGATCATTGCTTTGTTGAGGTACATAGTTTATGAAGTTATGACTTCGATTGATTTATTAAGATCTTCATCAGACACATCGGCGACAACCGTGTCTGCATCAGATTCACTTAATACTACTGTAGCAGGTTCTGCCTTTTTTTCGAAGAACCGCTGCGGGTGAGATGACTCCTCCTTGGTCAAACGAATCAGCAAATAGCGCAAAATATCGTGTCGATGTCCAAGCTCGGTATTGATATGTGCTAGCTGATCACGCGAAATTGAAAAGCGTATCCATCCAAACCATGAGCTGTTAAAGTGCTGTGAATGCCCTTCTTTGGTCTTCGTGATTTCGTAAGCAAGGGTACAACGCTGAGGCATTTCCTCATCGATCTGTGTCCCTCCGGCCTGTATGAACAAATCCTTAATGGCGTCGGTCACTCCTTTGACTTCCCCATCAGCAACCGTTGGAAGTAGGTGGAAAGCACACTCGTACTGATCGCGCTCACCGCTCTCGGTACCCATGGCCTCGGTCGCTGGCATTGTTTCTTCTGTCATATTGTTTCTTATGTGTAATGTGTGAGCACGGTACCATGGAAATCCTACCTCCGCAACAATAACATGAGGTGCCCTCTGCCACAGGGCCCTAAATGGTATACTTATCCTCATCATGAAGACACTTCCCTATATTTTGCTCATCGCTATTGCGGCCTTTGGTATTGGCGGCACTTGGTGGTTCATGGACAATCAATCAGCCATGAGACTCCAAGCACTTGAAGGACAGCGGACCGATGAAATACGGCAGGCAGCACTTGCTTATGCTGACCTTGTAAAAGAAAAAGAAGCGCTCGAGAGTACACTCCGCGATCAAAGTGCTGTTATCGACTCGCTGACTGACGATCGCAACGACTTGAAAGATGATCTACGAAAAGCAGAAGACAAACTCGAAGCGTATGAAGAACGTGTCGGCACGGCACTGAAGACCGTGGATACCTTGGATAAATTGAGTCGTATCGATCCAGAACTCCTCCAAAAATATTCAAAAATATTTTTCCTCAATGAGCACTACGCGCCTCCACGGACGCGAGCCCTGGATAAAGCATTCCTCTACCACGAAAACAAGGCAGAATTTCTCCATACACAGGTCATCCCATTTTTTGAAGACATGATTAATGACGCCAAAGATGACGGTGTGGATCTTTTTGTCGTATCAGCATTCAGGTCATTTGAGACACAGGCCTCACTCAAGGGCAACTACACCGTACAGTTTGGTAGCGGTGCCAATGCTTTTTCTGCAGATCAAGGCTACTCGGAGCACCAGCTCGGGACGACGATCGATTTTACTACGACCGGCCTCAATGGCGAACTGACTGGCTTTGAGAAAACAAAAGCCTATGAGTGGCTTTCCACAAACGCACATAAATACGGCTTTATACTTTCCTACCCCGAAAACAATGCCTACTACATTTTTGAACCATGGCACTGGCGTTTCGTAGGCAAAGACCTAGCACGCGAACTCCATCGAAAAGACACGCATTTCTATGATATGGACCAGCGGAGTATTGATAAGTACCTCGTCTCTATCTTCGACTAAAATCGCATTTTAAAATACGTATCTATTTCTTTGCCTGTGTCGATCAAATCACTTGGCACGAGGATCGTGAAATATGTTCCCAACATATTTCACTGCCTCGGGTTTTCACTCCTATGAAATATGGCTTAATGTCATATTTCACCATCGTATATACGCATTTTTAAGATACGATTTCTTACTTAGGCATTTTTTGCAAAATCTTACTGGAGGTTGATGCCAAATATCCGCTCTGTGTTTTTGAGTAATTGCTCACAGACGACTTCCTCATTTTCGCCTCGGATCTCTGCAATTTTTTTCACAACTTCAATCACATACACAGGTTCATTGCGCTTGCCACGAAAAGGTACTGGCGTGACGTACGGAGCGTCGGTCTCTGCGTGGAGCATAGAAAGGGATGCATGCTTGACGACCTCGTCATAATCATGAGTAAACGTGATCACACCCGTAAATGACGTCGTGTAGCCCATATCCCAAAAAAGTTTGGCATCCTCTAGGCTCCCAGCAAAAAAGTGCACGTTCCCCAAGACCTTCGCGTGTGTTTTTAAAATCTCCCATGCGTCACGATACGCATTTTTATTTTCGCCACTCCTGATATGGAGCATCAATGGCTTCCCTACTTCATTGGCCAATTCTATCTGCTCGATAAAGGCGGTTTTTTGTAGTTCAAGTGAACTCTCTTCAGTGCGAAAATAGTCGAGCCCACACTCACCTATCGCTACAACCTTCGGATCGTGCGCAAGCTTTCGATAATATGCTGGATCAAAAATCTCACCACGTGAAGTAAATCCTTGCTCAACATCAGTAAATTCTTTTGGGTCATGATACGACTTGCAGGTATGCACAGGATGGAGCCCCACAACAGCATAGACTCCAGACCCATACGCATGCGCAAGATCGACGGCTTTCTGTGCCGTGTCATGCTGAGTACCGACGTTAATCATCGCAACCCCCGCTTCCTGCGCACGAGAAATCACCTCCGCAGCATCGTCCTTGAAAGCAGAAAGATTTACGTGTGTGTGGACATCAATGTAGGAAAATTTAGAAGACATAACAAACATGTGGACGACTAGGATGCGTATTTTTTGAAAACGTCGTTGGGGTGATGGGCAAAGACAAACATATATCCTGGCCTCTATTCTTCTACCAGTGGTTATTGATAGTAAGTATAAGCCGTTCTCCGACCTCAATAGGTTCAACTCCGTGAAAAGTCCGATCACCAAAAAACAAACAGAGATCATTTGGCTTTGACCGTACAACAATATGCGGAAATAGTCGTCGCGAAAGTGGAATATACCGCAACATTCGTGATAAACAATATGCCACAATGCTGTTTTGACTGATACGCAAGTTGGGAAAAGCAATAAGCTCGCCTCCTGTAGGCGGCATGGTAATTGCGAGCGTTGTATTCACATATGCACCGTCATAATGATAATCTGTTTCTTCTGTTTTCTTTCCGTCACGAGCATCTTTATAAGGAAACCCAATACGCTGTCGAGCTTCAGAGAGCGGTATGTATTCCTTACCTTCCTGCCGACAACGCTCCTTGTAGATAGCCTGAAACATTTCAAAAAAAACTGGTGCATGTGCGAGTTCAAACGCAAAAGAATCTTTAAGCACACCCGTCTTCTTGTTGCCCTTACCTTCCGCAGACTGTTTCAGTTCTAGAAATGCTTCAGGTGTCAAAAAATCAGACAACACAACATAACCATTTTTTAAGATTGTTGAAACGGTTGCACTAACCCATTGAGAATCAACAAACTGTGATCGGTAGAGCGGATTGATCATGACTCTCTAATAGTACACCTCTAGTCCTTTCGTAAAAAGAGTGGCTCCGGCATTTTATTCTCTCGCACCGCAACACGGATTTTTTCAGCGGTCGCAGGCATAAAGGGTGCTAGGTGTGTCGCAATCTTGTAAATATGGCGGACCATCTTCTCAATATCCTGCTTCCCGTCGACTACGATAGTAGGATCATCGGACTTTACTTTTTTATACGGTTCGGTTTTTTGGATATACTCATCACCCAACTGTATATGCGAGAACATAATATCCATCGCTTCATTGATGGCGTAGCGATCAAGGGCTACACAAAAGGCCTCCTCCAGAGGTTCATCCGAGACGGCCACGGGTTCCAAAAGATTACTTTCAGCAAGACGCATCACCCGTGAGACCTGATTGCCGAGACCATTCGCCAGATTGGCATTGTACACTTCCTTGAAACGCTCCATAGTGAAATCACTGTCTTCAAATGGATGGATGTGACGTGCGAGATAGTAGCGCAATGCTTCAACGCCATATTCAGCAACAATCGTGAGTGGGTCGACAACATTACCTAGCGACTTTGACATCTTCTGCCCCCCAGACGTAATAAAACCGTGTATGAGAATTTGCTTCGATGGTGGAAGTGCTGCGGACATCAACATCGCTTGCCACATCGCAGCCTGCTGACGAACCTGATCTTTTCCTGCCATTTGTGTTCCAGGCCAAAAACCATCAAAGTCTTCTCTTTCGGGCCAACCAGTCGTTGAAATATAGTTAATCAAAGCATCAAACCACACATACATCACATGTGCGTCGTCTCCTGGGACCGGTATACCCCATGACATTTTTTCTTTGAGGCGCGAAATTGAAAAATCTTCGAGACCACGCGCGACAAAAGCTTTGATCTCATTGAACCGCACATCGGGCACGACAAAATCTGGTTGTTCTGCATAGAGAGCAAGGAGCCTTTCTCCATATTTTGAAAAACGAAAGAAGTAATTTTCCTCTTCTCTGTTTTCTAGTTCCTTGTTGGGGTGTAGTGGACACCGTCCTTCTACGAGTTCCGAGTCAGTCTTTTCTAGTTCACAACCCACACAATAGCGCACCTTGTACAGTTTTTTATAAATATCCCCTGCGTCCATGCACCGCTTCCAAAACTCTTGTGCTGCCGCTTTGTGATGTGGATCCGTCGTACGGATGAAATGCAATATACTCACATCCAATCCAAGGATATTCATTATTTCACGGAACTTTGCAGCATATTCATCGGTATATGCCTGCGTATCTTTTCCTTGTGCTTGCGCTACCTCATAAATCTTTTGCCCATGTTCATCGGTACCGGTATTAAAGAACACTTCAAATCCGCGAAGTTTTTTATATCGCGCAACAATGTCAGCGTGTACAAACTCAAGTGCATGCCCCATGTGTGGCTTATCATTCACGTAAGGTAGCGTCGTCGTAAGATAAAATTTTTCTTGCATGAGTATTATGCGCGAAGCATGTTAGCAAGCTCCGCTATCGCGACACGCACCTGTTCTCCACTATCTCGATCACGCACCGTCACCGTATTATTTTCCAATGTTTCAAAATCAATAGTCACACAATGTGGTGTACCGATCTCATCTTGTCTGCGGTAGCGTTTGCCGATATTTCCATTATCATCCCATTCACACATCATCTCTTTTTTTAGCATCAGATACACTTCTCGTGCTTTTGCTACAAGCTCTGGTTTATTTCGCAAGAGTGGCGATACCGCAGCCTTGATCGGTGCAAGAGATTTTGGCAGACGAAGCACGGTGCGCTTTTCTCCGCCCAATTCGTCTTCAGCATAAAATTCAGTGAGCACCGCAAGGAAGGTCCGGTCAAGACCAACCGACGTTTCAACAACATGCGGAATGTAACGCTCTTTCGTCTCCTGATCAAGGTACGAAAGATCCTTTCCAGAAAAAGTCTGATGTTGTGTCAAATCGTATGCACCGCGTGCGTGCACCCCTTCAAGCTCCTTAAAACCGAATGGGAATTTGTACTCAATGTCCCACGCTGCCTTGGCATAAAAGACCAAATTTTCATGCTGGTGCCACTTGAGATTTTCCGCATTAAAACCAAGATCAATATAGTACTGCATGCGTTTCTCGCGCCACACCTCATAGACAACCATCTCTTCTACGGGAGAGACGAACATTTGCATCTCCATTTGCGTCAATTCCCTCAAGCGAAAAATAAACTGTCGTGGAGCAATCTCATTGCGAAATGCCTTACCGATCTGCGCAATACCAAACGGAACCTTTACACGCGAGCTATCAAGTACATTTTTAAAATTGATATAGATCCCCTGACAGGTCTCGCCACGCAAATAGGTAGGCTCCTTTGTCCAATCATTCGAAAAGTTTCCCAGATTTGTTTGCGCCAGAAGATTGAATCGCTTGACTGCGGTAAAGTTTTTCTTTCCACAGTTATTGCATTTCAAAAGTTCACGCTTCGAATCAAAAATAGTATTGATCTCTTCGTCTGACATTTTTTCATCAGCAAAAGCATCGACCGATTCCAAGAGGTGATCTGCCCTGAAACGCGCATGGCATTCTTTGCATGCAACCAGAGGATCAGAAAAACCTGATACGTGACCTGAAGCTTCCCACACCTTTGGATGCGTAACAATAGCAGAATCGAGTCCTACAATATTATCTTCATCTTGCACCATGCTTTTCCACCATGCTGCCTTTATATTGTTTTGGAGCAGTACGCCATAGGGGCCGTAGTCATACACACCACCAAACCCACCATAGATGTCTGAACCTGGATACACAAAGCCACGACGCTTTGCGAGAGAGACAATAGTTTCAAGTAGTTGATCCTTTTCCATGGCAGAGTTATAGCATATTTCTCCGAAAACTACCTGGACTTTCGATTGACACGGCCATCACTATCTTCATATTCAGGATCAGCGAAGAGCTGTGTGGTGAGCGCTGGGGCTTCCGCACGTATGGTTGTACCAGTAAAGCGATCGACGGCACGAAGCCGCTGCTCATTGAGCAATGTGACGACCTGCCCGACCTGCGTGAGACTTGGACGTATGGACACTTGAAAAGAAGCCTCACGATCTTCACCTGCTTTCAAATCACCCACTTTCCATGTTACCTCACGAGCATCAGGATTATATGAAAATACGGGTGCAGTGGTGGTGAGATCGAGCCATGTGACATACGCAGGAATAGTGGCGGTAACAATACCATCAGTGATAGCATTGGTACCATTTTTGACGTACCACACCATCGTATAGGTAGTGACTTCTTCGGCGCGCGGCGGCACTGGACCAGTATTTGGAAAAGCGCCCGTGCTATAGAGAGCTCTCGATAAGAGCTTGGCGACACTTTCGACCTTGATTGTCTTACTAATGGCGCCCGTTAAACGTTGCGAGACCTGATCTTCGGATACGCGATCACCCTCCGCATTTACCGTGAGCGAAATCTGCGGAGTCCGATCTGCCACCGATGCGCCATGCGGAGTCACAGAAAACGTCACGGTACTGGAGCGGCCGGGGGCAAGAGCGCTCAATGAATCGGTGGTGTTTTGATCCCAGGTCGCAATATTTGTCTTTGAGTCATAGAACCCACCCCCTTCAACACGCACCTCCGATTCATTGAGCCCATTTCCTGAAAGATCGACGCTAATCTTGCCATCGTAGAGTGTGGTTGAGAGCGAATTGGTGAATACAATAGAAATCTGTGTTAATGATTCTGGCGCTATGACGGGTGTTGCATCCTCTTTTCCATCTACCAAAACAGCAATATCAAGAAATGGTGCCTCTATCGAAATCTCTTTTGATTGTGTTGTAAATATGGATGCCAAACTATAGCGATCACGCTCATTGGGTACGCCAACAGAAAACTTGAACGACTGCGTATCATCTTGCTTCCCGATCAAAAGTCCTTTTATTGTGATCGTCTTTTTTTCTTCCGGCTTGAGATTGCTGATCGTCCACGTATCACGTCCAGATACCGGTTCAGGTGTTGCGCTCGAAAAATCAAAACCAAATGGATACTCCGCTTTAAGTAAGATATCTGAAATAACACTCGGTGCATTTGAAGAAATGGTCACTGCAAGCTCCACCTCCTGCCCAGAAGCAGTCTTTGTCACATTATCAACCGACAACACAACTGGCGATGAACTGATCTTAAAACGCAATGGTTCTGCCTCTTTATAGAACGTTGCATTTGAACCCTGAACACGGTACTCAATCGACGCAAGTACAGACTTCTCTTCATTTTCTTCACCAAAAACACGTGCTTTCAACGGAACATTGAGCACCTCGCCCGGCTTTATAAGTTCCAGCTGTTTTCGATCGCGAAAGAGTTCCTTACCGTCCTCTGTCGCAGACTGTGTGCCAAAAGGATATTCAATAATGAGTGTTGCAGACTCAATTGGCACAGCATTCTTATTTGCAATCGTGATTTGTATCGGTATCTCCTCACCACCACCAACCGCAAATGGCCCGCTTGTTTGTATGGAAATATTGTTTCCAGAAATCATGTTTTTTCCAAAGAAAAGAAACGATCCTGAAAGTAGCAGGGCTACGACAAAAAAGATCAGTCCCGCAAATATTGCTGTTATACGAAATGAACGTCGTCTACTACGCATACTGTTTGAAAGATTTGGAATAACTTCATCGCGTGGAGCCACGACCGCTGGTCCACGAGGAGCAGGGGGTTCCACCCCCATATCCCAATTTTTCTTTACTACCTGCGGTGTGTCGGGCAATATTTCGCGTGCATGCTCGCGTGGTGGGGCCCCACGAGAGTACAAACGCTCGCGCATGCTCTGCAGGCGTTCTTCATAGCTCCCTTCCTCCTTGTTCGGCATCAAAAAAGTATAGCACAGAGCACCTAGAACATGTTTAAAAACCTACAGATACGGACAAACATGCTGGGAGCATGTTTGTCCAAGAAGCGAGGGCCCGAGCCAGAGAAATATGCCGGGGGCATATTTCTCAATCTTCTATGTGAGCGGTCCGAGCGACGCAGGTAGTGAAGTATGCTGGGAGCATACTTCACGGTAGATGTGGTTTTTAAACATGTTCTACTAGAGCTGGCTTACTGCAAGCGCTTCTTCAACAACCCGCTTCACATACTTTTTAAACGCCATCTCTTCGGAACAGAGTGCGTACGCCTCTTCAAGGGTCTCGGCGTGGACCATTGACACGTACTCCTTGTGCGGAGCAACATAGCCAAGTCGATGGAGAACCCGCAGATAAAAGAGTGCTTCATGCGTACCTTCTGTCTCCTTTCGAGTGAGTAGCTCTAAACCATCAAGAACAAGTGCAAAGAGTTCATGCTGTTGTTGTGCGCCGCCCCCCCGCATCAAACGCCGAATAAAACGCATGGCAGACAGAAGCGACTTTCGTGAGGCTCGTGAGCGTGCAGCGTAGTAAAAATTGTCTTTCGCAACAGCGCCAACCACACGCCACTCATACCGACCATGTACCAACGATACCGTAGAGTAGGAAAAATCCTGCAGCGCGTACCGAAGCTTTGATTGATGCGCGCGAATACCTCCCGCACGCGCATATATCATGCCTGCTTCTTTGGTATAGAGACGCAACGTACAATCATGCTCACTCCGCCCACTTCTGCCGCAGACGATTGCTTCTGTTGTGTATGTTTCGTATGCCACTATTGTTTAGTGATATCAACTTTATACGTACGCGATGGCAATGCCAGCACACCGCCCTCGACACCTGCAAATGAAACTGTGTCTGCATTGACCGTTCGCAACAAAACACTCTGATGTGCGAGCACATGCGCCTGCCCTTCAGGGTCAGTATCTACACGCAGCACAATACGATCTCCTGGGACTAACCCCATCTCTTTTCGCATATCCTGGATATGACGCATAAGTTCTCGTACCTCCCCTTCAGCTTGGAGTGCTGGTGTTATATTCCAATCAAAATCTGCCGTATCACTACCTTCAACATCATTTCGTAACATCACTTCTTTCACATTGAGCTCATCCTGCAACAGGAGCTTGCATTCATTCCAATATTTCGGCTCCTCCCCATCGTGCTTGATCGTAAGAGAGGCGAGTGGTTGTTTAACGTGTATGCCCTTTTTAGTACGGAGCATAAGACCGATAGTCGCTTGTGTACGCACAAATGACATGGTCTCTAAAAGTTCGGTATCGATGGCAGCAAACGTAGGCCAAGTCGCAAGATGTACACTTAGGACATCATACTCCTCACGAACAGACTGCCAGATATACTCTGCAAAAAATGGCATTGAAGGCGCCGAAACCAATGCAAGCGTCTTTAATACAAAACGGAGTGTCGCCAATGTGTATCGCTGATCGTCAGGCGTACCATATTTGAGGCGCTCTCGTGACCGACGAAGATACCACACCGAAAGATCGTCAATGAAGTCAGTGATCGGGCGCGTTGCGCGGTCAAGTTCATAGTGCTCCATTCCTTCGGTAGCACTATGCACCACTGCATCTAGGCGCGATAGAATCCAGCGATCCAACACATGTGTCGACTCTCGAGCATCTATCGATTGTACATCCGCAGCCTTGTACAGCTCATAAAACGAGAGCACGTTTGCAAGACGCCCGATATTTTTGCGCGCGAGTTCCGCCAAACCCTTTTCAGAAAAATTGAGATCTTCACCACGAATAATTGGCGAAGAAAGAAGATAAAACCGAAGCGAGTCAGCACCATATGCATCGACAACGTCCATGGGGTCAGGATAGTTTTTGAGCTTTTTTGACATCTTGCGTCCATCTTCCGCAAGTACCAAGCCATTGGTGATCACATGTTTGTATGGTGACACACCAAACAGCGCCACACCCAAGACGAGGAGCGAGTAAAACCACCCGCGTGTCTGATCAACACTTTCAGCAATAAAATCTGCGGGATACCCCATCGATTGTGTTGGATCAAAAACATCGATGTGTTCAAACGGATAGTGTTGCTGCCCGTATGGCATCGATCCCGACTCAAACCAACAATCAAAAACATCAGGCACACGCACAAGCGGTGTACCATCGGTATCCACCAGTTTTATTTCATCTATATATGGTCGATGAAAGTCGAGGGTAAAATTTTTGTTGTGCGGTAACGGCGTAAAGGAAAACTCCCGCACTTCGGCATTTTGCAAATAGCCGCCGGATTCATGTACACGCCATGCTCCTTCTACATCAGCCCCTTGTGCTGCACACTGGATCGCGAAACCGGGCCCCGCATGGGTAATAATCAGGATTCTCTTGCCCGCATATTGTGTTTCGAGTGAGTAGAGGAATGCTCCCATGCGCTCTTGCACATCACGCCTATTTTCAAAACCTGGTATGACTTTAGTAAAGCGATCCTTCCACGGACCAAAGAGATTGTTGTATTCGTCCCATGTCTTGCCCTCAAAAGCTTCAGGGATTTTTAATTCCACAATACGATCATCTTCAACAAGTGCCGCGTCAGGTAAACGAAGCTCTTCCTTGATAATTTCTGCAGTTTTTTTGGTACGCACAAAACCCGAGTGAATAATGATATCAACTGGAGAAAGTTTTTGTGCTGCGGCCCGTACCTGTTCGATCCCCTTTTCTGTCAACAGATCATTATTATCTTTTTTACTGCTGATAATGCCTGTGAGATTTGATGTCGCTTCCCCATGACGCATCAAAAAATAGGTATTTCCGGACTTGGGTACATGTGCCTTGAGTTCATCAAGCGAACCAAACACTTTGTAGGTATTGGTTTTTTTATTTCTCCAGACCGGCAGTGGCGCACCCCAATACCGCTGGCGAGATACCGCCCAATCACGTGCTCCTTCGAGCCAATTGCCAAATCGAGCCTGTCCCACATGTTCCGGCACCCACCCGATCTTTTTATTTTCTGAAACAAGTTGATCCTTGATATCAGTCACGCGGACAAACCATGACGACGTCGCGTAGTTAAGAAGCGGCGTGTCACAGCGCCAGCAATGCGGATAGCTGTGCACAATGTTTTCTTTTGCGAACAATCGTCCTTGTTCTTTAAGCAGCTTAAGCACTGCGACATCAGCATCGGTATGTAGTACTTTTTTATCTGCATCATCTTTTGGTTTCACCAACATACCCGCAAAGTCAGTCACATGCGACATAAAGTGTCCTTCTGCATCGACATGATGCACAATCGGTATCCCCTTTTCTTTAGCAAGGACCATGTCTTCTTCTCCATATGCAGGTGCCAAATGCACCGCACCTGTACCGTTTACTAAATCAACATACGGCGCAGCGTACACTTTCCACGCATTCGCCCTTCCTTCAATGTCTCTGTCTTTATAGTATTCAAACGGTGGCACATATGATTTTCCTACAAGATCCTTTCCCTTCATCTCTTCTAAGATTGTGTACACATCTTGCCCAAACACAGCAGCGAGGCGATCTTTCGCAAGAATGAATGTGCCCTCCTCACCTTCTTTTGAAACACGGACATACGCAAAATCAGCATTGACCGCCGCAGCCATATTGCCCGGCAACGTCCAAGGAGTTGTCGTCCAAACAAGAAGCGACGTGTCCGTTATAATCCCCTTTTCGTCCAAAAGTGGAAGCTTTACCGTGACGGCAATATCCTTAATATCTTTGTACCCTTGATTAACCTCAAAGTTTGAAAGTGTCGTACCGCAACGTGGACAGAGATGCATTGATTTGTATCCTTCATAGACTAGTCCCTTGCGATTGAGTTCTGCAAACACCCACCACACACTTTCGGTGTAGGTGCTGTCCATCGTCTTGTAGTCCTGATCCATGTCTACCCAGCGACCCATGCGAGGAATGATCCGCTTCCAATCATCAGCGTATTCCAAAACCGCATCACGTGCCGCTTCATTAAATTTTTCAACACCCAACTCTTCGATATCGCGTTTGGTCTTAAGACCAAGCTTTTGCTCAATGAGGTTTTCGAGCGGCAGACCATGGCAGTCCCACCCCCACTTTCGCTTTACATGATACCCCTGCATCGTTCGATAGCGCGGTATCGTATCTTTGATCGTCCCTGCTAAAATGTGCCCGTGATGTGGAAGTCCGGTCGCAAACGGTGGTCCATCATAAAAAACGTACTCGCCTTTTGGAGACTCTTTCTCGAGTGTCTTTTCAAAAATACCCTCCCGCTCCCAAAAAGCCAGAATTTCCTCCTCGCGCTTCGCGATATCGCTTATAGGCTTTTTTTCAGTGTTTTCATTCATGGATATGCAGCTACTCGATAGTACATCGTACCATCAAAAAGAATGAAGGGAAAAGCCCCTTAAAGTAGGCTATTAAACTTATCCAAGGGCTACCCTTGGAAACACCAACAAAGTCAAACTCCAATGTACGTCTTTTGAGAATGCGCTATCATAGATAGATGAGCTTTGACATTGGATATAACGTATTCAACACTCTTGAGGCGATCTTCTGGCTTATTAGTGCACTTATTTTATTTGTACGCATACGGTATATTCCCCTCGCATACAGAAGAAATACGCTGTGGGGTGGGCTGTTTTTTACACTTTTTGGTCTCAGTGATATCGCTGAAATCATCATTGGCGGTATATTTGCTCCAAACCAACTATGGCTATTTGCAATCAAGGCAGGATGCGTCCTCGCATTTATTGTCCTCTTTATTCGGTACGTACAAATACGAAAACGCGAGGGGGTGTGATCAACAGAATATCCTATTCAACAACACTCAAAAGATCAGGTGCGCGTGTCGCGGTGACGATCGTGAAGCTCTCTCGTCCCAACGCTTGCCCACGTTCTGTTTCAACCGTACAACGCCATGCGCCATCGTGTGCATTTTCAATGTAGGTGTACCCGCGATACCCACGATCACTTCCCCCTTCGATACGGTACGGAATGGTACTTTGGGTCACCCACACGCTCTTTGTTTCGTCATAATACTCCCACCGATGCACCACATCGAGTGCAAATGCAGTTGGTGCAAATACCGACGCGTAGCAAAATACTTTTTCTCCTGCCACGCGGCGATACGTCGTGTCAGCGGTACGCCAAAACTTGTACCACGGAGCTTTTTCATACATCAGTCGATACCCACCTTCAACTCGTTCGACTTGATGGTAGATATCAATGTGTTTCAGTGAAAGTGGGATCGGCGGGATTACATTGCCAAAGTAGAGAAAATTGAGAACTGCAAAAATCATCCCCAAAGAAAATATGATGCCCCGCACATGGAGTTCAATAAAGTTTGGAATAATACGTCGCAGCAATCGCACATAGAGCGCGATAACTACCAGCGCGACCGCACCACTACCAACAAATACCCACGCTCCCATGTTTTTTAGTAGGACGGGAATAAAAAGAATGCAGTATGAAAAAATACCTAAAAAATAAATAGAGAGATTGAGCAAAAGCCGCTGTGTGCGGTTGTGGACCATCTCATTACCGATCATCACACCGACGACGAGTACTAAAAATGGCCACGATACTGACCATGACCCACTCTGACTATAAAAAACAAGGGTTCCCGATAGGAGCGAGCCAAAACTAAACTGGACAAGGAGTGGCGCAAAGCGAAGGACGCGTGCGCACATCTGTTCCGGGAGGCGCTCCGCAGACACCGCATAGAGGAGTGCGAGTGAAACACCAGCATTCACGATATGGAGAAATAGCATGATCATTGCAAAAAGCTGATCGACGCGCCCCAAGGTAATCGCGTCAAGAAAAAAACCACCCACAAACGCAATCGTGAGCCAGTAGTGTTTAAGACTTTTTGCTTTTTCAATAACGTGCTTCATAGCTTTTCTATGTACTCATTGTATGTGGAAACATAACCGAATCAAAGAAAAAGAGCGGGACTTAGTGTCCCGCTCTATGTAGATGTTGTGCTCGAAAGCTATCCCAGGAGAGCTTTCATACTCGTAAGAAGTGCGTCTACTTCTGACACTTCTTTTGACGCGAGCACTGCGTCGATTTCTGCTATGCGCTTTGAGCATTCTGCTCGCTCGGCATGAAGCGCATCACAGAAAAGCCTTTCGTGTGTGAACTCCCGCGGATACGTTCCGTAAGGATGATGAGGAAATTCCCTCCAAAACCTGCTTTGGTGAGAAGCTCGGTAACATCAAACTCAGCTTCATCTCTGTCCTTTATGTAAGCCAAGAGCTTCGCATCCCCACGAATATCGACGAGAGGGGGTATCAGTAGTGTCCTACGTTTAAGCAGTTGCCCAAACGTTTCTTGACCATTGAGACGCATCGGCGCTTCCTCCGTTGTTGAAGAACGTGGTAAGTACCAAAGGGCACTTTTCAAAAAATACCATACTATTAATGTAACAAACTGTCAACTTTGAGCGCTTTAAGCACCTCTTTATGAACCTCCGCAACATCGGTGGTCGCATCTATGGTGTGTTGATTTTTGTAGTCTCCTATATGCTCCTGATATCCCCTCCTCACACGCTCATGGAATGCCAATTTTTCTTCTTCCATGCGATCGGGCGCGCCAACTTGTGCAGCACGCTTGAGACCAATCTCTGGCGGAACATCAAGAAAGATGACAACATCGGGAGAAATACCACCGAGTGCGTAGCGTGAGAGTTCCATCAAAAATGGCAGCAGTTCCATACGCTCTCGTCCGTAGATCTGATACGCGATCGTGGAGAGATCAAAGCGATTTGAGACAACCGTCTTCCCTTCTTTGAGCGCTGGCTTTATTTTCTCTTCGACAAGCTGCACACGTGCCGCAAGATACATCAAAAGCTCCGCACGTGGCGTGACGCGTTTGTCATGTAGCAGTATGGCTCGTAGAGCCAAGCCAATATCGGTACTTCCCGGATCACGGACAAAGAGATAGCCTGCAGGATCAACCACTTTTTGCAGCATGGCAATCTGCGTATCTTTCCCTGCCCCATCACCCCCTTCAAAGACAATGAATTTTCCTGATAACATTTTCTATACAAACGAGTCAGGGACGGGGTGTGCAAGACAAATCTCTTTTATTTCTTTGTGAAGTTTTGTTTTTATCACTGCATCATCTTTATGTCGCAAGGTCTCAATCATAATTTCAGCAACACGAGACGCTTCTTTTTCCTTCATATTTCGAGTGGTCATCGCGGGTGTGCCAAAGCGGATGCCTGAGGGATCCATGGGGGATCGTGTATCATCTGCGATCGCATTCATGTTGAGCGAAAGCCCCACTTCATCAAGCACTTTCTGTGCATCTTTGCCACCAACACCTAGGGAACCGAAGACATCGGCGAGAATAAGGTGATTTGAGGTGCCGCCCGTGATCATACGCACACCCTCTCGTCTAAAGACTTCTTCCATCGCTTTCGCATTTTTCAAAATCTGCGCGGCATACGCTTGAAACTGTGGTGTTGCTGCCTCACGAAATGCTATCGCTTTTGCTGCTGTGATATGCATATGTGGCCCTCCCTGAAGTCCGGGAAACACCGCCTTATCAATCTTCTTTGCATACTCTTCGCTTTCGCGCGTGAGGATCATGCCGCCGCGTGGACCGCGCAGCGTCTTGTGTGTCGTTGTCGTGATGACATCAAAGCCATCGTCAAATGGATTGCGCGCTGCTTTTCCTGCGATAAGGCCTGCAATATGCGCCATGTCAGCAACCGTGATCGCTCCCACCTCTTTCGCTATTTCTACGAACTTTGCATACGGCAATTCTCGCGGATACGCAGAAAAACCAGCGAGTATCATCTTGGGCTTTTCACGGAGCGCCGTCTCTCTTAGGTCATCAAAATCAATCTCTCCCGTCTCGATATTTTTCATCTTGTAACGCACAAAACGAAACACTTTTGCGATAGCCGTCACCGGATGTCCGTGGGTCAAGTGACCACCATGCGAGAGATCCATGCCAAGGATCGTATCTCCTGGTTCGAGGAGTCCAAAATACATAGCGACGTTCGCGGGAGCACCTGAGAGCGGCTGCACGTTTGCAAAATTGCAATTGAAAAGACTCTTCGCTCGTGCGATCGCAATACGCTCGACCGCATCGGTGTATTCTTGCCCGCCATAGTAGCGGCGCCCGGGATATCCTTCTGAATATTTGTTCGTGAATACCGAACCATTGGCCTCGCGTACCGCACGGGAGACGTAGTTTTCAGAGGGAACAAGTTCAAGTCCTTCTCGTTCACGCTTCTCTTCCCCCACGATCGTCGCGTACACTTCACCATCTTCTTTTTCAATGAATGGATATTCTGACATACAAAATAAATGAAAAAATAAAAATCGCTGCAATTCTCACACTACTTTGTTGTGTACATCAGATCATAAAGATGGTTTAAGACTTTTGTATAGACTACCGCGTATCACCAGCACCACCCAACACTCCACGTGATTTTCGCGACGCAAGCTTTTCAATGTTTTTTTCTGCGACCGCATCAAGATCAAGTCCGAGCTCTGTTGAAAGTCGGGCAACGTACCACAAGAGATCACCAAGCTCAGCTTCGACGATGCCCCGTACTTCATCATTCACCACGCCACCAAAATCTCGTTCGATCTTTTTTATTTTATTGGCAATTTCACCCGCCTCTCCAGCGAGTCCCAAAGTGGGAAAAATAAAATTGTTGCCCGCATTTGCATAGTGCGCTGTATCACCCGCTCGAGCCTGATATTCTTTAAAATTCATATGTCGGTAGCATTCACTAATATACAAAATATCATACCACCTCCTTCATAGGTTGGCGTTGGCATAACGCACTATGCTATATTTTCCTTACCTATGGAACCCTTCAATACCCGCACCTACCTCCGAAATCTACGGAACTTCAAACTGTACTGCCTCTATCGCAAGAGACTGGAAGTCGGAGAATGCCAGTTTTGCAACCCTGATCAGATGGTAAATGAACAACTTCCCGGTTCAAATGAATACTGGATGACATGGTTCAATATTCGCCCGTACGACAATACCAAGAAACATATCGTCATAATCCCCCGACGGCACGTGACTACGCCACGGGATCTGACCCAGGAAGAACGACTGAGTCTGTGGGATGTCATCGATTGGGCGAGCAACTTTTTGGATATACGTGGAGCAGCATTCGCCTTTCGCTGGGGCGACCCAACACTCACCGGCGCAAGCGTGGACCACCTCCATGCCCACATACTCGTACCTGATGGCACCGGACAAGCAGTATTCCCACTCGGTAGATCAAAAGAAGATCTCGAAAAGCAACAGGCGCTCCTTATGGGCTGGGAAGAGCGCTACGATCGCGGAGAACGAGAATAGAGACACATTCGATAACACCGCACAAAACTATTTGGGTTACCTTTTTTCTGGCGCTGCTTTTGCGGTATGCAGATCGCTATTGAACCCACCGGCAACAGTGAGCTCCGCTTTTATTGATGCTTCAGGGCTATAACCGACAAGTTCTACAAACTCCGGTCTAAAACTCTCGAGTGAATCAAAAGAATTGGTGAATTTTATTGTCGGAAAATCATGTGGTTCACGGGTCAGCTGTTCTTTCGCTTGTTCAATATGATTTTCATAAATATGCACATCACCAAAGGTGTGTATGAATTCTCCGGGTTCATAGCCGGTGATTTTGGCAAGCACCAAAGTCAACAGAGCGTAACTACCAATATTAAACGGAACGCCAAGGAAAATATCTGCGGAACGTTGATAGAGCTGGAGACAAAGCCTGCCGTTCTTGATATTGACCTGATACATATTGTGACAGATTGGAAAACGGCATGCCTTGCCGGGTGCTGCCATCGCATAGAGATACTCAGGATTCCATGACGACACAATCGCATTGTGACAGTCGGGATCTTTTTTGATTTCAGAGACGACCCACCCAAGCTGATCGACTGCGCGCCCGTCGTGAGCTGGCCAACGGCGCCACAATTCTCCGTAGATATGTGGAAGCTCCCCGTGTGCTTTCGCAAAATCAGCATCGGATTTGACCTGTGCTATAAATGCATCTTTCTCGATCGGTGGCACCTCACCCGCGTCGGATTTTCCTTTATAGATTTTATATGGATAGTCGTCCCAGATGTGTACGTCATTATCGACGAGGTATTTGATATTTGATTGACCAGACAAAAACCAATAGAGTTCATGGAGCACTCCTTTCCAATAGACGCGCTTAGTGGTGAGGAGCGGAAATCCATCCTTAAGATCAAAACGCATCTGTCCTCCAAATTGACTATACGTCGCAACACCGGTCCCCTTGTCGACCTGTTTATCGCCCTTCTCAACAAGGCTGCGCATCAGGTCAAGATATTGATATTCAGGATGTTTCATATATAAGAAATAGAGTGTGTTTAAAATCTCACAGGTACGAGGCGATAAGGAGCGAGGACCCGAGTCGTACTTGATGTACGGTGTGAGAAAGCGAATACGTGGAGCTTTCGCAAGACCTTTTGTGTTTCTACAAAAGGTGTACAGCTTCTGTAAGAAGTGGTCCGAGCGACGAAATCAACGACGTAGATGTAGATTTCAAACATACTCTTATTTGCGTCGAATGCGGGCGATCCTGGCAAGTGGTCCTGTCTTTGGCGGAACATACCCGCGAAGGTTGTCGGTCGAATAGCGGCCAGTTGAACGGTAGTTGCGCTTGGTCTCGCGCGAGAGCGTGCTAAAGGTGAGCTGCGCGATCTCCATCCCAGGACGCAGGATAATCGGCACATTGTTGAGGTTACAGAGTTCTAAAGCGACATTGAGAAAATGTCCGGGGTTAATGAGCGAAGCAGAGTTATGGACCAACAGCCCGATGCGTGCGAGTGAACTTTTGCCATTGACTTCGATCATGTATTTGTCAGAACCAAAACGCTCTTTGGAATAGCCTAAAATAGACACACCGGGATGGAGCACAAACGATTCGCCGTCTGCAACATCGATCTCAACTGCTTTGGGGTAAAGTCCGCGCACGGGGTCAATCACGGTCGTCGTGTGTGCATCATTGACGATAAACTTATTGCCCAAATGAATGTCATAGCTTGCAGGCTGCAGGCGTTTTTTATCAAATGGTTCAAGAATAATCTCCCCTGCCTTGACCGCACCCTCTATATCTACATCTGAAAGAAACATGATTTTGCTATTCAATGATAAACACCTTGTCCGTGCCGTAATACTGAGGCCAATGCTTGTTGTAGTACGCAAACATCCGCTCGAGACGATCTTGCGAAAGCTCATGCATAGAAAGGGCTGACATAAAATCAACGATCTCCCCTCGTGCAGCTGCTGCTGCCTCTTCAGTTTCAACAACCTTCTCTACTTCGGCAAGATAGCCATATCCGGCATTGAGATCCAAGCATACATTGAAACCACTACAGACATATTCCTCACGAACGCGCGACCACTTTGCCTGATAGGTAAAACCCGCATCAATCACTTTTTGATCGAGCTCCCCTAGCGTGAGCGCAACCTTCTCTTCAAACTCAAGCCGCGACACGGTGTTTTCACTTGATCCCGCATCAATTGATGCTTTGAGGACCAACAGCACCACACCGTCTTTCTCTCGTGTGCGTACTGAAAAATTTTTTCCCTTTACCATCATGTGCAATAGCTTCTGCCGTGCCTCCGCATCAAAAAGGCCCTCTACGGCATGTGCGAGCACTGTCACATCTCCACCTTCAAAATAATGATTGAGTTGACTGTTGGTTGAAACAAGTTTTGTTGCAGGATCATGCGCATGCATTTTCTTTCGCAATGCGTCGGCATTTTCTTTGCTTCCTAAAAGCGATTTTATTTCTACTTCATAGTGCGCCATAGTGAGAAAATTGTAGCATGCGTGCGAGATGACACGAAAGAGAGACGCATGCGTTTTTTAATGTCATAATGACGCAATGAGTATACGTATCAGCATGATCGCCGCTATTGGAAAAAATCGTGAACTAGGAAAAGGAGGGGAGCTTATTTGGCGGATACCCACTGACCTCAAGCGCGTACGTGCGCTCACCATGGGTCACACGCTTATTATGGGACGAAAAACCTACGAATCGATTGGCAAACCACTACCGGGACGCACTACCATTGTCGTATCGCGAACGGCGTTTGATATCCCTGGAGCGATTGTCGTGCACAGTTTTGAAAACGCCCTTACACGTGCGCGCGGTATTGAGAAAGAAAAAAAAGATGGGGAGATTTTTATCTTTGGCGGTGCGCAAATATATGCGGCTGCACTCCCACATGCGGAGCGTATCTATCTCACGCTCATTGATGCAGAGGATCCGACGGCTGATACTTTTTTTCCAGACTACACACAATTTTCAAAAGTTATTGAAGAAAAAAAGCAGGATGGTGATCCTGCTTATACTCTTACGACGCTTGAGCGCGCGATCTAGCAAGTGGAAACCGGCGCCAGTATACCTGCTCAGCCAAAAACCTTCTTACCGCATCGTTTGTCTGATCACAGGTACGTAAATGCAAACACGCAGTTTCGTAATCGGGTATCCGTATCATGGACTGGTACCATCGATTCTTTGGATCGATATACGTCGTACAGACACGTCCCCAGACCCACAGGACTTTACCCCTGTATCCAACCCTTTCCATAAGCTGAAAGCTTGGAATGCCATAGTCTGACTCCAATGCTAATGCAGTCGTGTCCGACAATTTTCTCTCATCTGCAAACACGAATAGGAGTGTCTGACTAGGCAGTATAAAACTGCCGTCCAAATCAAACATTATGATGCCAACGGGACGAAACGTTTTTCTGTTGCTTACCACACCCATTGCAACCCCCATCAATGTAGTCAACGAACAAACTCACACAAGTAAAGCATGGGACTGGCAATAAAAAAAGGCGAGGGTGTTGACCCTCTGCCTCGTCATTCAGCTCTGAAATAAAGTCCCAGACCTCACAAGGTCGTAGGCTTCGTCAAGTGCAGAGAGAGTGAGCTCTCTTTTTTCCGGCGATGCAGGTGCAAGACGCGCTGTGCGGTCTGGCCATGATACAAAGCGACATGATGTCAGATTTCGCCCCGGCCGCGGATCAGCAGATGAAGCAATCTCGACCGCCACAAAATTCAGCATCTTCCCCTGCGTCCACCCGCGAACTCTGTTGAGATTGCCAAAACTCCGATTGGCAGACCCGAGATAAGTCGGTCGGAGAATATGCTTCTTGCTGATACGTGCCTCCTCAAGGAGAATACGCGTTACAGCAGTATCCAAACCTTCTCTCTCTTCGATCGATCCCTGCAGCAAACTCCAAGCTCCGTTCTTTCCCTTCGCTTCCTGCCCCATCAATATCTGAGGAAGCGTAGCGGGGCCTCTCCGCAATCCCACAATTGCCAATGTTGGACGGAAGTCCCTGGCCACGTGATGAGCCGCGACGCGCCCAAGCAGGTCAGGGTGTGCAACAAGATTGACTTCGAGCATATCTTTCCCCTTTTGTACTGTGAATCTAGGTACCGTAATACCATGAGCTAGTCAAAAAGAAAAGCGGCGCATAAGCGCCGCTTTTCTTTAAAAAATTCATTCTGCCGAGTCAAGTGTAATTTGAGTTTGCGTTGACCCTCTACGAGGGCAGTACACCTTTGCGATATTTTAAGGAGCAAAGCTCCAAAAATATCTGCAAAGGTCCGTTGAAGTGCCTATCGCACTTCACTCCCTACGGGAGCAGTACACCTTGTGGCTACTTTTCTGCGCAAGCTTGAAAAGATAGCTCACAAGGTCCGTAACTGTGCTTATTGCACAGTTACGCCCATTGACCTTGCCGTGCCTTCGATGATCTTCATTGCAGCCTCGACAGAACCGGCGTTGAGGTCGGGCATTTTTTCTTCAGCAATCGTGCGCACTTGTGCTTTTGAAATAGTTCCTGCTTTTACCGTCGTATTTTTTCCTGATCCTTTTTCCACACCCAATGCCTTGAGAATAAGACGTGACGCTGGAGAAACCTTGAGTATGAAACTAAAGGTACGATCGTCGTAGACCGAGATCTCAACCGGAATAATAGAACCCATCTTATCGCGGGTCTTTTCATTGAATTGGCTCACAAACTCGCCGATATTGATACCAGCTTGTCCAAGCGCAGGACCAACAGGAGGCGCCGGAGTTGCTCGCCCGCCGGCAATCTGGAGTTTGAGCTTTTTTACTACTTTCTTAGCCATATATTTAGATTAGTTACTATACTTATTTTTATTGAGTATGCAAGGGGTACAGCCTATACCTTCTTAACTTGGAGGAAATCGAGTTCAACAGGTGTCTCTCGACCAAACATAGAGACCAAAACCTTGACCTTACCGCGTTCTTCATCAATCTCACCCACCTTCCCTTCAAGCTCTCGAAATGGCCCGTCGACGATTGAGACGGCGTCATCGATAGCAAGATCAACCTTATGCTTAACCACATCGGTACTCATACGCTTCATCAGCGCATCAAGCTCATCCTGACGCAAGGGCACTGGCTGCGTACCACTACCCACAAAGCCGGTCACACGCGGTGTGTTGCGTACCACATACCATGACTCATCGGTCACGATCATATCGACAAGTACGTAGCCCGGATAGACACGCTCTTCCTCCACCACACGCTTACCACCTTTTACCCGGATCTTTTTTTCTATAGGAACCACCACATCGAAGATCTGGTTTTGCATACCCAACGACTCAATACGCTGTTTGAGATTTCGTGACACAGCGTTTTCATACCCCGAGTAGGTATGGATTGCGTACCAGTGTCGTTCATTATCACCGAGCTGTTTTGCCATAGAAAATATTATTTATTGATAAACCATGCAAGCGCTTTTGAAAACAGGAAGTCTGCAAATCCCAAGAGGAGCGCTATAGCGACTGAAAAACCAATAACAAGCGCGGTGAAGACGATCGCCTGGTGCTTGGTTGGCCATGCAACATGCTTCATTTCTGCTTTTGTGTCCTTGAAATAATTACTGAGACTACTCATAGATGTGATTTAACCGGCAAAATTAAAACGCCTCGAGGGCGATTTCAAAGATGATACCACATAAAAGGATCCCGGGTCAACATCACGCAAAAACCCGCTATTGAGCGGGTTTTTGCGTGATGTTGACCCTCAAAAATTCGTTCTACCGAATTTGAAAGACCAACGTAACCGTAGAGACAACCTCATTTTCCCCGGGAGTAATGTCAGGTGCGACAGCTGCGTCCATAGCCATAGCCTGCTTCTCCATACCACCATAATTGTACATAGGCATCGGAACGTTTTGATTGTTGTCACTAAAGTTTATGAGTTTGCCGAGTCGTATGCCCAGACTCTTTGCCAAACGATCTGCTTTTTCTTTTGCATCAGCAATAGCCTCCTCACGAACATCTGCACGCACTCCGTCAACGTCATCAATCGTAAAGACAAGACCGCTAATATTGGTTGCGCCGTTATCACCCACTCCTCCGACCAAATTACCCGCTTCTTCAATCTTGCGTATTTTGACCGACACCGACTGATCTACCGTATACCCAACAAGGTTCTGCTTGCCAGGAGGACAAACACCCCACTGGTTGCAGACCGAATTGGTGTATTCATATTTTGGATACAGATTATACCCTTCAGTCTTGATATCTTTTTCCTCAACACCCTTTCCTTTTAAATACTCTAGTATTGCATTATATGCTTTTGCAGAATTTGTCTGTGCAGTTGTGGCATCTTTAGCATCAGCAACGACAGAAAACGTGAACGTCGCAATATCAGGACGTACAAATCGCTCTGCTTTTCCAACAACTGAAATACTCGACATGCCACCACTCATCATTTTTGCTTGCGTATATGCAAGATAGGTATATGCCGCAATTCCAATCGATGCCAAAAGCAACACCAGCAACACTAAAGCTTTAAATCGTCGATCACTTCCTAATTCCTGTAACATAATATATTTAATTATCTACTCGTAATGGTCACCCTTCAGTATACTCCGTCCTACAGACCTTGCTATCGTGCACCGCACACCCGCTTGTATTCCGCTACATCGTCTGTCGAAAGGGCAAAATCGGCATTTTTCCCCTCCATGAGGTAGTGCATGATTGATGTCGCTCCCGCGACATGGTCAAGTGAGAGCGCGTGACCCAATTCGTGAGCCAAGACTCGCTTGAGTTCGGGAACGTCATCATATTGATAGATGTTAATACGATCACCGAGATACTCCCCTTGTGCAAACTCTTCTCCATGCCCAAACATGTCGTTGTACCAGGCCACATCCTTGTTGTAGTCCTCTACCGCCTCGGTACCTTGCGTACTAATTTTATTGATCCCCTCAACAAGTGCGTTTAAATCTTTTGCGGTTTTGTTGAGACTTTGCATTTCAACCTGCAATGATTTCTGCCGCTCGTTGAGTTCTGTATACACCTCTTGCGGAGCGCCGCCCTTAGTATTCCACCGTTCAACATCAGCATTATACGCAGCAAGATGTTTCTCGTAGAGAGCGACGCGGGCCTCATATTTTTTCTTGAGTACCTCGTACTTTGACACCATATCCTGATAGGCCTCTTTCAGATCTGCGCTTGCTCCTTCTTTGAGGTCAAGAACCGAACGCATCTGTGCCTCTTTGACCGCGGTCTCTTGCCGTGCATCAAATACAAAGTTGATCTTGAAATCTGCACCAGCATCGTACGTGAAGAGATTTTCGCTCGTCGCATCCTCCCAAAGCGATTCAGCATCAGTAATGGCAGCACGAGCGGCATCAGGAGTAAGTGCAAATCGTTCATCGATAGTACCGAGCGCATAGTAGACAGGAGTGTCACACTTTGACTCTGCAAAACGATACCAATAGCCGCCCGCTACAATAACGGCAAGGACAAATGACGCAGCAAATATAGGACGCATATCTTTAACTATACAGAATTGCACCACTTTCGACCATATAGAGCGTTAGGGAGCTATAATAGCCCTCATGTCACTACGCCTCATACAACTCAATATACAAGGGAGCAAACATCTTGATCGCTTTCTCCCCTTTCTTTTACACTGCGCTCCTGATGTTGTCTGTGTACAAGAACTCCGTGATACTGACATCGAAAGGATTACAAATACCCTCACGATGTCACACCTGTTTATGCCAATGGCACGCATCGCACAGGAGAACACGCAGATCTATTCTGGCCTTGGTATATTTTCGCGGATGCCCATGGTGCACCACGACATACAGTACTACGCGGGATGTAGCGAAATCGTAACAGATTTTGATGGCACCAGCGCAGAAAGCAAACGCACCTCACAACGTTTTGGTGTACTTTCGTGTGATATTAAAAAAGAAGATGTCACCTATCGGATCGCAACCACCCACTTCACCTGGTCACCCGACGGTCTGACCACCGCAGATCAGCTCGAAGATGTTCAGAAGCTCCTCACGGTGTTGGCAGACCATAAAGAATTCATACTCACTGGCGATTTTAACGCACCCCGTGGAAAAGAGGTGTTTACAGCACTCGCCAGCCGCTACACCGACCACGTACCCAAAAAGTACACCTCGAGTATCGACCCCACCCTTCATCGTGCGGGACCACTCGAGCTTATGGTTGATGGAATCTTTAGCACTCCACACTACCAGATTTCAGATGTACACATGGTCTGCGGCCTTTCTGATCACTGTGCGCTCACCGCTACTATTTCAAAAATTGGATGATGCGAAAATCCCCGTGGCGACCCTTGGTCGCCACGGGGATTTATATGTCTTTTGATGCAGGTATCCTACCACTGCAACGCACCGCCCGTCTGATACTCAATCACACGTGTTTCAAAGAAATTTTTCTCTTTTGAAATATCCACAGCCTCACTCATCCAGGGGAATGGATTGACGACATTGAACTGTTTAGCAAGACCCACGCGCTCAAGTCTGCGATCTGCGACATACTCAATGTACTGTTTGAAGCCTGCGGCGTTCATGCCAAAAATACCATGCGGGAACACTTCGGCAGCATAGGTGTACTCAAGGCGTGCTGCCTCCTTTACCCAGCCAATGATGCGCGCTTGAAACTCTGGCGTCCACAGCTCTGGATTTTCTTCTTTGATCGTATTGATAAGCTTGATACCAAAATTGAGGTGCATCGATTCGTCACGCATGATGTACTGAATCTGCTCTGCTGAACCGGTGAGTTTATGCTGGCGCTGGAAACCAAACATCACCGCAAACGAGCTATAGAAGAAAATTCCTTCAAGGATGAGTGAGAAAACACAGAGATTCTCAAGAAACTTCTGATCATTGGCAAATGTACCCGTCTTGAAATTAGGATCAAAAATACCATCGTTGAAATTGAGGATGAAACTTGCCTTGTTGTAGATCGCATCACGCTCGCGATACATGTTAAAGATCTTTGATTCATCAAGTCCAAGTGACTCGACGATGTATTGGTACGCATGGGTGTGAATCGCCTCCTCATATCCCTGTCGCAACAGGTACATACGTATTTCAGGGCTTGTAATATGACGATAGGTTGCAATGACAATGTTGTTTGCTGCTATAGAGTCTGCAGTGGTGAAAAAGCCAAGCACCGTTTCGAAAGCATGTCGCTCATCAGGCGTGAGCGCTGTCGGAGATTTCCATTGCTCGATATCAAGCTGCATCCCGATCTCTGTTGGCAACCAGTGATTGGCATTTGCATTGTTGTAATATTCCCACGCCCACGCATGTTTCATCGGGTAGAGCTGGATAACATCAGCATCAGCGCCATTGATGACGCGTCGCTTGTTGATATCAACTGGTGCTGCTCCCCGTTTGATGCTCATTTTCTCAGTGGCTAATATTACTAATCGTCACAACTTTTTTCGTATAAGGGATCTCTAGTGTACCACCTTTTCTTTTTTTCCAACGTATAACACCTACAACATCCCTATTGACACGCCTCACAGATGGCGTCTTCTGCAATATGCAACCGCGGTGCAGTTTTTGTTGCAGCAACCGTGACGTGCGCTGCCGCAATCGCTTCTTGGGTCAATGGTGACGGAGTACTCATGGGCGATGGTACCGCGCCTTCAAATGGATGTGCCGCAGGAGCAGTACCTATGACGACCATCGTCTCTTTTTGTGCACCATCGTCTCGCTTGCGCATATGGGTATCACTCTCACCCATGGTGGATTTTTCTACCTGTGAAGCGGCCAGTGTACGGAGATAGTAGGTTGTCTTGAGTCCCATTTCCCATGCATAAATATAGAGGTCAGCAAGCTCGCGCCCTGACGTGCCTGCAAAGAAAATATTGAGAGATTGTGACTGATCAATCCACTTGCCGCGTACAGCAGCCGCCTTGATGAGCCAGCGCATATCAATCTCAAAGGTCTCACGATAGCGCTCTTTGATGTAGCCCGGGATTTCTGCTATCGCCTGCACACTGCCGTCGTTGTATTTGATCTTATTCAACATTTCTTCGTTCCAGAGTCCTAGTTTCTTTAAATCAGAGACAAGGTATGGGTTCACGATCACAAAATCACCCGAGATATTTGCTTTAACGTAGATATTCTTGTAGATCGGCTCAATGCCCGGCACTGATCCCGCAATATTTGAAATCGTCGCCGTTGGTGCTATCGCCATACAGTTGCTGTTGCGCATACCGTAGTGCTTTATAGCGTCACGTACCTCATCCCACGGCAGACGCTCAACACGATCAACACCCGTTGAAATCTCGCGTTCCGCCTCAAGAAGTGCAATCGTGTCGATCGGCAAAATATTGCGGCTCCACTTTGATCCTGCAAAACTCTCGTACGCACCACGCTCACGCGCAAGCTCGGTTGATGCGCGAATAGCGTAGAACGATACGATCTCCATCGACTCATCCGCAAACGTGACGCACTCCTCAGAAGAAAAGTTAATACCAAGCTCATAGAGCGCATCATGAAAGCCCATGACACCAAGACCTACCGGTCGGTGACGCATGTTTGACGTGCGTGCCTCCACCGTCGGATAAAAGTTGAGGTCAATAACGTTGTCGAGCATACGCATCGCAATCTCCACCGTCTCCCGCACCATGTCCTGACTAAAGACTCCTCCCACGACGTGCTTGACCAAATTCACCGAACCCAGGTTGCAGACGGCAGTTTCGGTAGCTGACGTGTTAAGCGTGATCTCCGTGCAAAGATTCGATGCGTGCACCACACCCGTATGATCCTGTGGTGAGCGAATGTTCGATGGATCTTTGAACGTAATCCACGGATGCCCCGTCTCAAAAAGCATACCCAACATTTTTTTCCATAGATCACGCGCCTTCATACGCTTAAAGAGCACAATCTCACCGCGATCCGCCATCTCTTCGTACTTGATATACAGCGCTTCAAACTTCTTGCCGTATGTTTCGGTGAGATCTTTTGCTTCATCAGGTGAAAGCAGCGTCCAATCACCATCTTCCTTCACGCGCTTCATAAAGAGATCTGAGACCCATGATGCCGTATTCATGTCGTGTGTGCGTCGACGTTCATCTCCCGTATTTTTGCGCAGTTCAAGAAAATCTTCAAAATCATAGTGCCAGTTTTCAAGATACACACAGGTAGCGCCACGTCTGCGTCCTGAGCGATTGATAGCAACCGTGACGTCGTTTGCAATCTTCAAAAACGGCACGATACCCTGACTCGTAATACCAGCAGGCTTAATGAGAGCTCCGGTACCGCGCAACTTGCTCCACGACGTACCAATACCGCCCGCCCACTTTGAAAGCTGTGCATTATCGCCAAATACCTTGAAAATGTGATTGAGATCATCTTCAACCACATTGAGATAGCATGACGAGAGTTGTGGGTGTGGCGTACCGGCATGGAAGAGCGTCGGGGTCGACGGCACAAAACGCAAGGTCGACATAATGTCGTAAAACTGTTCAACACGCATTTCTTTTTGCGCCTCATTGATCGCAAGCCCCATCGCTATACGCATCCACATATATTGCGGTGTCTCCAAGACCACCTTCTTCTTGTCACGAATAAAATAGCGGTCATGGAGCGTCTCAACACCCAAATACTGAAAGAGATCATCGCGTTCAGGTTTCAAGAGTTGTGACAATTTTTCAAGATCAAATGAAAGTAGTCGCTCGTCGAGTTTTTTCTCTTCCACACCATGACGTATGTTGCGCACAAATGCCGCACGATACGCAGGATCAAACTGTTCGGCGGCCAAAGAATCTTTGCCGATCGCTTCTTTGTAGAGACGCGCACAGAGCTGTCGCGCGGACACCGACGCGTACGCTGGATCACTTTCGATACGCGAACGCAATACGAGTGTAATGAGTCGAGCAAGCTCGGTTGTCTTGATGCCGTCATAGACCTCAAGCTCTACCTGACGCACAATCGATGGGAGATCAATCTCTCGCTCATACCCACGCACAAAAAACTGAAGCGCTATCTGCACCTTATCTTTTGAAAACGGTTCAGTACGTCCATCACGCTTCTCAACCATCAAACGATTTTGCTCAATGTCTTTGACAACCTGCTCCTTGCGCTCCTTGGTATGTTCAAAACGATAGAGAATATATGCTTTTGCAACCTTAAAATATCCACGCTCCATCAAGGTCTCCTCAACAGCATCCTGCACATGCTCAACGGTTGGGTGAGCGTCAGAACCCGTCTCAATTTTCGCAACAACACGATCTGCCATCTGTGACACAACCTCCTCATCAATAGACACATGCTCAGCAGCAAATGCCTTTTTCATAGCAGTAAAAATTTTCTGCCGATCAAACGGGACCATGTCCCCATTTCTCTTTCTGATCTCCGTAATCATGTTGTGCGCATACCCTAAATTCTCATAATGTTTGTACAGGAATATCGAAATTTTGAGTGAGCAGACAAGCCTTCCATGTTATTTCAACATGGATTGTTTGTATGCTCCCGTCACCACACGAAGAGCAACGTGTGTTGACTCAATTTTAGCACGTCAAAAGAGATCTGTATTTAGGGTTGCGGCAACCAAAAAGATAAGAAATGTTTAAAACTATGACTCTTTTTCCATGTCGTGCTGCACAACCTGTCCATAGCACTGTGGATAACAATGGACAGAGAAAAAAGCAAGTCTTGAGACTTGCCCCTTTGTGTGTCCTAAGGCTACTTTTTCTAGTTTTTTCGCAGCAAATCTCGAATTTCGGTGAGCAATTTTACCTCCTCTGGCACAACGGGAGTTTCGTCCTTTTTCTCCTCCACCGACGCATGCTTGATACGGTGCAACGCTTTGATGGCGAGGAAAATAACAAATGCGATGATAACGAAGTCAATGATACTTTGTACAAAAACCCCATACTTAAAGATGGTACTGCCGAACGTGAAGGTCAAACCAGAAAAATTGACCCCACCAAGCAAGATACCAATAACCGGCATCACCACATTGTCGACAAGCGATGAAACAATTTTTCCAAATGCAGTACCGATGATGACCGCGACTGCCAAGTCCATCACATTCCCTCGTATCGCAAATGCCTTAAACTCGTGTACAAAATTCTTCATAGAGCCATCAATCTGTTACTAGTATATGTACCCAGCATACAATCTGTAGAACGAAATACAAGCTTAGCGCTTGTTATACAAAATTTCCTTGAGCATAACACATTAAAAAATCGTACACAGATAAAACCCAAACCCTGCTCCAATAGCAAAAGAAAAAAGGCAGACGAAGATAATGTCATTTTTACCCATATTGTAGCGTCGGTTATACTAGCAAATGAAACCGTAGTACGTATAAAAAATACCCACAGATGCTCCGAAGAGCACCGGTGGGCGTCTACTTCTTCCGCTCAAGCTTGATGCTGCGGATCCTCACCTTCTTGGGTGTGGTACCCACACCACGATCAATATTGTAATCCCAGATTGAAAGTGGCTTGAATGTATTACCATTCAATGAAAACTCGTCTGATAGACCAACATCACTCGGTTGGTCCAGCGGCACAAACTCCACACCATCTGGTCCCTCCAGGATCGTATAGTCTTCAGGAGTAGCTCTACTCATCAGACATTCCCTCTCTATTTGAAAATGTGAATGGCGGATTTCCTCACTGGAGAACGCTCCCATTCGGGATTTTTTATAAGAAATTCTCGCAAACGACGAGGATCGATATAGGCGGAATGGGCGAGCTTTTTGAAACGCTCACCGGTCTGATGACGAGAGATCGTTGGCTCTCGTCCCACCCCCCTTTCACGGTTGATAAACCCTCGCAATTTTCTTCGAACTTCTTTTGACACTGATTTTTTCATCGTACCCCCTAAAAGCCTACAAAAAGAACACCACCTCGCGCATCATGAACGATCAAAAAACATTTGTCAAAATGTGGATAAAAAATCTACAACTTCACTATAGCGAAAATGTCGTATATTCTTTAACCACAAAACCACCTATACCTAAAATAACTTTCTCAATTTTTTCTTTGTCCGTGGTCGGACAAACAACAAGCTCAAGTGCTGCGTACATTTCTTTCTCTTTATCTCCATAGTACTTGGAAAATCCTTCATAGCAGGGATAGAGATCGCGAGTGTACTGATGCGACCGCTCCATGACCAATTCAAAACCGCTACGCACAATGCGTTTCATAATCCATGAACACATATGTTTAACCCGCGCTTCTGATACATTTTCTTCTTTCAAAGATTCTAAGGTCTCTTCAATCTCCTCCTCGAGACGTGGTAGATGCTGGATTGTATTCGAACCCGGCTTCATCTTTTGTGTAAGATCTGCCAAATTTTCACCGTAGAGACAAATGCTCTGTGTCTTGATTAAGACCCCCTGAGCTTTTCTTTTTTCAAACCCCAAAAGAGGGCTGATTTGCATCTCGACACCTTTTATAAATGGATACTTGGCCATAAGCTGCATTTGAAAACTCTTGACCCAACTCCGATCGATCTTACCGTTTGGTCGGGCAACAATAGCAATCGTATCAAGGTCTGAAATCCCTTCTATAGCAGCGCCACATGCAACAGAACCACGGACATACACACTATGGAGACCGTCTCCATAGTGGGTTTTGTATACTGCCACAATCTCCTCAACCGCATCTTTCCACAGAGGCTGCACCAAATCTTTCGAAGTGGTATTCACAATATATCCCTCGGCATCGATTGTGAGATACCCACCAATCTTTTTTATTTCACAGTCAGTTTTCATGGGGTAAGTATAACAACGTCCTGTAATGGAGTAGAAATGAATACCGATGAACAAAAAATCCCACGGCACGGTGCAGTGGGAGAGGCTCAATCGGCTGCGACTTGCTCTATTTCGCGCATACGAACCACATGGACGTCGCGCAATTCTTGTTTGACGCCACCACCAGGAAACGCCACTACAATAACTGGATCCACCCTCGTGATGCGCCATAATTCGTTCATGACTCCAATCACCCTACCCACCACCATGTCTTCCGTGTAAGGGATTCGCGCAAGAAAAGAGTGATTACTTGTCACAATTGCGAACATAATTACTTTTGTAACTTTAGTCGCTTCCATTGCTACCCCCAAAAAAAGCATGCGAAGAAGACGAACGTCGTTTTGAAAAGCTCCAAAAAGATCATGGTCCCTGCGCATGATGCACCCGTGAAAATCTTTTGTCAAAATGTGAATACTAATGTCTGAAATCATCTCCAGTAAATATTGCTGGTATTTATCTAACTTTTGCTGTATAACGCTTTCGGACTTAGTTACCACGAAACTATCAAAGGAGAAGGTATCGTGAACTCGACAGAAAAGCCACACTATTCGTTCGGTCACCCGCTCACTCCCGATTTTGCGGGACACAGAGCGGCTGGCAAGGTAGGAATCATTATGGGGAGCCAGTCCGACTGGACATTCATGCAACCATGCGCCGACGAACTGGAAAAACTTAAGATTCCGTTTGAGTTTGGCGTGGTATCAGCTCACCGTACGCCAGAGCGTATGGTGCTGTATGCGCACACTGCATATGATCGTGGACTTCTTGTCATCATCGCGTGCGCTGGCGGTTCTGCTCATCTTCCGGGAATGGTAGCATCAGAGACACTGCTGCCAGTATTGGGAGTCTCACCGAAGAAGGACGACATCCACGCAGTCGGCTCAATGATCGCTATGCCTGCGGGCAAACCGCTCGCCTACATGGGTGGCGGCAGTGGCCCAGGCAAGAATGCGGGGGCTACGAATGCCGCCTTGATGGCAGCAAACATTCTCGCTCTCAGCGACCTCAATCTGCGCCATCGCCTGATGGGGTACCACACCAACCTGCGGGACTCTGTCCCGTTCAACTGCTTCTGAAGGAGGAGCGTCATGACTCACGAACAGATCGAAGGCAAAACCAAGATCATTCGGCGACTGCCTGGCATTCGGGCGATTGGTATCGTCGAATCCAAGGACGACATCACCGCTGGCGACGGTGCCAAGCGCAACATCATACCCGGCAAAGCAGCGCTCGCGACACGGACGACCTGCAATGTGTTTGAGCTGTTGCGACGCCACCAAATCCCCTGCGCCTACACCGGTAGGGGTCATACCGAGACCACCTTCCTCACACGGATCTGCGAAATGGTTCCTGTCGAAGTGGTGGTACGCAGAGTTGCCGTGGGTTCATTTCTCAAACGCAATCCACGCGTGCCAGCTGGCACGACGTTTTCGGAACTGAGAACCGAATTCTATTACAAAACTTCCGGGAAAGAGACACACGGCGTTAAATTGCCGTGTGACGATCCATTCATGGAGTACGACAAAGATGAGGGGTGGTATCTCCACGATCCGAGAAAACCTCTCAATCGGAAGGACGCCATTAAGCTTCCATGCAACGGACCGCGGTACGATGAGGTCCTCGCTCAAACGCTCGAAATTGCAGGACGTAAGGCACACAAAGCTTTTGAAATACTTGAAAAGGCGTGGGGAGACATTGGTGGCAAGCTCCAAGACTTCAAGTTGGAATTTGGTTCACATGAAGACCCCACACCTCCCGACACCCTACTCATCGCCGATGTCGTCGATTGTGACAGCTGGCGCGTGATGTGGGAAGGCATCCAACTCTCGAAGCAAGGCTATCGAGAAGGCGACGACTTGGAGAAAGTGCTTGCGGTCTATCGGCTGGCAGCATCGCTCACCGATCGCTTCCGTAACTTCTGAAGTGACGTGAGTATGGGACGACCAAGGCCGACGCAATGCGTCGGCCATTTTCTTTTTTGCGTTACACCCTCTCCGAGCAATTCACCATCCATCGCACACCAAACTTGTCGGTGCAGGAGCCGAAGTAGTCGCCCCAAAACATGACCTGGAGCGGCATCTCTACCTTTCCTCCCACACTTAAAGCAGCAAAAAGTCGATCGGACTCTGCGCGCGTATCGGGCTGCAAATTGATATACATATTATTTCCCTGCTTCACCATAAAGCCCATCGACTCCGGTGCG
>CAYOAM010000003.1:0-73915 GCA_964402035.1 uncultured Candidatus Saccharibacteria bacterium
ACGCCTCAGCAGAAATTAGAGGAGGTGGTCACAAGGTGTTGACCGTTATACGTAGCTACAAAATGGCTCAATGTTTGAGCCATTTGGATTTTCTATAAAAAATTGGCTACACCTTGGTACCGCGGAGAGCTGCGACACGGTCTGCTACCGGAGGATGTGTGGCAAATAATGCGCCGATGCGAGTCATGATGCTGCGCTTCTCTTCCCCGCCATAGGGGTCGGCAATAAATAGGTGTGCCGTCGCGTGACTCGCTCGTTGCATCGGGATGCCTGCACGAGAAATTTTCTCGAGTGCTGAAGCGAGTCCTTCGGGATAGCGCGTCAAAAGTGCACCGGAAGCATCGGCAAGAAACTCGCGCTTGCGCGAGATTGCAAGCTGGATCAATTTGGCAGCAATCGGTGCAAGGATCGCGCCCACAATCGCCACAACAAAGAGGATAGCGCCTGCGCGACTATCCCTGTCGCGATCTCCACCGAACATCGAGATTCGCAAAAACATATCGGCAACGATGGCGACAAATCCGGCGAGCACGACCGCAACCGTCATCACGAGCATATCGCGATTGCCGATGTGTGAGAGTTCGTGTGCTAACACACCTTCGAGCTCTGCCCGATCAAGAATAGCAAGTAGCCCACTCGTGACTGCAAGTGCTGCGTGCTGTGGGTTTCGTCCGGTCGCAAAGGCGTTGGGAGCGGGATCATCCACAATGTAGAGCTTCGGCATCGGAAGTCCTGCGGTGATTGTGAGATTTTCTACCAGTCGATAGAGCTCTGGCTGATCTTTCATGTCGACAGGTCGTGCTCCCGTCATCGAGATGACCAACTTGTCTGAAAACCAATAACTCCCCACATTCATCACGAGTGCAAAAATGACAGCAATATAGAGTATCGATGGATCACCCAAGTAAAGACTAATCACCCACCCCAATGCAATAACCCCCACGAGAAACACACCCATCAAGAGGAAGGTCTTCGTGATATTGGATGACTGGTGAGTATAGAGTGTCGCCACGATATTTTGTATTACGCATGGATCATTGTATGTATTTCACTCGCACACCGCAAGCATCACCAACTCCCCCCACCTCCTCCGCCACCGCCACCACCTGAAAAACCGCCGCCGGAAGATCCGGATGATGTGGGCGTGCTCGATGCGGCAAAGGCACTATTGAAATCTGAAATGCCTGACGAAAACGCAGCGGCATTAAACGTACCCGAAGGTGAGCTATACCACGATGGCGGTTGCTTCATAATGTCCATAAACTCATCCACCCAAATATCGCTAAGACCAAAGAGGAGTGCGTATGGCAAGAGTTTTTCAAAGAGTGCTGGTGTCTTCACAGGTGCATTATGAAATTCGAGCCGTGCTTTTTCGGCCACGCCAATATATTGCTTGAGTCCCAACAGCGTCTCACGTGCTTCGGCACCCTTCTTTGTCTTTTGTGGCATGAGGTATGCAAAAATTTCGCAGAACACTGCCGCGAGTGCGCATCCAACAATGGTCCATAGTGGAAAATTCACAATATTCTGAAGCACAGCCACCCACAAAATAAATATTGAAACTACCGAAATAGCAAGTGCAACAGTCACATAGCGCAGCCACCCATATGCGTTATATGGATTTTTAGTGAAGTATCCCTTACCAACCAGTGACGTCCCAGTATATTTTTTCAAAGTCGTAAAACACTCTTGAGCCGCTCTCGGTTTGACATCAGTGAGCAATAAGGAGCCTCCCACAGCGCCGATATCCGGATCAAACAGAATATCAAGCAGCTCCTGTTCAACCCGCATGAGATTTTGCGCACCATTTATTCGTTCTAGACGATACGTCTTTTTTGAAAATACCATTAGCACAGAAGTTGTCTCCTCCACAATGCGCAACGCACCCTTTGTTGCAAGTTCGATAATGCCAGCAGAAATATCACTATTTTTTAAGGAGTGTCGAACTAAAAATGCCGATTCCAAAACAGAAAGATCACTTATCGGCTCATACTGGGCAACGATCGTGCCGCGACCCTTTGGGTCGCGGCCATGACGCACCCACTCACGGTACGCCAAGCCGACTACCAAAAGAAAAACTCCAGCACCGAGCGCTCGATCTATGGCAGGAAAATACTTTTCTAGAAATTGTTTCCAAAAGGGCACGGCAGGTTGCGTCACAACACCTTTTGGAATACCTACTGCAACCGTCATCCCCTCATAGGGCGCATACGCTCTCGTCCCACTGAATGCATACTCGGCAGTGGTTGATGTACTCACTTTCTCTACAGCACACCTTTCCGTGGCACCGCGTGCGCCTTCATAGCACGCAACCTCCAGATTTGTGGTCGCAGGCACGCCATCAACGCGCACGACAGTGTGTGCACTTCCGATAGGTACCGTCCAGCCATTCCCCGTCACATTCCAATAGAGATCATCACGGTCCGGAAGATACGCAATTGCATCAAATGCACGATAGGCAATTTTGTAAATATGCACACCGTCCACAAACACATCGGGATCGCCAATACGGATGCGCTCCATCCCATCAACCGATGAAATATCTTGCCGTAGTTGTATACCTTTTTCATCGGTCACCACAACATCGGTAAATGACAGTGTGTGCTTGGTGCCCGCAGTGTCGGTAAACGACTTTGGGATATCGCGATAGATCCCGTGACGCTCTGCTGCTCCTTCAAAATTGTAACGTATTGTTTCAACGACAGAAATGGTTGCATCTTGGTGCACCGTAATATCTGCGTCAAAACTATCAATCTTTTCGCTGAACACCGTTTGTGGAAGGATACATAGCACACACACAAACATGGTGCGTACGAGCATACGAAAGGATGGTGTTGTAAACATATTATTTTTCTATCCCCTCCAAAAATATTCGTTTTTCAAACCCACCCCGCTCTTCTCGCTTTTTGGTTGCGCGACGAACAATGTCCTTTGGCGCAATATTTTCAACAACAGAGAGCGCCTTCTGTACTTCATAGATATCGGCAAGCTCTTCAAGCATTTCTTCACGTGACTCAGCATTGATAAACTCATGTACTTCTTCGAGGAGCTTATCGCGCAAAGCTTTCTTAAACGCAGCTTGACTCAATTTTCTCATGACTGGCTTTTCACCATGTGCACGAATGCGGTCTGGTATCAAATCGCGTACCAATTTCTTATACTTCTGCGACATACGCTAGACAATCGGTGGTGTTGCTGCAGCAGGTGCTACTCCTCCCGTCACTCCTTTTCGTGCGAGCATTTGATCTAAGAGTTCGCGATTGAAGTTTGTAGGGACAGTATGATCGGAAGCATAGACATAGAGCAATGTTCGGAGCACACTATCGAGCGAAGATGCGAGTAACACCGCACCAAAAACCCATACGAGGTACAGCGCACCCACTGCCACCATGAGAAATTCTCCTCCTTCTATACTAAAGCCAACAACAATAAGACCAATGGCTGCCGCAATAGCAAGCAGATGCGCAAGTAAAAATACCAAACCTAAGGAAATATTTGTGACAAGTGTCTCACCCCATGTTTTTCTGAACACCGACGCAGAATGACGCACCGCTTCGATCGCCCCTTTCCTGTCGAGTACAATACCCTGCACGACAAAGTATGTGAGTATCGACCATGCAGCACCCAAAAGCCACACGACAATTTTCCCTAGAAGTCGTGACCGTTCAGCTATCATATTGAGAACCATCCCCACGGTACTGGTAATAAGTGACCACACAAAAATTTGTCCGATCCGTGCGTCAACAACACGAAGTGCTTCACCGAAGGTTGCATCGCCACCATGTAGGCGTGTAAAGACGATGTGTGCGATGCCTGCTTGTGAAAACGACAGGAAGAATGCTCCGATGAGGTACATGCCAAAGAGTACAACGTACCCAAGCACCTTCTCTTGCTGCGTACCTTCTTCCACAAATATGTATCCCCCCACAACAGCAAAAACAAAAAGTCCTACGAAAAAACATTGTGCGACAAACGCAAGTACAGGAAACCACAGCATCTCCGCGTCAGCGCGCAAAAAACGAAAGGATTCTTTAAATAAGAGCTTGCTTGCGCGAAAGCGTCCGATTTTTGCTCCACCGATCATTATTGGCGTGCGTGTCATATCGCAAATATTGTTGAACTAAAATTTGACGGCAACAGGATTGCGCGCGGCTTCTTCTCCTTCTCCAAGCTCAAAATATTCCATTTCCTTAAATCCAAACATAGATGCGATCAGGTTTGAAGGGAATGACTGGATAGCGACGAGGAGATCACGCACATTGCCGTTGTAGAAACGACGCGCTGCTTGGATTTTGTTTTCTGTATCTGAAAGTTCTCGCTGGAGTTCGAGGAAGTTGGTATTTGCCTTGAGGTCAGGATAATTTTCAGACACTGCAAAGAGTGACTTCAGTGCGCCGGTGAGCATGTTTTCTGCTTCAGCGTGTTCGGCAACCGTCTGCGCTCCCATCGCTTTGGTGCGCATCTCGGTTACTTTTGTAAAGGTATCTTGTTCGTGACCTGCATACCCTTTTACAGTCTCAACGAGATTTGGAATAAGATCATAGCGTCGCTTGAGTTGCACATCGATATCTGCCCATGCTTCCTTTGCCTGCTGCATGAGGCGGACAAAACGGTTATACAACGCTACTCCCCACAGCAACAGTACTGCGAGAACGATGAGAATAATTATGAATGTTGAAGGCATATGTTTAAATTAAATTTGTGCCTGTATTATACCATAAAATACTAGAGCGATTTAGAAAAGCAAAAAAACCGCTCATGGCGGTTTTTTTGCTTTTCATGTTATCCCCAAACTTTTCCCCATCTTGTTCTGTGGTTATTCCACCGGTTATCAACAATGCGCTACGCTTTTAATAGTCCATCCCACCACCCATACCAGGCATACCTCCACCCATTGCTGGTTTAGCATCTTCTGGTTCGTCAGCAACTGCTGCTTCAGTCGTGAGCAAGATCGCTGCGGCACTGACCGCACGCTCTACACCCGAGCGAGTCACCTTCACGGGATCAATGATACCAGCCTTGAGCATATCGGGAACAATGACATCATTGACTGCATCATAGCCACCATTGCCTTTTGTTTCCTGTACGGCATTTAAGATCACCGAACCATCGTCCTTGCCGCAGTTTATAGCGATCTGACGAAGTGGCGCTTCAAGTGCCTTGAGTACAATCAGGTACCCTGCAGCTTCTTCGGCAGCAATAGTGCGCTTCTCTTGTCGTTCTGTTATTTTCTTGCGAAGCTCCTGCGCTACTTTGACGAGTGCTGCGCCTCCGCCTGCAACAATACCCTCTTCGATCGCTGCCTTGGTCGCATTGACCGCATCTTCGATCTTGAGTTTGAGATACTTCATCTCGGTTTCAGTTGCAGCACCCACACGAATGACCGCTACTCCACCTGAAAGTTTTGCAATTCGCTCTTCGAGTTTCTCACGATCAAATTTTGAATCGGTGTTTTTGTGCTGTGCACGGAGTGCCTTGACGCGATCGTCGATATCACCCTTTTTGCCCTTCCCGCCAACAATCACCGTACTGTCCTTGGTTGCGACAACACGACTAGCTCGTCCAAGAGAAGCGAGTTCGGTAGCTTCGAGTTTGACACCCAGATCTTCGGTCGCAACTTCTGCACCCACCGTGATCGCAATATCCTGCAACATATCTTTCTTGCGGTCGCCATAACCAGGAGCTTTGACCGCCAAGACTGAAAAACCACCACGGAGTTTGTTGACAACAAGTGTTGCAAGCGCCTCACCGTCGACGTCATCAGCAATAATCACCAGTTCTTTCTTTCCACTTTGTGCGAGTTTTTCAAGGAGTGGCAAAATCGACTGAATACTCGAAATCTTTTTATCTGTAATCAAGATGGGTACATCTCGATATTCAGATTCCATACGTTCAGAGTTGGTGATCATGTATGGCGAGACGTAGCCACGATCAAATTCCATACCTTCAGTTAATTCAGTCTCGATACCAAATGACTGTGACTCCTCGACGGTCACCACGCCATCCTTCCCAACCTTGTCGATCGTCTCTGCAATTTTTGTTCCAATCTCTTCGCTTTCTGCAGAGATCGTCGCGACCTGCTTAATCTCATCAGTCTTGCTGATCTTGATCGCCATCTTTTTGAGCGCATCAACGGTGTCCTTTGCGGCGTGCTCCATACCAATGCGCACTGCCATGGGACTCAAGCCCATCGTCGTCTGACGAAGTCCTTCGGCAAAGAGTGCCTGGGTCAAAATGGTCGCGGTTGTCGTACCATCACCCGCAATGTCATTGGTCTTTGTCGCAACTTCTTTCACAATCTCTGCACCCATGTTTTCAAACTTGTCCCGAAGGGTGATCTCTTTCGCAATTGAAACACCATCGTTGGTGATCATTGGAGAACCAAAGCCTTTGTCCAAAATCACATTGCGCCCCTTAGGACCCAAGGTCACTTTGACGGCATTTGCGACAGCGTCGACGCCCACCTTCAAAGATTTCTTTACCTCTTCACCATAGATTACTTTTTTTGACGCCATAGTGATTATTCGTTAATGATTGCTAATATGCTCGATTCACTCACAATAAAATATTCTTTTCCACCATGTTTCACTTCATCAAAACCATATTTTGAGAACAATACACGATCACCCACAGCAACAGATAGCGCAACACGCTTTCCTTCCTCGTATCTTCCCGGACCAGTTGCTACCACAATACCCTGCTCTGGTTTTTCCTTGCTCACGGTGTCAGGAATAATGATACCTGAAGGCGATCGTGTACCTGTTTCTTCCTCGGAGAGTGGGCGCACCACAATACGATCACCAAGCGGCTGGAGTCCCGCTTTCACCACCACCTTGTTTGTCTTTTTTGTTACCTTTGCTTTCGGCGTTACTTTCTTTTTTGCTTTTGTTTTTTTAGGCATACCAAAAAATTAATACTACTTCTGTTGATAAAAGTTTTTTGCGGACACATTATACGGATTCGAACTGGTAGTGTCAAAGTTGTTGGAATGCACTTTTGACATTATTTTTAGCCATTTTTTCTCATCTCCCATTTCCTTGTGTTTTTAATTATTTGTGGTATAATTCTGGCCAGTTACGTTCACCTTGAGGAGGGAGAGATGTGGGTAAATATGTTAGAAATGACTCACGAGATTGGCCGAGATTCTGCAATGCGCACTGTCTGCATTGGGCTCAGGAACATGGCGCAAAATCCGCCACTTCCGGCACATGCGCAAGAAAGGATCGCCGATATATTGAATATTCACGGCCGATCAAGAGAGTTCGGGATCAGCGCTGACCGACACGGCGTTTTCATCAGACTACTACGTGCCACTTATTCACGTGTCGTCACGCACTATTCGCAGGAGGACCTGACATTGGTCTACCGCGTGCAAGCTGCACTTCGGGAGTGCGATGACAACCGTGAGGTGAGTCTTCAAATTCTACTCACGAATGGTTGTTACGTCAGTGGTGGTTTGCCATTGACTACAACAGCCGAAGTGGTCTACGACGACAGCCTGGAAGGAAACGGCCTGTGAACAATCCGCCAAGCACCTACAGTGTTGCAAGTTTGCAATATCGTAGGCGCTTGGCGATTTTCTTTTATTGGGCCGCCATGCTAGATAGTGGTTGCGACAAAAACCAATTCCTGGTATAGTCTTTTCGACATGGAAATGATTCAGTCCGTACTACCGTACGCACAGATAACCCTCTCCGTCTTACTCACCGCATCGATCCTACTTCAGCAACGAGGATCGAACCTTGGCGGTGCGTTTGGTGGTGACAATTTTAGTGCTGCATTTCATAGGCGCCGTGGCGCAGAGCTTTTTCTGTTTCGTGCATCGATCGTGCTTGGCGTATTGTTTGTACTCTCTGCCATTCTCTCTCTTGCACCTTCTCTTACGAGCTAAGCTTCGGCCGTCAGTCGATTTAGTTGTCGTCGTGTATCAATAATTTCTCGTTGTGCTATCTACAGCACCGCATCGTCATGCCCTCCATGAAAAGAATAGACCGGCTATTTCATTTTGTTGAAACACGGCCCGCAAGCGATCGAGCAATCTTGAAGTTCTTGCTCCTGTGTTCATTAGGAACATTACTTTTTGCGTTGATCAGTATGAGTACGCGCGCAACAATCGGTGTACCAGAACGTGGTGGCATATTGTCAGAAGGTATCGTGGGCACGCCACGCTTCATCAATCCACTCTTAGCTGCAACAAGCGCCGACCGTGATCTTAGCGCACTTATATACGCAGGACTTATGCGCCTCGGGAGCGACGGATCACTCCATCCCGATATGGCCGAGTCACTCACTGTTTCAGATGATGGCCTCACCTACAACATCGTGTTGCGCAGCAACAATACTTTTCATGATGACATACCAGTGACCGCAGACGATGTGATTTTTACTATATTGCGCGCGCAAGACCCCATGCTTAAAAGTCCGCTGCGTGCCAACTGGGAAGGAGTGACTATAGAACGTATTGGTGAATATGAATTGAACCTCGTACTCAGTGAACCCTATGCACCGTTTATCGAAAATCTTACGATGGGTATTTTGCCACGTCATATTTGGGAGTTCGCAGAGATTGATCAAATACCATTTAGTCCGCACAATAGCGAACCTATAGGATCCGGTCCCTACATGATCAAAAACACCAAGAGGAACAGCTCTGGTATACCTGACGCATATATATTGAGTCCGTTTGATGACTATCATGGTGATATTCCCCGTATCGCAACACTCAACGTACAGTTTTTCCAAAACGAAGAAGCGCTACTCGACGCGCTCATTGCAAAAAAAATAGATAGCGCCGCTAGTCTCTCACCACAGGCACTCGACACCCTACTTGCAAATCCATCGACCAAAGATTCACACACCCTATACCGCACACCGCTTCCTCGCACATTTGCACTCTTCTTTAATCAAAATGAAGAACCGCTGTTCAGAGAACCTGCAGTACGTAAGGCGCTCAATACAGCCCTCGACCGCGATCGTATTGTGCAGGAAGTATTGGGTGGCTATGGGCAACCAATCGACGGTCCACTTCCCCCTGGTTTTACTACACTACCAACGTACAGTGCGACATCAACAACCCCTTCACAAAAAATAGATGCCGCTCGTGATATTCTTCGTGAAGGTGGTTTCAAAATCAACGAAACAACAGGACTGTGGGAGAAAAAAGTTGGTACCGAGGTGAAAGAATTGAAATTTAGTATTGAGACTGCAAATACCGACACATTTGTCGCGACCGCAGAGATATTAAAAACAATCTGGGGAGAAGTTGGTATACCAGTTGATATTAAAAAATTTGAACAGTCGGACCTGACGCAGACGATCATACGTCCACGAAAATATAGCGCGCTACTGTTTGGGACTGCCGTTGGACGCGAACTCGATTTTTATTCATTCTGGCACTCATCCCAACGCAATGACCCTGGTCTCAATATAGCTCTCTACGCAAATATCACAACCGACGCAGTCCTGACCGAAGCACGCACAAAAACAAATAGGGACGACCGCGCGGAGGCGTACAAACGATTTGCAGACGAAATGCGCACCGACCTCCCTGCACTGTTCCTCTTTGTTCCCGAATTTACCTACTTACTGCCAGACCGCATTCACGAGGTAACAGTAGCAGGATTAGCAGGACCCAGTGAACGTTTCAGTAGTATCGGCGCTTGGTACACGAACACCGAATCGGTATGGCCATTTTTTAACAACACAAAATAACACATCAGTACTACTACACCATTATGAACACAACAACACCATCGACCGGAGCAACTCCACAACCATACGGCAATCGTCGTCCGTTTTCTCATGCACGACGCCGCCCTATGGGTGGAAGTGGTGGCGCCACTACACGTAGCGCCCATCGACCACTAGCACGTACCGGAACACCATCACACACGAGCGCACACGCACACCGACCACCCGCAACGCACACGCGAGCTACACCTTCAGCATCGGGAGATCGTGCGCCCGTTCGCAGCGGCAGCGCTCCACGATCTCGCGACGGCGGAGCAAAGCGTCATGCACGCTCTGGTCGCGACCGCGGTCCACGCAATACCGTAGGACAAATCAATCAGCGCATCACAATTGCAGATCCTGCGCGTCCTATTGTGCCGCCACTTACCGATGAAGATTCAGTACGCATTATTCCTGTCGGTGGCGTTGAAGAAGTAGGAAAAAACATGATGATTGTGGAGACTAAAGATGACATCATCATTTTTGATGCTGGTTTCCAGTTTGTGTCAGACGAAAACGATGCGCCGGGTATCAACTATATTTTGCCTAACACGCAATACCTAGAGGACAACAAACACAAGATCCGCGCACTCGTGATCACACACGGCCACCTCGACCATATTGGCGGTATTCCGTTTCTTATTGATCGTATTGGCAATCCACCAATCTACACGCGCTACCTCACATCCCTCATGATTTTGAAGCGGCAAGAAGAATTCCCCCATTTGCCAAAAGTGGTGATGCACGTCATCGAACCATGGCAGCGCATAAAACTCGGCAACACCTACATCAAGACGTTCCCCGTCACCCACTCAATCCCCGACTCAATGGGTATCTCTGTTGAAACCAAACACGGCAATGTCGTGATTTCTGGAGACCTTAAACTAGAACACGAAGACGGGATTGCATCTGATATCGAACAAGATACGTGGGGACGCATTGGAAAAGAAAAAAATATTCTGTTTATCGGCGACTCAACCAATGCTGAGAAAGACGGATTTTCAATCCCTGAGATTAAGGTGCACAACAATATTGAAGAGATCATTCGCACCGTAACTGGTCGCCTGATCATCGGTACGTTTGCATCACAGTTTGCTCGCATGACACATATCATCATGGCCTGTGAGCGTCTTGGAAAGAAAGTGGTAACCGAAGGTAGAAGTATCAAAAACAATATTGAGATTGCTCAAAAAGCAAACCTTCTCACCATTCAAAAAGGTACTATTATTCCCGTACAAGAGATCGATAGCTATCCTTCAGATCGCGTCGTCGTCATCTGCACCGGAGCGCAAGGTGAAGAATTTGCAGCACTCATGCGTATCGCAACCAAGAAACATAAGTTCGTAACTCTCGGCGAGCGCGATACGGTCATGCTCTCTTCGTCGGTTATTCCTGGCAATGAACTTTCGGTACAAAAACTGAAGGATAATATTTATCGCCGCGGCGCACACATCATCCACTACCGTGCTTCTGATGTGCACTCAACAGGACACGGAAATTCAGGAGAACTTGTATGGATTCGTGAGCAGGTAAACCCTACGTTCTTTATGCCTGCATATGGCTATCACTCAATGTTACGCTGCCATGCCTACGCCAACATCGAAGCTGGTTTTCCAAAAGACAATGTCATCCTACCCGACAACGGCTCGGTCATTAATATTAAAAATGGCTCCGTGCTCACCGTCGACAAACTCAAAATACCTTCTGAAAACATGATGGTAGACGGCTTCTCGGTTGGCACACGCCAAGAGGTCGTGATACGTGATAGACAATCACTGGCAAACGACGGAATGTTTGTGGTTATTGCAACTATCAATCCAAAGACCGGCACACTAAGAAAGTCCCCCGACATTATTTCGCGTGGTTTTGTGTATCTTCGTGAATCGCAACAATTGCTCCAAGAAGCACGCATTCTCATAAAGACGACCGTGGAGAAAGAAACCGAAAACATGAACCCGCTCAACCTTGACTATGTAAAGGAGGCACTTGCAGAAACACTGAGCGCATTCTTGCTCCAGAAAACGAATAAGACACCAATGGTTATACCTGTCCTTATCGGCTTGTAAAGAGTACGATTAAAAAAGCCAACCAACTTTGTGATCAAACATCTAGCGGGAGAATCGAAACGACATCTGAAAGCAACGAAGTCGTTTGCGGTCGTATATCTTGCCATGCTGGTCCTTTCGCTCCACTGGGCGACAGTGCTCTATGTCAATTCAACATTTCTCGAACAGTTTGTCAGTAGCGAGGCTGTCGGTACACTCTTTATAATTGGATCGGCGCTCACTATTTTTGCCTTCCTCTTTATATCGAGTGTATTGCGCATACTCGGCAATTACAAACTCACGCTCGTGCTGACGGCGATAGAATTCTGCGTACTTATTGGTCTTGCATTTGCTGAAAGTATGCGCGTTGCCGTACCACTCTTTATCATCCACCAAGCAGTCGTACCGCTCATCCTTTTTAACCTCGATGTCTTTGTCGAAAGTCTAACAAAAAACGAATCCGAAACGGGCGGAAAGCGTGGCATCATGCTCACGACCATGAGTTTTGCGAGCGCACTTGCACCATTGGGAACAGGCTTGCTTCTCGGATCCGATACACCACACTTCAGTATCGCGTATATGGTGAGCGCAGCGCTACTCATACCGTTTGTCTATATCGTATGGAAAAACTTTAAGACATTTTCTGATTCTCCCTACCCACACATTGAGGTACTACAAAGCATCCGCTCATTTTGGATAGATCGCAATCTGCGGTATGTCTTTATGGCACACTTTCTCTTGCAGCTCTTCTTTGCGTGGATGGTGATTTATGTCCCACTCTATCTCGCAACCAAAATTGGTCTCCACTGGGATGCTATTGGCGTTATTTTGTTTGTTGGTCTGTTGGCCTATGTATTTTTGGAATACCCTATAGGAAGAGTCGCGGATCTCTACATCGGAGAAAAGGAAATGATGGCAACAGGATTTTTTATTCTTGCCATGGCAACGTGCTGGATCTCTTTTATCACGACCCCCGTTATTATTCCGTGGATCGTGACAATGTTTCTAACGCGGGTCGGAGCAAGCCTCGTTGAGACCACCACGGAGACGTACTTTTTTAAACACACCAGCGGCAAAGATGCACATATCATTAGTTTTTTTCGCATCACCCGACCGCTCGGCATTGTTATAGGAGCGCTTTTGGGCAGTCTTGCGCTGCTCTATATGCCGTTTCAATTTATCTTTGTTGCACTTGGTGGCGTCATGCTCTTGGGTATCATCTGCAGTGTTCTACTGGTCGACACGCGCTAGCCTACGGCAGTCTCCACTTCCCCACTCGATACACAACCAAGCCTTCTTTTGAGAGTGTGCTCGCGTATCGCACCAAGGACGGCTGTTTAAGACCTACCTTCTTTGCAAGTTCAGCAGTCGTGTACGCAGTATCGCGGAGCGCACGCACTATTGACCCGCGTATTTGGCGCGATGATCCCTCAAATGTGCTCTGTCTCGTATAGCTTTTCGCACGTTTATTTTGATTGCCATGTGTACGTTTTATCCAGGACCCATAATCCATAAGTGCGGCATACCAGAGGCGCGGATTTTTACGATCAAGTGTTTCGGTGATACGCGCCACTAGCTCCGTATCAGAAACATCGTTCTTCTTTGGAAAAAAATGGTACAAAAAAACAGTACGAATATTGGTTTCGATTATTGGTACTGGCATGTTGTATGCAAAGGCAAGCACTGCTCCTGCAGTATAGGGACCGACACCGGGTAATGCTCGTAGCCCTTCAAAAGAATCTGGGAACACGCCACTATGTTTCTTCATGATTTCTTTCGCGGCTTCATGGAGCATGCGAGCACGACGATTGTATCCAAGTCCACTCCACAGACGAAGCACGTCTCCCAACGTTGCCTGAGCAAGGATGGCACACGTTGGGAACGCAGTCATGAAGACTTGATACTTTGGCACCACACGATCTACTTGTGTCTGCTGCAGCATTATTTCAGACACAAGAATACTGTAAGGATCAGTGGTCTGCCGCCATGGAAATGATCGTCCGTCCTCTTTGTAATGTGTCCTGACGATTTTCTGAAATACGCGTATGTCTTGTGCCGTGAGTCCGCGCATAGTCTACGAAGTGAACTGAAGGAAGATAACGTGCTCGAGATCCCATTCTGCCTTGGTGAGAATACGTTCGTTATACATACCTGCTTCTGGCCAGTTTGCTTCTGAGATGGATAGCGTGCCATCGGGAAATACCGCTTCAACATAGCCAAGATGCCCCATCTCTTCTGGCACATCAACACGATCGGTAAACTCAATGACTGTTCCAACGGCAGGCGTCGCTATTTTTCGAACTGTTGGAACGGTAGCCAGAATGTCACTCCACATACCTGGTTTACGCGGTCGTACCGGTGGCCACTTCACCGTTACACCACGACGGATTAAACGATAGAGCACGTATTCTTCGGACTGGAGCGGCATACCTGCTTCGCCTGCCCCAAATTCATCATTGATAATAGCGCGTACGCGTATCGTGGTCGGATCATCAGCATCATTTGGCGCTCCAATCACAAACGATGGATACACATGCGCTGCCCGGTCTTCCAAATCATCAACGTACACCCATCCACGATACGATCCACTCGCAACTTCTGCCCACAAATCTTGATCCTGCAGTACCATCACCATGGATCCATACGGCAGCACGGTGTACACAGTATCTCCATACGCACCGGCAGCACTACGCAACGGCGTTGCGATCGAAGATGTGTACATCACCGTATTTTTCTGTATCTTTTTTCGCTCTGACACCTCTTTATGTGTACGCAAGTCATCGTCATTGGTCGTCGAAAGCCCTGCAGTTATCTGTGTATATGTTTTTGGGGGCGGTAATGCAGATACGGTGGTGATTTTATTGGCAGGATGAAAAAAATGCTCGGTGAAATCAACAACGAAATCTACGAGGTCTTTGGCTACCGCAAAGATAAGCTGCATATCGACGGCACTATAGCACTGTGGGGTTTTCTTGGAAAGCGGACATTTTTAAGCCTTTGGTAGAGCCGCTAGTGGGCCCGCGGCCAGCACTGATTGGAAGCAGGATAGATCTTGGTAAGTGGATGCCCGACACAGTCATGCTTCCGCGCAGGGCATATATCACGTCCATAGTGCACCAGCCGATGGTTAAACTGCCACCAGTCCTTTTGTGGCATGATGCTCATAAGGTCTTTTTCTATGCGCACAGGATCCTTAAAATCTGACAGATCAAAACGAATAGCAAAACGGCGGACATGCGTATCAACAGCAATACCCGCAGACGTTTGATAGAGATTAGAGAGCACCACATTTGCTGTCTTTCGTGCAACCCCCGGCAACTGCAACAAGTCCTCCATCGTGTGCGGTATCACTCCACCAAATCGCTCCTGCAGCATGCGAGCCGCGCCAATAATATTCCGCGCTTTATTTCGGTAAAATCCGCATGAAAAAATGTCACGCTCAAAAACGCTTTGCTGCGCATGCACATAATCTTCCAAGCGAGGATACTTTTTAAAGAGTGTTGCCGTGACTTTGTTGACCCGCTCGTCGGTACATTGTGCTGAAAGCTGTACCGCGACCAAAAGCTCCCATGGCGTTGTATAGTGAAGTGCTATGTGCGCCTTAGGATAAAGGCGCCTCAGCGTGCGATTCATGCGCATGACGCGTGCCGTCCGTTCATTTTTTTGCGTCACGTTCATGCGGCTTGATGCTACCCGATACTCTTCAGTCGCTCAGCGATTACCAAAACTCGCTCAACAAATGACTCAATAGTCTGCTGATCTTCTTTCGTTGTACACGTCTTACAAAATGAGAGATACTCTGCTACTTTTTTCTCTTTTCTCTTTAGTATGTACTGTGCAAGATACCGAGTCCCAAAAAGCAACCGCCTCATGCGCATAGTGTACCGCTCAAAATGAGAAACTCGTCCCATGTCCCCACGCACACCTGACTTGCGCGCCCAGAAATCAAATTGCGCACGCAATGTTTCTGCAAGATCACTCAAGATAGACTTGAGTATGGGATCCGTCTCGCGATCAGCAAGATCCGCGTACAGTGTATAGGCTTCAAGGGTTGTGCGTGCAAAAAAAGACTCGTCTTTCATGAAGTTACGCACGCATTCGCGTATACCCATAATGCAATAGCATACCAAGCACCACAAAAAATACTGCAGCACATATCAATACTCCGACATATGGCACTTGCAGCACCGCTTGGGTTAGGGCAACACCAGCAACCGTCCACATCCAATTTATGCGATATTCATGCACAATGATTTTTGCCAATGCAGCACCGACAAATACTTGTGACAAAATAAGTGCCGCAAGGACAAGCGCGAGATACACGATCCATAAAAATATACCTACCGGTACCCCAATGACACTGATGAGCAATACGCTTGCTGCAATAGGCATCATAAGAAATGCCGCAAACCCTATAAAACCTGATAGTCCCAGCGCTGAAGATGATGTGCGCACCACACCATAGACATAATCACGAAAGAGTAACACCGCAACGAGTGCTGAAAAGAGCGCCATAAATGCGACGTACAAGAACGCCCCCATGTCGCGCTGTGGATCCGCAGCAGCTTCACGCTGTGTGATTTTTCCTTCTACTACAGCATTTGGCGACCGAGAAATCTCGCGTGAACTTTCGTACAGAATGTCTTTGCCAATGTGCGCACTTTCGCCAAGCTGTATCGCCCCCGAAAGCGTTGCATCAACTGACCCAACACTACTGTTGATGACCAGCGATTCGGCCTGTACATGCAGCATGCCCACGACTTCCCCATCGACGTCCAATTGCCCGCCATAAAAATATAGATCTTCATCGATCGTCGCAGTCGACAACACCGTAGCAAAACCACCAATGACAATCACATCACCTTTCACTGCTTCTGCGAGCTCAACACTTCCGCTCACGACTCGGACATCATCCTCCACATTGCCGTGAATCTGCACCGACCCACCTATAGCAACCACGTCACCCATCACGGTCCCATTTATGGTAATGCTCTGCCCCACTGCGTAGAGATCTCCTTCAATCACCCCTGAAATATTGACGCTCTTCCCACCCAATGCATAAAAATCACCCGGCACAACCGCATCTTTTGGTACCGAGACGATATCTCCTGTTCGCATGACAGCAGCCTCTACTCTGACCGGGAAGACCACGGTGATCAAAAAGAGACTAGTGAAAAATGTGGCTAGAAATAGGGACGAAATGACTTTCTTCATATCAATATAGATTATCTAGACCCTTACTATACTACAGAGACCACTCTCGAAGCTAGCGACCAAAACATGGTGGAGCGCGGTGTGCAAACCTACTGCTGCATGCACGGCAAAACACGAACAACTTCCACGGGTCCTGGTTTACTGCCTGCAATGATCTCTTCCACCCTACCCTCACCGAGAGTTTTATAAGCGCATGCGATCATTGCGGGCGTCACCGTTACTTTCTCTGCATCAATACCTAATGTAGACAACAGTGCCTTTTGCGAATCAGACAGTGACGCAGTATCAATCACAACTGGTGCAGTAATATTTTTTTCACCTGACGTTGTTGCGGTTTGAGGAACCCCGTCGAGAGCTGCGGTTGAAGTCGCTAGGTGGGGCACTGTCGTATCAGTAGTTTGTGGCGCTCCCGATTGCAGACTAGTAAACGAGTGCACATAATAGCCAACATAAAACCCGCATCCAAAAATGACCATCCAGATTATTATTTTCATCATGCTGGTGCAGCATACTCCACCGGTGCATTAAGCACAATGATGATCACTGTCCCAATACCAAACAACACAAGAAATCCGACAAATAACCAGATGCGTGTGCGCGATAGTTCACGCTCGCCGGTATACCAGTTGCGCGCAAAGAGAAATGGTGCAATAAATTTTAGGATTCGCATAGTGGACTGTAATCTAGTATATCGTGAGATTGCGTCATGCGTTATTTATTTTCCGGTTTCATACAATGTCTTTGCTCTATCCCACATATGCGCCTCTCCCTTAAGTTTGAGCCAGTACCACCACTCGGCTCCCCACAAAAACTGTGTGTCATAGCGCGTCTTCTCTGCATACATTAGTATTTCCTCAAATTTTTCTACATCCATGCGTTCATATTGAATATCGAGCGGTACATCAGTGATTGGTTCGAGTAACCACGGCTCAGCAGAAAGTTCTATGAGAAATGTTTTCTTGTCGCCATAGAAAAGTTTGAGCACGTTTTCTTTGATTCGATAAAATGCCGGCGGTAGTACTGTTTTAAACTGTCCAAGATCTGGATTCCAAAAATACACATACACACTAGTACCAAACGCATCCCCGGCAGTATACGCTCCCTTCCATGTACCAAGATTTCCACTATCGGTGACCAGGATAGGTCGTGTGCCATCGAGCGATCGCACGATCGCAATCTCTTCTTTGAGAAACTCTTCATCCAAATCACCACAGTGCTCTTTGGCGAACACACCCAAAAATGGTTCATTTTCTACCTGCCAATAGGTAATATTTGGGGAATCTTTATAACGCTCAACAACCGCTTTAATGTACGCACGTAACTCATCTTTTTGCTCATCCCAGGAGAGATCTTTCGCCCACGATGGCACATGGCATTCAGGCCAGCGTGGCAGACGTCTTCCAACAGCAAACACCACATCAGCGCCGCGCTTCCCGGCCTCACTCACTTGATAGTCAAGCGCCGTAAAGTCATATCGATCTCGCTCAGGCTCCACCATCGTCCAATGTGCCGCGAGTCGCAAATGGCGCACCTTGAGCTCGTCCAATATTGCAATATAAGTTTCTTTCCAAGGTAATCCCAACTCCTGTGCGTACATCGTGTTGAAAGAAACGCCATACGTAATACGTTCTGGTACCGCTTTGCGAGACAAGAAAAAAATCACGGTCTCTAGAATGAGACACAGAATCAAAATCCAAAAAAGTATTTTTTTAAACATGCTCACACAAAGAGAACAAAAAATCCAATAGTAATGATTGCAGTCGAAATCGCTTTGTGATAGATATCTTCATTGCAGGTATGATTTTCTCCGCATTCAGGCGATGTAATGCGTCCCGTAAGCATTATGCTAAAGATCAAGATAAACACAAACTGCAAGCCAGCAAGCGCTTGCACAATAGCGACATTCCCAAGCGACGTTGCTTTGAGTATCAATATGGACCCAATACCTGCAAGTAGTTTATTGCCGATCACCAACAGTCCTCCTCGAGCACTCGTTGCCTTTGTCTGTCCGCGTATTTTTTCAAAGTAACCGGGTATGAGTAGCATGGAGAGCGCTACGACAAAAAAAGCAGCTCGTGACCAAAAGAAACCGTTATCAAATGATGACGCATTAAAGAGCCCTTTGATAGCAATATAGTGAATCGCAAAAAATATGCCCGCATGAACAGAGGAGAGGGCAATCGCAAGACGAAATCGTAGATGCGACACTACAAATGTACCCACCGATAAGAGCAATAAGCCCCACACAAAATTTGGTGTCAGCCGTGTACCAAGGAAAAGATAACTCAGTATAAACGAGACGATGGCGGAAATTGCACCGACAACCGGTATCACGTCCGATGCATCTGCTTCGCGGAGTGCGGTATAGAGCGAGACGAGTGCCACAAAAAAAGTGTACCCGGAGAGCAGTGCGAGCGCTGCCATATTGAGCGAGGGCATTTCAACCTTCGCAAACGTTGGTGCACCCAGTGCTTGTAAAAAAGGGATTGGTAACAGTCCCACAAGAAAAACCAAGACCCACATGCCAGCGAGAATGCAGGTATAAAATGCATACACCAAGGGCCGCGGCATAGCCTTGGAGCTCGTCACAATATATTTATCTCCCATGGCGACCAACGCCAAAAAAAATTCAGCAATTGCCGCGAGTACTATCCACGAAAACATAACGACCTTATTCTATCGTGATTGCGTTTGCTTCGATGATTTCTTTATACACATAGGCTGAGGGCCGTACGGTGCGTTCGAGTGTTTCGTAGTTGATGCCTATGAGCCCAAACCGCTTTTCAAAACCCAGTGCCCATTCGTAGTTATCAAGCAATGACCAGTAGAAATGTCCACGCACATCGGCCCCACCGTCCATAGCACACGCGATCGCTACAACTTGTTTTTTGATGTAGTCCGCACGTCGCGTATCTTGAGCATCCGCAATTCCAGCTTCAGAAACAAAGAGTGGCTTTTTGTACCGCGCGAGCATCAGGAGCGCATCACACACACCTTCCGGATAGATGTTCCAATCCATATCCGATTTTACATACGTTGCGGTATCACCAAATTTCTTATGGATGTAGTAGTTGAGTCCAATTGAGTCACATTTTTGGTGTACTCGCTTCATAAAACGATGTGTCCACCACCAATTCATGAATCGTGCTTTTAGTCGATTAAGCGGATTCTTGTTCGCTTGGAAAAGCACAATATGCTTTACGATACTCACCTCAGCCTGTGGCGCAATACGTTTTATGGCATCGTATGCAGCATTGTGTGATCGCCAGAGATTTTTAACAACACGAAAGTACAAAAAGAGCGGACTGATGCCTTTTTGATAGTGCGCTTCGTGTTGACGACCTGAATTGGTGATCTGTAGCATGTCGGTCAATGCAAAACGTTTAAACGGAGGCCAGCTTCCACGGAGCCAACCATCGGTTGCAAAAACTATCGGCTCATTGATTGTCGAAAAATCGTTGCAGAGATCCTTGAGTCTTAAGACGACAAACTCACAATATCGTGCAAAAATTTCAGGTGCATCTTTTCGTTCAAAGCCCCCTTTCTCTGAAAACCACAAAGGCAATGTAAAGTGCCAGAGGGTTATAAACGGCGTCATGCCCCGTGCATGGAGCGTACGCAATACTGCTCGATAGTGCTCTATAGCCACCTCGTCAAATTTCCCTTCTACAGGTTCTATACGCGCCCACTCAACAGAAAACCGATGCGCGTTGTGCCCTAACGATTTTGCAATATCAAAATCTGCGGCGTAGCGCTCATAGTGTCCACACGCGCGACCGCACACTGGCACGCGTCCTTCGCGTGCAGCTTTCGCCCAATCGGTATTTTCAATACCTCCCTCGACTTGGTAGGAAGCGGATGCTGCACCCCAGTAAAACCCATCAGGAAATTTCTTTTGCATGTGTAGAGTATACCGTGATCGCAGACTACGTACAGATCTTCAAAGGGACAAAAATCCGTCCAAGGCCGGACCTTGGTATGGATATTAAGAGATATCGTCATGTATATAAAATAGAGTGAACATCCAAGGTCCGGCCTTGGACAAGATTGTTATATTTTTACTACCAAGGGCAGCCCTTAGTAGAAGAGGCCTGTATAAAAACAACAAATGCCCCAGTATCAAATGATAGCGGGGACAGGCTCCGAAAAAATTAATTCAAATAAAGAACTAGGTGAAGTGGGTCTGCAGTGTCCCGGGGGACACTGCAGACCTCACCCATTCTCCGCGAGTCAACATCTGACTAGACTCGTCGCGGAGTACTCATCCGGGCAGGTTGGGTTGAGATACCCGGATGTCTTCTCTGACCACGGCGAGATATGCTATCCCGCCACTAGGTCAGCGATCGCCGCGCCCGTTGTTCAGGCCGCGGTCGAGGTCGAGCCGCCAGAGTTGGCGCCGCCACCGAGGTTGAGGTTGCCGATCAAAAACAAAAGCTCCATTTCACGGCCGGTGGTACTTCGAAACACTTTCGCCATGGAATTCCCCATGAGTTTGGAATGCTGTGCGTGCAGCTATTCCACCGAAAAGACCCCGTCAGTCACCGTCGCTTCTGCGGCGGTAACCCTGGATCTGTGAAGTATCATAGCACACTCCATTTTTTTGTCAAGTATTTTGCAAGAACTTTTAGTAGTTGCAACATAAAACCTATATTTTGAGCCATATTATATAAAAACCTAAGAGGCTTACTATGCTATGACCATGGCTGCCCTATAGTAATCCAAGGTCCGGCCTTGGATTAGATGTCTACATAAAAATTATTTTCTTCTTCTTAATATTCTCTGCGTACAGATCGTGGAGCAAGGTGCTTTACCCACTTTTCATAAAGTTCGGTCGTTGCGACCACATCGCGAACATTGTAGCGCGCGATATCAAGATACTTTTTTTCTGCAAACAGTTGCGCAACATCATCCCCTGTCACACCTTCCGCCTTGGGACTCTCTATACCAAACGCTCGGCAATACATGTGCAGTGATGATTTTCGAAACATGGCACCATAGAACGAAAGTTGATCTTGGAGATCTACATGCTTCGCATTCTTTTGCTGATAGAGATACCGCCCTTCCATCAAATCGCGCGATGGAGTGATGTCATGCGCAACCGACCGATGAACCAAAAACGGCACATCAAACCCACGACCATTAAACGTCACGAACGTATCAAATTTCTTGGCTATGTCCCAGAATTCCTGCAGCATTTCTTTTTCACCACGAGGTTTCAGTATGTATCCATGCTCTTCACCCTCTTCTTTGGTCTCACCCTTATTGTCATAGAGAACCGCACCGCGCTTGCGCTCAAGGTCATAGATGCCGATGGCTACCACGTAACCCGTGAGTGGCGAAAATCCAAGTCCGTTTTTCAGATCATCAATCTCTGCCTCACGTTCCTCTTCTGTCTTTGAAGTTTTATCTATCCACCGCGTAAGTACTTCACGCGAAGTTTCATCGATATCTTCCCATTTCTCCCCCACGGTTTCTATATCAAAAATAAGTGTGGACATGTGTCTATTCTATCATCTCGAAAAGATCATCATAATACAGCGCGGTAAGGTGACCTTGGTATGGCAAAATGCCCTCGCACAGGAAAACGATTTGTTTTGTATAATGCTTTTCACAAAACAAATCGTTTTTCGAGCGGAGTGGCCAAGCACTTCCTTTTCTCATAGAAAAGGAAGTGCTTGGAACACGTGGCTTTTGCCATACCAAGATCACCGAAACTTCATAGGCAGTTCTTTTTATAGGGAACCGCCCCGGATATCGACTAGGGTTTGCGAATAGGCGGACAAGCAGTGCTGGGTAAAATCAATACGCTGTGTGAGATCTGCTATATCTGATCCCGTAAGAAAACCACCGATCGCCTTTTTTGGTTCAGCGAGCTTTAAGAATCGCCCACCTTTTGTATCAATCACGTATCGATAGAGGTTATTGCTCCCAATCTGGAGCCACGACACTTGGGCGATCATGCTATCAATCGTCCCAAGCACAAGTGGTTTTAAAACTTGAGTTTCGTGATTTTCCAAAACACTATACGCACTTGCGAGTCCCTCTATATAGGGGCAGCGATTGCGCGTCGAGGCTGCATACCGCTTGTTATCAAGGAGTCGCCATGCTGTGTAACGGTCAACATACGAAACGTAGGCTGGCTGCGGTCGTGTCCTTTCCAAATCTTTGATCGCAGCCATGACCCAAAGATACAGTGGTGCATCAAAAAGCGTGTCGTTATTTAAATACGAGAATGTTGTATCAACCATAGTTTTCACTTCAGTGCTCGGTGCATATTGGTCATACCGCACCAATGCTAAAAATGCTTCACCATTTGAAAACGAAGACTCGTCATCCTTTTGTTTTTTGCGAGAAGGATAATAGTAGTACCTAAAACCGACATCATCCTTTTTCATTGTCATAATGTACGCCATATAGTCTAAGAGAAGTGGCTCGTACTTTTTTTTGAGATCGGGATATTCGGTCAAGGTGTTTATGACGCCAATAGCAGCAAGCGCCGTCGCACCTAACTTGCACGAAAAATCCTTCCCCTCTTTGATACAGCGAAACTCTTGACCAGCATACGAACCTGGGGCAGAAAGTGTTTCGAAGTATCCGATAGACCGCACCAGTTCTTTTTTAAAGTTATACGTATTTCCACGATCAAGACGTTCAATTTCTGAAAGTTCAAACAGTGCTCCTGTCTGACGTACGATATTGTCATCATCGCGGTACACGCCTTCGTACGGCAGATATTCATAGCGAAAATGCCCATTTTTCTCTTGTGAAGCGGCAAGCCAGAGTGCGCCACCTTTAACACTCTCTCTAAGTGCAGTATCAGAAAGCTTGGCCTCTGCATGCACCCCAAGCGGTGAAAAAATAAATATTGCTACCAGCAATAATGTGAGGGATTTGTACATCAAGAGAGTATAGCAAACTATACCTTGAGCGCATCACCATGCCCCCTACTCCACGCATGAAAAGCTACTGCCGCCGATACCGATACGTTGAGTGATTCACAGCGTGGATGCATCGGAATAGAGAGAAGCACATCGCACACCTCACGAGTTTTTTCTCGAAGTCCATCGCCTTCATTGCCCACGATAAATACCGTAGGGCGATCAAATACCTCGGTATCAATCGAACCCGTGGCTTCTCCCGCAAGACCATATATCCAAAAATCTTTTTCCTTGAGCTTGCGTGCAGTCGTGTTCACATTGCCCACCGACACCAATGGTATCTTGAATGCCATACCTGCAGATACTTTGATCACCGCAGCAGTTACCTGTGCTTGATTGTGTTCAGGAATAAGTACTCCTGCGAGACCAAATCCGGCTGCCGACCGAATAATTGCACCCACATTGTGCGGATCTTGAATCTCACCAAGTAGGACGAGGCACGTATTTTCATTCACTTCGAGAGTCGATATAAATTGGTCATACGAAAGCACCAGTTTTGAGATGTCGAGCACACCAACCACACCCTGATGTACATTGTCTTCATCTATTTCGCCACGCAACTTTGAGGGCACGAGTTCTGAAACACGTATCTTTGCACCACTTAAAATATCGCGAAGTTCTGTGTCCTTTCTTGAAGATGCTAGAAAAACCTCTTTGAGCATCTTTTGTGGTGCAGCAAGTGCCTCGAGGACTGCATGCTTTCCATATATATAAATAAATGGGTTATCCATAGTTGCGAGCATACCACGATCACGATATTTGTCACATATCAAAGCGTGTGCTCTAATGAGCAATCACATGAAGCAGAAGCGCAACAAATCAGGTGTCCTCTTCTGGGAGACAGAATATAAAACAGGTAACCACCTAGCACTTTCGACGAACCCGAGCGAAGATTTTCTCAAGTTTTTGCGATGGCTCGAGCGCGAGAGCGGACGCAAGGACCTCAACCCCACAATGTCTGCAATTGACCTCGGGTGTGGAAATGGCCGCAACCTTATGTACCTTGGTCAAACCTACAGCATGCGCGGTATTGGTATCGATATTTCAACCCAAGCGATAGCACAAGCAACAAAAGCAAGCTCTGGTATGCAACTTAAGTTCCAAGTGGGATCAATCGCTGACGCACTCCCCGTAGCAGATGAATCGCAGATACTTGCTATCGATGCAATGTCGTCACACGTCCTATCTCACGCCGAGCGCAAGCATCTCTTTGGCGAAGTAGCGCGCGTACTGCGCCCAGGCGGATGGTACTTTTTTAAAACTTTCCTCCTTGACGAAGACACCCATGCCAAGCGACTATTACGAGACAATCCTGGCTCTGAGGAAGGATCATACATTCACCCGGTTATTGGTGTTGCCGAATACGTATTTGGTGAAGATGAAATTATTTCACTTGTTGAAGAGTATTTCAGTGTCCACAAAACGCTAAAGTCCCACGGCCACCTCCGCAAAGGTACTGCAGCCAAACGCCGTAGCATCTCGATCTACGCTCAGAAGCACTGAAGGCAAAAATTTGACAAACTGTAAATAATATGCTTAATTTAAGCACACATTTTTAGTGCGTTATATTACTTAAAGCCTCTATGGAAACACTTATGACCTGGTATCGCCGCTTGGAATCGTGGTACGGACGACGCGTCATCATAGGCGTTGTCTTGGCTACCCTACTGCTCGTAACTCTCGGCTTCTATCTTGGAACACGTGCAAGTGTCGCTGTAGATACACCGGAAACAAAAGCAAAGGAAGTTCGCGTTGCTAGGGCAGGATCGCTACTTAATAATGCGGCAGTCCTTCGTACTGTGGGAACCGTGCGCGCTGTTTCTGAAGCACGACTCGAAACTGAAAGTGCGGGTCGAGTGACTGCCGTAAACGTTAAAATTAACGATTTTGTACAGGCAGGTACTATCCTGGCGTCCATCGAAAACGCGAGCGAACGCGCCTCCCTGCTCCAAGCGCAAGGTGCCTATGAATCAATGCTTGCATCAAATGCGCAATCAACAATCGGCCTTACTGAAGCAACGGCTGGAGCAGAGAACACTTACCGCACCGCATTTACGACCGCCGATGATGTCGTTCGCAATCTTACCGACGAACTTTTTTCAAATGCAAACGAAAGTAATACTGGTCTTAAGATTGATGGCAACGGAGCCGCCCCCCGCCTCAATGCTGAGCGGGCTCTGATCGGGTCCATCCTATCTGCGTGGAATACAAAGGTGCAAGACATCCATGCAAATGATCGCGCGGATCTCCTTTCAGAAGCAGGGCGTGATCTCACTCGCATCAGTACATTTGTCTCTGATCTTGCGTTCTTGGTCGCAGACGAAAAACCAAATGCCGCCTTTTCTGAAGACACACTCGCAAGCTACAAGGCACGACTGGGTGCCGCACGAACACGACTCGACGGAACGCTTCAATCAATCACCAGCGCGCAGAACGCACTCAAGAGTGCTCGTCAGTCAGTTGAAGGAGGTGCTGTCGGTTCAGAATCAGAAGCCCGATTAAAGCAATCACTTGGTGCTCTTCGTGCCGCACAAGCATCATATGAAAAAACAATAGTACGTTCTCCTATCAGCGGAACCGTTAACGCGATCTATCTCACTGCAAATACATTTGTGGGAAATGGTGCACCTGCCGCAGTTGTTGCGAACAATAATGCACTTGAAATCACCACCTCAGTTGGTGAAAATGAGCGAGCGTTTGTTGCTATCGGAAGTACGGTCCGTATCAACGACACATGGGATGGTACGATCACCCGGATTGCACCCGCTATCGATCCACAAACTGGCAAAATTGAAATAAAGGTTAGTGTAAACGCAAAAAGTGACGAGGCAAAACTTGCAAATGGCACCACGGTATCACTTGCCCTTGCAGCCGAGAGCAGTGCAGACACTGCAAACGACCTTCGTATTCCGATCAAAGCTTTGAAAATAACACCGCAAGGCACGGTGGTGTTTAGCGTGTCCGACACACAAACACTTATAGCAATACCCATACTCATCGACACCATCATTGGCGACAGTGTGCGTATCAAAAGTGGTATCACGAGCGAATCAGTTATCGTCGATGATGCCCGTGGACTCAAAGAGAACGACACGGTTACGATCGTTACTGGATCATAAATATCTATGCACTGGCTCTGGAATTTCTTTCTTGATAAGCGTCAATTTAGTGTGCTCTTTATCGTAGCGCTTATTGCTATCGGTACCTACGCTGCATTTGTGATTCCAAAAGAATCTGCACCAGAAGTCATTGTACCAATCGGCATTGTTGCAACGGTATTTCCCGGTACGTCTGCATCTGATATTGAGCAACTGATCACCAATAAACTGGAAAAAAAGATTGGCGACGTTGATAACATCGACACGCTTACGTCAGTATCGCGTGATGGTGTTTCTATTATAACCGCTGAGTTCGATGCTTCTGCAGATATTAATATTTCAATTCAGGAACTCAAAGACGCCGTTGACGCAGGAAAAGGCGAGCTACCACAAGATGCGCAAGATCCTGTCGTCACAAAAGTAAATTTTTCAAATGACCCTATTTTAATCGTCGCCGTGTCTGCTGATCTTGCTCCAACTGAATTTACGCGTCTTGGTGAACAAGTTGCGACCGAACTTGAAGCTGTTGCCGGTGTCTCCCAAGTAACAATCTCGGGTACACAAAAAAGAGAAGTACAGATCGTGGTACGTCCCGATGCACTTCGTGCATACAACCTCACCCTGGGTGATATTTCACAAGCCTTGCGCGGAGCGAACATTGAAGTTCCGGTCGGTATAGTAAAGAACGACGGTATTGAATATGCCATCCGTTTTGAAGGTAGTATTGAAAACCCAACAGCGATTGGTGATATTCCACTTGCAAGTAAGGGAGGTCAATCTATATTCATGCGCGATGTGGCCCTCGTCATAAATGGTGTCGAGCAAGCAACGACTCTTTCACGCGTTTCAGTAGACGGAGCACCTGCAGAAAATGCGATGACGCTTTCAATATTCAAAAGTGCCGGCAGTGACGTCACCGCCATGGCACCGGCTGTACGAGCCAAGATTGATGCACTGACGCAGCCCGATGCACTACTTGCAGATTCACAAGTACTTATCGTCTTCGATCAGGGGGCAAACGTAAAGAAAGATCTTACGGACCTCACTACTACCGGTTTTGAAACGGTACTTCTGGTTGTTGCTTGCCTCCTACTCACGATTGGCTGGCGTGAATCTTTGGTTGCAGCACTTTCAATCCCCCTTTCTTTTGTGATCGCATTCATTGGTCTCTACGCATCAGGGAACACGATCAATTTCGTCTCGCTTTTTGCGCTCATCCTTGCGATTGGAATTCTCGTTGACTCCGGTATTGTGGTCACCGAAGCGATTCATACACGCATGCGGACGTTGGGAGATGCCGACAAAGCAGCACGTGAAGCAATCCGCGAATACGCATGGCCACTTATTGGCGGCACCATGACGACCGTTGCAGTATTTGCACCACTCTTTTTCTTGTCAGGTATTACGGGAGAATTTATCGCATCTATACCCTACACGATTATTTTTGTTCTCGTTGCATCCATTCTGGTTGCGCTCGGTATGGTGCCATTGATCGCGATTTACCTCACGAAGCACGGGCAATCAAATCGCTTGGAGGAGATGCAGGAAGTCTATACGCACAAAGCACAAGCGTGGTACCGAGAAAAGCTCATTGCATTCCTACAGAATATTCGTGCGCAGCGCATCTTCTTATGGACACTTGCTCTTGCATTTTTTATGACGCTTACACTTCCGGTGCTTGGACTTGTTAATGTTGTTTTCTTCCCACCTGAAAACGTCGACAATGTGTATATCGAGGTAGAAACAAAACAAGGAACAACACTTGCTGAGACGGATCTATCGCTCCGTGCCGCAGAAGAAATCCTCTATGAGCTGCCATATGTTGAATCGTTTACATCGACAGCGGGTGCAGGTTCAGTCTTTACCCAGAGCGGAAATGCTGGCGGCAAGTTTGGAAACATCAGCGTCACACTCTCAGAGACGAGAGAACTTCGAAGTCAAGAAGTAGCAATACTACTTCGTGAAGAGCTGCGCAAGATAACGACCGCTGACTTTAAAATAACCGAGCAGTCCAATGGTCCTCCGAGTGGAGCGCCGATTGTACTCAAGTTTATTGGTGGCAATCTTGAAGACCTTGCACTCGCGGCAGACAATGCCGAGAGACTACTCGCTTCGATTCCTGGTACGCGCGATATTGAGGCAAGCACCAAAAATAGCGCAACCGAAATTGTGCTCTCGATCGATCATGCAAAAGCAAATGCGGCTGGTGTCTCACCCTTTGCTGTTGGCGAAACATTGCGTTCAGCGGTATTTGGTATCACCGCAACCACAATCACTGAGAATGGTGACGATGTTGATATTGTCGTAAAGCTCGATGTTGGGCCAAAAACGGTGGATGCGGGAGCAAATCCTGAAATCACCCTTACGGATCTCAAAAATGTTTCTATAAACACAGGAAATGGCTCTGTTCTTGTTGGCTCAATCATCAATGAAGATCTAGCTTCAGCACGAGCAGCCATTGTTCACGAAGACGAAGAACGGCTGGAAACTGTGTCCGCGTTTACCACACCAGAGGTTACCACGCTTGAAGTAACGAATGCCTTTAAGGCACGCGAATCGGAACTTAAACTTCCCGCAAACGTGCGTATTTCATATGGCGGAGAAACTGAGGACATAAACCGATCGTTTACAGAAATGTTCGTCGCTTTGATTGCAGGACTCGTGCTCATGTTGACCATCCTCGTGCTCTCATTCAACTCAATCCGTTATTCCTTGTACTTACTCTTGGCCGTACCCTACTCACTCATTGGCGTCTTTATTGGACTTGCGATTACGCGCCAACCACTTTCGTTTACTTCGCTTCTTGGTGTTATTGCACTTGCCGGCGTCATTATCAACCACGCCATCATTCTGATGGATTCGCTCATTGTGCGTCGCGACATGCGTGCGGATGACGACCTTATGCTAATAGTAGCGGATGGTTCCGTCTCTCGTCTGCGACCAATCTTCCTTACGACCATCACCACAATCGTTGGTATGGTACCACTCTCTACCATTTCAGATTTCTGGAGCCCGCTTGCCTACACCATCATGTTCGGACTGGCCTTTGCGATGATTCTCACCTTGCTCCTTGTACCTACACTCTTCTATAGACATGAGAAAAAAGTTCGCCAGAAAGCAACAAAAGCGATAACAGCATCGGGCAAGGCTTAAATCAATCCCTCAAGACCTACACTATATGAACTCAGGAACGCAGGGATTGCAAACACTAATCCAATGAGTGGCAACACAACCACAATGACCGTGATCCAAAGCACTGCGAGAAAATATTTCCGACTCTTCTCTACTGATTGCCAAATAGCATCCAACTTTTGATCCTGCTCCTTTAAACGTTGATCTAATTCAGTATCCATATACCAAAGTATAGCAACTTTGTGCCTATGGAACTCAGTACGCTGTCCACCCACCACGCTGATGATTTCACCAGCCGCTACTTGACAAAATACGGTACCTATGTATAATGCGGCATCAGCATTTTTTGGACAAAGCGCTATTTTCGGAGATATATCTATGACACCCATACACTACATTTGTTCGCTTGTACTCCTAAGCATGCTCTATACAATGCCTGCCTTTGCAATATCGACACCCGAGACATTTTTTCTTGAAACAACAACTGCCCCGTCTGCAGTTTCAACACGCTTTGATAACACAAACTGGTTCACCTCTCTGCATCCAAAAGTAGCCACTTTTACCATCTTCCCTGATGGTAGCGCAGAAGGTATGACGGTTAATGGCATCATATTCACGCAATACAACGTACCCAATAGTGCAGGGATTCGAGTGCAACGTTTTGAAATACAAGATCACTATCACTATATTGTTGAAGGAGATATCGTCGATAGTTTCGAAGAGTTCTCTGCAAGACTCGCTCTTGCATACCACGCACAAAAAGAAATGTCCGCAAAAACCAATACGTAGTATACTCAGATATATGGAACAGTACGAAGAAAAGACCCCCTATATCCCCCACTATTACGGAAACACCATCCGGCTATTATTTTTAGGGTCGGCGTTGATATTACTGTTATCGGCGATGGTTGATAAAGAGCTTTTTGCTTTTTACCTTTTTATTGGGATATTTGTGGTCTTGGGTATTGTTATATTGGCTGGCCTCACCAGTCCCAATACACGATTTTCAATAATTTCTGATACCGGTATTTCCGCAGTCTTATTTATATTTTTTGAATATTCAGCACTTATGACGAGCCCTGCAGTTAACGGTGGCGCATTTGATGCCGTGTTCCTGCTCCGCCAATTACTCGCTCTCATTTTTCTGCTTGCTCTCTATTTTAGTGTCAAAACCTGGCGCGGCATGAGCATAGAGAAACCCAAGGACGACACGCGACAGCTATAAGAAAACCGCATCCCTCGATGCGGTTTTCTTATTACTATCATTATTTGTTTACGACATCTGAAATATCAGCAATCTCTTTCATGAGACCTGTCTCAATCTGTGCAACACTTTCTTTAAGTCTTTTCAACAATTTGACTTCTTCGCGGGTTAACTTTCTTTTGGCGCTCGTCTTTTCTAGCATCTTGATATCGTCTTCAATATCAGATTGCATAAAGGCAAACGATTTTCGTACCAACGCTTGTGCCTCTGACACTTCTCCACGAATACGTTTTTTAAGATGCACACTACTTCTCCATCCATATACAAGTAGTAGCACAAGCATAAGAAGGAGTGCAAGGAGTGGTATCACAATCGAGAGTATGGTGATCATCATTGAATCGGTTCGCATGAGTACAGGCGCTACGACCGTAACATGTTTTGTTGCGCTCGGTAGACTCATCGCACCACGAGCATCCTGTACGAAGACTGTGTATGAAAAGACACCAACATCGAGCTTTTGTTCAAGAGTAAAATATCCATCAACACCACTTTGACCTGAAAGGGGAATTGTGTCTCCTTTCTCCGACACCATATTCATCGTAACGGTACTATTTGGATATGTGGTACCTGAAACACGAAAGCGTTCACCTGCAACAATGGTTTCCGGAACGTCCGTTAGTACCGGTGTATCAATCGGATCAACAGTAAATTCAGCAGCAGCGGTACGATAGTTTCCTGTACGGTCGTACACTTTTGCAATCACAATATGCTTCCCAAGAGGGACTACCGGTGTTCGATACTGCGTTTCGTCAGCACCATCAATCGTAACAACGTCTCCGGTATCAATTTGAAGTTCATATGATGCAATACCTGAACCACCATCTGTGGCACTCAGTATAAAACCAGCCGTAGGATCAGTATGATCCTCTCGCGTAATAGGACTCAAATCAAAGCTCTCTGGCTTTCTCGTATCGATATGGAGTGGAAAATGGCTGACTGCACCCCACCCTTCACTGTTTCGCGCTTGCACATGAAAATATGAAATGCCGTCAGTAAGGTCAGTAATCTCTCGCTCCACAATGGGATTCTGGTAGACCACCGTTGGTATGCTTTCCGCTTTTGCATCAACGAGCGTACGAACACTGGTAACATCATTTTCTAGAGTCCACGCTAAGCGTGCGGTCGTATCTCGATACCAGGCTTTTGTATCTCCATGCGTTGTCGAGGTCACTTTTGGAGCAGCGGGAGTACCTGCATTACTCGGTTCATTGGGAGCAATCTCCTCCTCTACCGCTTTCTCAATAAGCACAAACTGTGCCGTGCCTTTTTTTGAAAGTATGTCGGTACCCTCTCCGTCATTTGCAAGAGCAGCGGCATCTACAAAACTGAGTGAAGCGCTCCCTGCTTTTTTTACACGAAAATTAATCGTTACAATTTTCCCACTAGCACCGGTAAAACCGGGATTCAGTACTACTCCTTCAAACGACACCGTACCTGCAGTATTTACAAATACCGGCTCTTCTACCCACAATGAAATAATAGATTGGTTTTTTGAAATCGAGGTAACTTCCAATGTATCGGGTGGAAACGATACGACTCCTGAAAGCGCATTCACGGCACGATCGCTACTTGCTACATATACTGACACTGCAATGGGATCTCCAACAGTATACGTACCAGACGCTGGGACAAGTGAAAGATTCGCCGCTGATACAGATAGAGGCGCACAAAAGCAGAGAGCTACGATAATCAGACGGCTGATCGACGTCGCCTTCGCAACATAAAAAGACAAAAGATCGCGCACACTATTAGTATACCGACAATTGTGTATTTCGTGATCTCAAATGTCTGTGGATGCAGTGGATAGACAATAGCGTTTCGCGTGTTACCCACTCGATCAATAGCACGCACATAAATCGTAGAACTAAGTTTTTGATTCTTCAATACATAAGGGCTTTCTGCCTCTCGCCACCAGCCAAAAACACCCTCCTTTACTTCGTAGTGATCAATACCTGAGCTTTTATCCTCTGTTGAAAAGACGAGAAAGTATGCCCCGTCAAATACATCAGCGTCGCGCACTACTTCAGGTCGAAATGCTTCCGGGTCTTCATCGTCCATGACGACACCAGCTGCTGTGTGTGATGGTATACCTGCTCCAATTACAATCGGACTTATCACCGGTGAAAAAGGAATCAGGGTTCCTAGACCATCGTTCTTGAGCAATTGCACCGCATCGAGTGTCACTGCTCCTTTACCCAACGACTGCGCCTTAAAATAGAGTGTGACGACATCAACCTTCCCCATGAAACCACCGGGCGTAATACCAGAAAAATGTATACCTGCGGCGGTTGCTTCAGGTTTTGATACCCAAAAATTTAGTACGGACGCACTATCATCAAACCCTTCATACTGCAGCAAGGTTGCTGGATAGGTCATCACAGCCTCAAAAGCGTTTGCAGAAACATCCGTATCTATACTCAGCGTAACGGCAATGGTTTCTCCTACTGCCCCCTCCATAGGCAGAACAGTTATTTCGCTCGTTGCCGCAAACGATGGCTCATATACAGCAAACCCGCCAATCACCAACATCGCAACATATGTGTAAAGTAAATACATACAGCTATCCAGTCCAATAAAAGGCCATGATACTAAAGTCGATAATATTTATGACACCATCACCATTGAGTTGTGCAGCCTCTCGAACGGAAAACGACTCACTAAGAGTACGCCGATACCAAAATGCAGCAATTGAAAAGTCGATCAAGTTTACCGTGCAATCACCGTTTAGGTCTGCTTTCTTGACGCAGGCATTTGTGCCCACAGTCGCAACATTTTTAGACCCAACCTTAAAGGGTACCTCAATACTAAACGGGCTTATCTCACTACTGGTCGCCGAACGTGATTTTGTATGGTGATCCCCGAGCACCAACACTGCAGTATCAAAATTGTGCAGATAGGTACCACGTACATCTGCAGGAGTCTGCACAAAAAACTGTTGCGGAGATTGTACTTCGAGTGTCACGGTCGAAGCTGGTACACTTTGTCCAAAAAAAGTGATGGGGTCACCACGACGCACTTCGCTTTTATCAGCGGAAAGTGTCGGCGCTATAAAAACTCCATCGATTTTTGTGAGTACATTGCGCGTGAGTGTAACATCATACGGTAACGTTGCCGATCGTTGGTGATGTATGTCTTCGCTAAATAGTACAAAATGGTAACTACCTGACGAAAGTCCACTGATGGTTACCTGAAAATTTGCGAGTGAACTCGCCACGGTTTTTGCTACCCGTTGTCCATCTTTGAGGATCGTAATCGTGCTACCGGGGTAGGCTCTTCCTTCAAACACTATCGTGGCATTTCCATTTCCCCCGCTCGACCCGCCGCCACCTCCTCCACCGCCACCTCCTCCTGCTACGCAACTACTGGTATCAAGTTCGCACGCAGCTGTACAAGATAGCGACCCCGAAGAAAATCCTTGAGATACACACGTCTTGCCGTCAAAATCCGAACCATCGCATGCTTCACCGACCTCAGCTATTCCATCACCACATCCTGGAACAATAGCGACTATATCTACATCTTCCCCGTGGAGGGATATGGGTGCAATTAAGAAACATACTACAGAGAAACTGAGTAGAAAAAGATGACGCATGAATACAACGCTAGCGCGAAGCAACACTTCGCGCAATAATCCATTGATTATACTTACGAAGACTGAACCGACCTGCACCCAGCAACAAGATCACAATACTGAGTAATTGCCAAGGAATGATAAAGAAATGATAGCTATTTTGATTTTTGGTATCAGTAGTCCCCCACGACAAATCAAGCACGGCCGTGTACCAACCAAAATGAAAATCACTCAATTGTCGCTTGGCTATAGCAAAAAAACCTTCAGCTTTTGGTTCCAATATTTTCCACGTTGATTCAAAGCGTCGAGCACTATTGGGCAAAACACTCCCTTCGCTCTCATTTGCTGAAAATGTAGTAACGGTACTTCTAAAACTATTTTTTACACCCACTGTTCCTCGCGGCACAATACGATCACCACCGGTGTTGTTTATGCGATACGAAAATGCAATAGGTAGCTGAGAAAAAAACCTGCCTCCCGGAGCATTAAACTCAAGAACACCACCCCCTTCTTCGATGTCTCCCGCAACGCGCAAAAAGACCAAGACGCCAAGCCTTCCACCAATAGAAACTTCACCACCCTCTTGCGTTTTTGGATCTTGTCCACCAAAAAATACAGCAGCAAAATAACCGCCCGGTTCAGTTTCTTTTGGTATCGTTATCGAAAGAGGAATCTTAATGCGCTCAAGTGGAGCAAGCGAGACACGACCTCCTGCTTGCATCCAGGTTGCGAGGCCGTCCTTCGCTCCGACAAAATACGGAGATCCAGTATCGCCGCTCGGTTCAAAATTTTCGTACGAGGGGTAAAATTCTTTTGGCTCGTTTTGTTCATTGAGGAGTTCAATGTCAGTGTAGAGTGTCTGTCCTGGGTTCCCAGTTATTTCGATCTTTACGGGAGACAGTGTAAGCGCCTCGACGTGTGGCGCGTGTAAAATCACCGCACACACCACAAGACCAAAAAATATTCTAAAATTGTATTTCATGGAGTTTTCTCCATACTATAAGTATCGAGCAGAGAATGCAACCGACTAATAATTGGCCGTTGCCGTGTATGTGAGGGTCGCGCTATAACTTCCTGCCTCTGTGTTTGAGCCAATGTTCGCAAGGTAGCGAGCTGAATAGGTAGTATTTGCGGTCGCTACCGTTGATGTAGCTACCGTATCAGGAAAAGCGCCAGAATCAAATGCAAAGCCCGAGGCCGCATACGGCGCATTGACCGCACCATTACCACCTGCCGCTGTCAAACGCAGTCCGAACTGCTCAGTACCAACAGATGAGGCTGAGTTTGAGGCGCCAATTGCAGTAATCGTGTTCCCACCAGAGGTTAGGGTATTTCCGTTCAACGTGAGCGAATATCCATTACTTGCATTTGTGCCAACAATCAAATTGTGTGCCTCGACTTCTGATGTGTCACCCGACGCCGTACCCGATGCGTATCGTGCAGCGCCAGAGGTCAATGTACCAAAACTGATGCTATTGTCTGAAATACTGAAGGTAATGGACTGAGCGACGGTAGCCGAAATAGCCACCTGGTCATCGTTCACAATACTGACGGTGATATCTCCAGAGTCAAAACCGTTACCACTTATGGCGATTCCGTATGACGTTGCCACGCTTGGATTGGTCGAACTGGCGGCAGTAAAAGAGAAGATCAGTACATCATTGGGGTCGACAGCAGCTGCACCAATTCCATCGGTAGGTGCTGTGAAAGTCCACACACGGCCCTGTGTTCCTGTTGTAGCTACAGCCCAGCGTGATCCATCAGCAACACCATGCAACGTTTCTGTCGTCTCAAGACCAGTGGAAGGGCCATGGGTAAATGTCACCGATGTAGTCGCCTTTCCCGTAAAGTTAAAATCCGATGGGAACGTAATAACAATGGTGTCGGTATTGTCGCTCGCACCTGTTGGGCTCGTGAATTTGATCGAGTGAGTCGATGTTGCAGGGCTAATCTTGGACGAGGACATTGTATCCGATGCGCTCGTTATTGATGCGGCATGAACGGTGACTCGTGGAAATACCCACGCTACGAGCATAGCAATCACCAAGAGAGCACTCAAAGCAGCCCGACGAGAAAAAATATGGGTTACATTCATATGCATAATATTATACGTATGATTATATGCTACTTACGCGATAAATTATGACAGCACGTTGGGATAACTGTTAATACTAAAAAGTGGCAGTGACTGTGTAGGTAATCACCGAAGTATAATTCCCCGCCTCCGTCATACTCTCTATATTCCCAAGATAATATGCATCATAGATCGTGGCTGTTCCATCACCATCACCGGTCCCAATCTCATCGGGGAACGAAGACGTCGCAAAAGCAAAGGTAGCTGCACTGTATGGTGGTGTCGAGAGCCCTGTCCCAGAAATGACATTGAGCCGCACGCCAAATTGCTCCGTCCCAGGGCTTGATATGGTGGCTGTTTCGCCAATAGGATTTATGGTAGCTATATCGTAGGTCAAGGTACTGCCATTTATTGACATGCGGTACCCACCCAGTGCATTGGTGACCACAGAAATGCTATGCGCTGGCTCACTCGGAGACGTTGTGCCAAGGATATCCCCCGTTGCGTAGCGTGCTTCGAGCGCTGAAAGAGTGCCAAAACCGACGGTATTATCGGATATGCTCATAGTTATGTAGTTTTCAGGTTCTTTCTCAATCCACCGCACACTAACCATCGCAAAATCCCAGTCACGTCCCACTCCCCCAACCACGTTCGTTGAGACTGAGGTACGCAAACGCAAGTTCATCAAGTTGTTTTGGGTATCCACAAAGTCGTCTGCTGATTCTTGCTGCTCTGCGACACGCCACGTATCAAACCAGCTGTACGATGTTGCGGCATTGGTATCGGTGCCCGGTGTGTTGATCCAGCCTGAACCAACCTCTTCACCTCCAAGACCTGAGTTGCCGGCATAGTCTTTCATCTGTACGTCATTGGTGAGTGACGCAATATTGGATCGATGCTTCACCGCATAGTGAATACCGGTAATAGAAGTCGAGGACGCCACCGTCATGGGAAAAGAGAGATTTTGCGAGAACGCATACTCGGCATTCACCGTATCGTCGTCATTGTCTTGTGGGTAGTGGTCGACGGGATATTCGATCGCTGTCGTTGCATTCCACGTTGAGGTCAACGTGGTGCCCGTGATCGCTTCAGCGGTACTGCGAGTTCTTGTACACTCAGATGCAGTACCACTTCCCCATGATATTTCGCAGAGTGCTGAATCAGTATTGACGGAACCCACCATCATATAGATGCGATCAAACTGAAGGTTCGCGAGTGCCGCAGGACCGTTGGTGGTAAAGCCCACGCGGACTTCACCGGTTGGTGAGATGTAGTCATCAAAGACAAAGCCGGGTATCAAGGTGTCGTTGAAACTGAACGCAAGTTCGATATCAGTGGTACACGCTGAGGCGAAGACCGTCGATGACGCTGCTGTCCACACACTGTTTTGAAAATCCCAAAGCGAAATGGAGAAACTTAATCCCGTATTGTTTTTGCACACCTCGGGCTGCACCAAAAAGGTGTTCATACCCGCAAGCGTCTTCACGTTGGTGAATGAGAAGTAGAAACTGATGGGGGTTGAGGTCGCAGCCATATACACAGTGAATTTGTTGCCATCAGATCCAGTGAGTGTCGTACCGATAGCGCCCACGAGGTCTGAGATGAAGTTTGAACTTGTTGCGGCGGTCGTCGTCGCGAAGCCTGATGGTTCATATATGGGATCAATGGCAACTTCGAGCTGCGCAAAATCGGTTTGATGTGCAGTGACCGAATTCACGGTTGAGTAGGTGCGCACAATGACGCGCTTGCTTGATGTGGTTGAAGCGAAGTTTGAGAGTGGTGTACTAATGACCGTACCGGGAGTCACGGTGCGGGTGGAAAAATAGCCATTGTATATTTCATACGTGCGCTGGGTATCGGAGGTGTTGGTGTGATTCGTGCGTCGTGGTTGGAGTGTGCGCCACCCACCACCGGTACATTCACTATCAGCAGCATTATCAACGCCGGTGCTTGAGACCCAATCACAGATCTGATGGGTGTATGCATCACCGGTCGTAATGTTGGTGTCTTCAAGTGTGATGAGCATTTTGTTTGCGCCATAGAGGTTGACGCTATCAAAATAGATTTGCTTGTCCAAGCCTGAGGTGGTGCGAGTTGCCGTCCAATAGTTGCCGTCGTTCCCCAAGGTCGCTCGCCACGAGTCGAGGTGGTTTAAGTTGGTCGAGGTCGCAACACCGACGATGAGGGCGCCACCGGTGGGGGCGTATTGGGAAGTCTCGGTTACACGGCGTGGTTCATCAATCCACCGCACACTAACCATCGCAAAATCCCAGTCACGTCCCACTCCCCCAACCACGTTCGTTGAGACTGAGGTACGCAAACGCAAGTTCATCAAGTTGTTTTGGGTATCCACAAAGTCGTCTGCTGATTCTTGCTGCTCTGCGACACGCCACGTATCAAACCAGCTGTACGATGTTGCGGCATTGGTATCGGTGCCCGGTGTGTTGATCCAGCCTGAACCAACCTCTTCACCTCCAAGACCTGAGTTGCCGGCATAGTCTTTCATCTGTACGTCATTGGTGAGTGACGCAATATTGGATCGATGCTTCACCGCATAGTGAATACCGGTAATAGAAGTCGAGGACGCCACCGTCATGGGAAAAGAGAGATTTTGCGAGAACGCATACTCGGCATTCACCGTATCGTCGTCATTGTCTTGTGGGTAGTGGTCGACGGGATATTCGATCGCTGTCGTTGCATTCCACGTTGAGGTCAACGTGGTGCCCGTGATCGCTTCAGCGGTACTGCGAGTTCTTGTACACTCAGATGCAGTACCACTTCCCCATGATATTTCGCAGAGTGCTGAATCAGTATTGACGGAACCCACCATCATATAGATGCGATCAAACTGAAGGTTCGCGAGTGCCGCAGGACCGTTGGTGGTAAAGCCCACGCGGACTTCACCGGTTGGTGAGATGTAGTCATCAAAGACAAAGCCGGGTATCAAGGTGTCGTTGAAACTGAACGCAAGTTCGATATCAGTGGTACACGCTGAGGCGAAGACCGTCGATGACGCTGCTGTCCACACACTGTTTTGAAAATCCCAAAGCGAAATGGAGAAACTTAATCCCGTATTGTTTTTGCACACCTCGGGCTGCACCAAAAAGGTGTTCATACCCGCAAGCGTCTTCACGTTGGTGAATGAGAAGTAGAAACTGATGGGGGTTGAGGTCGCAGCCATATACACAGTGAATTTGTTGCCATCAGATCCAGTGAGTGTCGTACCGATAGCGCCCACGAGGTCTGAGATGAAGTTTGAACTTGTTGCGGCGGTCGTCGTCGCGAAGCCTGATGGTTCATATATGGGATCAATGGCAACTTCGAGCTGCGCAAAATCGGTTTGATGTGCAGTGACCGAATTCACGGTTGAGTAGGTGCGCACAATGACGCGCTTGCTTGATGTGGTTGAAGCGAAGTTTGAGAGTGGTGTACTAATGACCGTACCGGGAGTCACGGTGCGGGTGGAAAAATAGCCATTGTATATTTCATACGTGCGCTGGGTATCGGAGGTGTTGGTGTGATTCGTGCGTCGTGGTTGGAGTGTGCGCCACCCACCACCGGTACATTCACTATCAGCAGCATTATCAACGCCGGTGCTTGAGACCCAATCACAGATCTGATGGGTGTATGCATCACCGGTCGTAATGTTGGTGTCTTCAAGTGTGATGAGCATTTTGTTTGCGCCATAGAGGTTGACGCTATCAAAATAGATTTGCTTGTCCAAGCCTGAGGTGGTGCGAGTTGCCGTCCAATAGTTGCCGTCGTTCCCCAAGGTCGCTCGCCACGAGTCGAGGTGGTTTAAGTTGGTCGAGGTCGCAACACCGACGATGAGGGCGCCACCGGTGGGGGCGTATTGGGATACCGCAAGCGCTTTCTTGCCCACCGTCTCCTCAAGCAGAACATGTTGTACTTCCTTCCCATTCATAATCCAACGATGGAGATACCCAGTCTCAGAGAGTGACGAAAACAAAGCAAGTATGGCTACCATACCCACCACCATGCCCACTTTTTTGATACACAGATGCGCTACCATATTATTTCTCTACAATCGGATCAGACTCAATAACAAATGAAATGTCGTCAGGTTCTAGCGATACGTCATATGTTTCTTGCTCAAGTTGCAACTGTGTATCCCCACGAATTTCACGGGTCTGAGAAAACATTGTCCGCGCATTAGTATCAAAACCGACAAATGCACCCCCTTCTGCGGATGCCCAGATCACTTTCCCTTCTACATACTCAAACGGTGAATCAAGCAACATGGTTGTGTTGTCGGCGAGTTTTAAGAAACCAATCGCACTTCCGAGCGCATGCTCCTTGAGCCACGCTTCGGTACCACCTTCTCTTGTACGTATAAAATAGAGCGTTTTCCCTTGATCTAATGGCTGTATTTGCGTTACAAATCCTCCCACGAAAAATAATCTTTCATGTACCACCATACGTTCTGCAGTATCAGTTTGAAAACGAAGCATGTGGGGACCTGGATCTACTAATGCTTGCAGCGTCACCGCATACGTATCTTCATCAATGCCGACCACGGTATGAGGGACAAGCACTCCATCCACATACACCGTTGTTGATGCTTGTGGAGCAGGCGGAGTCGAAGCACTGGTGGTTGCGTTTGAAGAACTTGTAGCAGTTGTCTCAACGGTGTCAGGCTCATCATGAAGCACCTCTATATCTACTACCTCGTCACTGTTGGTCTGCACTGTTGTCTGATCGACCTCCTCGTGCTCAGTTTCAATCTGATCCACAGCATGCTCGACGTCACTATCACTTAGGTTCTGAATCGCAGGATCAGCTTCACTTTGTTCTATAGTCGAGACGGATTCCAGTGTGCCTACATCTACTGAAACCTCGGCAGGCAACTCTTGAGGAATCTCCGCTAAAGCCGGCGAAGAATCTTCAGTGACTTCTTCTGGCGCTATATCTATGATCAAACTAAACAACGTCTCAACCGTTGGTTGCATAAACTCAATGACGGTCTGCGCAGCGTCAGAGACCATGTCTACTATGGTCTCTGCAGCGTCAGCAACCTGCGTAACAGTGTCTGAAATGGTGCCTTGTATGGCAGCAAAGAATCCTTCTTTTGTGGTACTTCCTTGGTTAAAAATAAAAGTAGGCAGTGTACTCATCTCAAAAAACGCCGCATTCGCAATCTCGGCCTCAGAGTATAGTGTTGTGGTCGCAGATGTCGTTGCAATAGGCTGGGGTAACACCGCAATATCTTGTACGACGTCAGGCACTACCGGCAACACCGGTTCCGATAGCACCGGCACAAGTTCCGCATCTTCAAAACCAACCTCCACATCACTATTGATTGGCAGATCAACATCATCTGGCGCGGAAGAGACTATAAATTCACTCGGTTGCGATGGAGGATCAGCTATCGTTTCGGTGCCTTGTCCAATATCTTCCGCAACTGGAGGTATTTCATTCTCGGGTGCAATATCGATGGGTGTCGTCTCTAGAGCAGGCGATGTCGCACCAACCTCTTCTATCTCTTCTGCATAAGTAAAAGAAACATAAAAAAAGTTGTACGCGAGTACCAGTATCACGCATAACCACAGAAAAAAATTCTCCTTTCCTCGAAAGAAATTCACCCACTAATCATAACAGCTGATGGTGGGTGGACGCTGTGTTATCAACGCACAATAGCTAGTGTTCCTGCTGTCTACGAATAAATAACATTAAAACCGCAATCATCGCAAAGAGCGATACGGCCATCAAGGGAAATGTGATGTACCCAAACTCAAACACAATGCGTTCTGCACACTCGACCCCAGGAGCTGCGGTAGGACACACAATAAACGGCGAGCCGCCCATCTGCAAATAATGGTGATAGAGAGCGATCACGCCTCCCACAAAAGACAGACCGAGAATATAATCTGCAATATTTTTATCATGCTTCCATAGTGCCATGCCTGAGAGGAGTGCTATGGGATAGAGTGCGATACGCTCAAACCAACACAAGCCACAGGGTGTAAAACCAAATACTTCTGAATACACCAAAGTCAGTATAATACCCGCGATCGATAGCAAAAATACTTTAAGAAGCGCAAATCTCCCCACAAAATTGCGAAGCTCGGTAAAATCAGCTTTTTTAAGTACGATAAAAAGCGCTACTGCACCGACCTGGAGACCAATGGTACCGACCGCCAGTAGATAATTTATATCCGCTATGTAGTCAAGCATAGATATTATTTCGGAAGCTCACAGCTTGTCGTTTCTGCAAGCTCTTTGAGTGTCAGCTCGCCACTCTTCCTCGTGCCATCCTTAAATATCCAGAGCGGATACCCTTCTACCTTTGCATCAATACACACTTGTGTCTGGTTCTTACGATCCGGGGTTGAACACTCAATATAGGGAAGTTTTTTTTGTGAGTTACCAAAGATTGCCTTTTGTGATTGGCAATGTGGACACCAAAATGCGCCATAGAACTTTGCTCCAGCATCAGTGAGACACTGCGCAAACCCATCAAGTTTTCCCGGCAATGTCTTCGTCCAAACGATGGTGCCAATAAAAAGGACAACCAATAGTATAAGCCCCACAAACCATCCATATTTTTTGACCATATAGGAACTATACTACCCTAATAAACCCTCCCTTGTCCAAAAACTACAAAAAGTAAAAGCCTATTACTGCGGCACCAATCCACCCCATCGTTGAAAGCGATCCGCTTAACAACAATGACAGACGTTCACGCGGCGCAAGGTCTGAAAACGGACGCTCGGTGGCTATAGGGGTCAAGCGACCAATAAAAACACCATTCACGATAAGTACGAGCACAAAGCCCATTTTGATCAGAAAGGAAGGTTCGCTAATATAATATTCCCACGCAGGGAGTGCAAGTTTTAAGCCCGACGCAATCATAATGAGAAGTCCCGCCCACACCACGTAGTGCAGCAGCTCCATTTTTCTCTTATCGAGTAGCTGTTTTTTGCCTCGAAAATACGAAAATGCCTCATGATCCGAGTAGAGTATGACGAGTGCCGTTATACCCAAAGTCCACAGATGTATAGTGACGGGATTCATAAATGCAGATACTACCATATTAAAACGTTCACTTCATATTTTCACATATGAAGCTTTTCCTCCCCTTACAGCGTTTATACAATAATGAAATAAAGAATATATTGTATACGTATTAGAACATATGCAAAACGATAAACTATCCGTGCGGTATATCATCGTGAGTAGCGCACTTTCAGTGGTCATAACGTTATATATCCTTTGGCTGCTCACCATATATGTACCGGAGAAGATCGCGAACATTCTTCACATTCCCACCACAACAGAGACACTTTCTGCTACCGAGTCTCATACGCAAGCAGCGATACCTGATATCGTTGAGCGCGCAGCACCAGCAGTCGTATCAGTGGTCATCTCTGCAAACGTCCCAGTCGTAGAACGCTACTTTGAAAACTATGATCCATTTAAGGATTTCTTCGGTGGAGGTTTTGGATTCCAAATCCCACAGCAGCGACAGATCGGGACAGAGAAACGAGAAATTGGCGGGGGGACCGGATTCTTTGTATCAAAAGATGGATACATAATCACCAATCGTCACGTCGTCGATACAGAGAAAGCGGACTATTCAGTTGTCACCAACGAAGGGAAAACATACGATGTCGAGGTTATAGCAAAAGATCCATCGCTCGATATTGCCGTACTCAAAGTAAAAAAGGCAGATCAAGAATTTCCCTTCCTCAGTTTTGGTGATAGTAGCGCATTGCGTCTTGGTTCGTCCGTCATTGCTATCGGTAATGCGCTTGCAGAATTCCCGAATACGATATCCGTTGGCGTGATCTCTGGGCTCTCGCGACACATCACCGCAGGCGACCGTGGGGGAAAAACTGAAAACCTTGACGGACTTATCCAGACTGATGCCGCAATAAACCAAGGGAACTCCGGTGGACCACTCCTTGATATGCAGGGTACGGTCATCGGTGTCAATGTCGCCGTTGCTGGAAATTCAGAAAATATAGGATTCGCACTTCCCGTAGACATGGTCAAAAATGTGTACGCAAGTGTTGAGCAATTTGGCGAGATCATCCGACCGTACATCGGCGTACGGTATGTAGACATAAACGAGGCTCTCAAAAAAGCAAACAATTTGTCAGTTGATTATGGAATACTCGTTATCCGTGGAGAAAACCGTACCGACCTTGCCGTCATACCCGGCTCCCCCGCTGACAAAGCAGGTATCGAAGAAAATGACATAATTCTTGAGATGGATGGAAAAAAACTTAACGGAAAGGAAAATTTTGCACAAATCATCCGCGATCATAACGTAGGTGATACCGTAACGCTCAAACTCCTCCATGATGGAAAGGAACGTGAGATCGAAGTGACGCTCGAAAAAATGCCGAATGGGTAGCATACAGCCTGTTGGTCTCGCTCGACGTAACAAGCACAAAAAAATCGCCTCTGGGCGATTTTTTTGTGCTTGTTACTTTTTAACAGTTATCTTTATTCGTTTCTCTTCCTTCTCTGCCTGCTTTGGCATCGTAACCTTTAGTACACCACCTTCATAGACCGCTTGCACCCCATCTTGATTGACCGTACTAGGTAACGATATGACGCGCTCAAAAGTGCCACGTCTAATCTCCTTGGCATAATGATTTTTTTCTTTTTTCTCCTGCACCTCTTCCCGCTTTCCAGATACACGCAGATGCGTCTCCTCGACTTCGATATCAATGTCATCAGGAGACATACCTGGAATATTCATCTCTGCAACAATGTTATTTCCATCTTCGTAGACATCTGCCGCAAGATCAAAACTCATGTTTTGCATCCGCAACGTTGGCAACCCAGACACATCTCTAAAAATGCGATCAAATTCCTCGAACGGTTCCCATTTAATAAGTGACATATGTAATTGTATTATGATTACACCTTATAAAATTGACCTTTTACATAGACAATTATACCACGATTATATTTTTGTCAAGTACACCAAGATGCATGGGCTTTACTTTGCAAGATCGCCCATCTTATATTTTTCCAAAATCCGCGCAGGTTTATTTGCGTCACCGTGAGCATTTTGAAATGCAGAAGATCCGTCAGTACCACACAATGAGAGAATTGCACGTTCCCCACCAGGATGTTTTGGAATATAGAGCGTCAAATCATATACGGACCCATCAATAAGACTCCAGCATGATTGAGCCGTATGGTGCTTAGCAACTTCGCTTTTGGTAATTCCTGTTGCCACAACTTCCGTTGGTGTTGGTGTAGGAGCAGGAGTGGGAATCACAACTGCCGGCATCGTGGCAGGAACGTCTACCGTTTTTTTAGAAACAGTCGCATCTGGAACAATATGCGGTGACGCCAAGGACTCAACAAGATTTGGCATTGTTTGCGATGTAGTAGCAATACTTTTGTCCGTTTCTTGCAACCGGCGGTATTGCGGGTGGCGTCTCTACACGGTGCACTTCATAGACGATATGCGAACTAACCAGACGCGCATACGCATAATAGCCACCTACGAGTATAACGACGAGTACAAGAACTACAAAAAGAAATTTTCTTACCATAGATACACGATTGTTACGTGTGTACAAATACGTTACCACTCGCATATACTTCGAACAACATCACTAATCCAACATGAGCGGTTTTACTGGTGTCAGTATCGCTTCGGGATCAATGTTCCATCGGTCGGATACATCGGCATAGAGTTCGAGCTCATTACCATCAGGATCAAGTACATATATGGAGTGCGTTATAGTGTGATCCGCTGTACCCACAATCGTCACTCCTTTTGCTATCAATTCCTTATAGGTGCGCACAATATCTTCATGCGTATTCCCAACCTTAAGTCCAATATGATAGAGTCCCGGTGTAGGATACGGGCGCTCTGGCACGACGCCATCAATCTCAATAAGCAGCAATTCATGATGCGTACGTCCCGATGAGAAAAGAGCCATACCGGACCTTCGTGCAATTTCCCTGAATCCAAGTGTGTCACGATAAAAATCTGCAGCACGTACAAGATTGGTAACATATAGGACCACGTGACCCAACTCTTTTATTTCCATTCACTGATCGTATCAGATAATCAGTAGCGGCACGACTTGTTTTGCGCTACAGTACGATATATGAAGAAAGACACGCAGAAAGCTCCTGCTCTCTACACCATCCACGTACGGTCAGGTGTTGTGATCTTAGCACCCTCTGTGAATCGAATAGATACCATCACGTACGGCTTCTACGTATCACCGTTTGGCAGATGTGCTATAGGTGTAACAAAATTCGGCATATGCATGCTCACGTTTTCAAAGTCACTTTCTGGTTCAAAAATCAAACAGCAGCTTCGTGCAACTTGGGGGGACGTAACAATGACTCACGATGACAAAAGGATTATGCATATCGGACGATCCATATTCAACTCTCATCCACCTCAAAAACCGGTAGCGCTCCTTGTACACGGCACACCATTTCAAGTACAAGTATGGAGCGCACTATGTGGTGTACTTCTAGGATCAACAACAAGCTACATTGCTATCGCAAAAGCGATAAGGAACGGACGTGCATACCGCGCAGTCGGCAGTGCGTGTGGAAAAAATCGTATCGGCTTTCTCATTCCCTGCCACCGTGTACTCGCTTCCGACGGATCATTGGGAGGATTTGGTTGGGGACTCCCGCTTAAGAAAAAGATGCTCAATTGGGAGCAAGCGAACACCTAAACAGGAACGAAAAAGCCGAGCACCTCTTTTTGAGGTGCTCGGCTTTTTTTTGCGCCACTAGATTGCCATTGATCCGGCTTCATCACCACCAAGTTTTTCATCAGCTGGAAGCGACTCTTTGCAACTCGTCTTTACGGTATTCTTGAATGTATCCCATGCAGACTTTCGAGCGTCCTTGAAGACTTTAAAACCGTCACGATGGGTCTTCTTCCATGTTTCCCATGCACTTCGTATTGCCTTCCCCCGATCAGTACTGGAGCTCATACCCCATGCGGTATTGAGCGCTGTCTTTCGTGCAGCAAGCCCAGCGTCGATGTCATCATGAAAATCGCCGAATGCTGTACCGAGTGCGGTCTCTCGAACCTCAACAGCAGCCTGCATACATGAAGCATTAACATTTTTTGCACCCTTCCGTTTATTAAACTTACGTATTTCTGCAGTAGTACTGCTGTGTCCTCTACGAATCTCTGATGTACTACTTGCAGTAGAACCGCGCGATTCACTGCGCGCAAACGCTGGCAACGCAACAGCAAAAACAAAACACAACACTGCAAACACCACTAAACCTTGGACATGTATTCTCTGTACCATACTCGTATAAATGTTAACCTAATCTACTACTATAGGATAACTGTATCACAGCAAGGGCTTTGTTCCAGAACTAACTAACACCAATTGCGATCATCAGCACATCATTTGTTTATGGTGCTGCAAAATAGTTGAACAACGCCGTAACGCCCGCAAGATTCTTTTCCCATTCGATGGTTTCATGGGTCTTGAGTTCAACGGTGATCGCGGGGATACCGATCGACGCAAGCCATCCTTCTGCGTCCCCGGTGATTGGATAGGCATCAAAGGTATCTACAGACGGATACCCAGCAGCATCCGCATATGCGTTCATGATATCGAGCGTTTGTGGCAAGATACCGTTTTCACACTCCGATGCATATACGGCATTTGCTTGGCTATGCCAAAAGACCACTGCGACCGCGTTCTGTTTGAGCACAACATCACGCAAAGCCGCAGACTCGGGCTCTGAAAATGCAGCCGTACCCGCACTAACTTCGGTACCACGCCACATACTTTTTGGCTGCCACTTACAATCAAAATTCCGATTGAGATCTACCCCGTGTGCATTAAATCGACCAGGTGCCGCAGTAGCGCCTTTGGGTACATCAACAAGTGCAAATCGCCCCTCTTTCCCAACCACTTTAAATACACCATCAGGATTTATCGAGGGAATCACAGTAACACTGAGCGTACTCTGTATAACGTCAGGATTTTCAGTCAGATAATCCATAAACTGATACGCGAGGAGGACACTATTCCATTCGTACCCCCCGTGCATACCACCAACAAAGAGCAGGCGCTTTTCTCCCGTGCCATAGGTATAGGATTCGATCGATCGACCTTCAACCGAAGTACCAATCACTGTTCGTTCTGGAACATCGACCACAGGTGGTGCTTGTATCACTACCTCATCTGAAACAGGGTTAGGGACGCGTTCGGTTTGTGAACGATAGATGAAGACGCCAACAGCCGCCAATAGTACAAAGAGTACTGTCCCAACAATAATCTGCTTTTTGTAGAAACTCATTAGTTTGCGTAGTGCGCAAGTAGTGCATCAATACCCGCCTTGTTCTTTTCCCATTCAGTATCAGTATGATTGGTTAGCAACACGCTTATAGCAGGAATCTTTTTCTTTGCGAGCCAATTGACCATATCTCCGGTAATCTCGTATGCATCAAACTCTCTATGCGCTGAATATTTGGACGCACTCGCAAATGTATTCATGATCGTCGTCGTTTCGGCCAAGATTCCATCCGTGCACTTTGATGCATACACACCACCTGCGGCACTAAACCATACGACAGCAGCAGCGGGCGTATGTGCTTCAACATAACCCTTCAATGCCTGACTTTCTGGCTCAGAAAATACTGCACTTCCTCCACTCACCGTCTTATTTTGCCACGTACCCGTTGACTTCCAATCACAATCGAAGTTGCGGTTGATATCAACCATGTGCGCGTTGAAGCGACCAGCTGTTGCCTTTTCTGCAGACGTTGAAACATCCGCTTTTGTAAACCGATCCGATGCATCGACTACCTTATTGAGACCGTCAGGATTTAATACCGGAATAACGGTTACACGCACATCCTTTGGTACGGCATCAGGTTTTCCCTTAAGATAATCCATTAGTTCGTACGCAACCAATGTCGTGTTCCAGCTGTAGCCTCCATGCACACCACCGATGAACAACACTTCAGTATCGCCCGCTCCGTAGTGATATGCTGTAATATCCTTTCCTTCCACTGACTTTCCTATAACCGTTTTTGTTTTATCAGTAACAGGCGTTACTAGTGGTGGATTTTTTGTCGTCGTTGCGACCGGAGTCGCTGGCACTACCGGCGTCGGACTTGGCGTATCAACAGTTGTTGATGAACCCTGCATCAAGAAATACGCACCGGCACCGACAATAATAAGGGCGACGAGTACAATGATTGATGTTTTCATATAGTGTATTTTACCACAAAAAATAATATCCGATATCTATGCTCTATAACGGTACATGCTGACAAGTCTACAGGCCATTGAGCCCCTTTGGATAATGGCGTTGCATGTACAACACCCGCAACTTTTCGAGGCCCCGATGCGCTTGAACGGTAACTGCATTTTTTGTCTGCCCAGTGAGTTGTGAAATCTCCTTGAGCGACAATCCCTGCACATACCGCATCCGTAGCACCTTTTGATATAACACCGGGAGTTCCAATATCAACGCCATAACCTGTTCTCCATCTATTATGTTTATCTGACGATCTCCGTCTTCGTTACTTTTCACTTCAAAACCTTTTTCAAAAAGTGTATCGAGCGATACAATCTTTGGCTTTCGGTACCCATCAACGATGAGTGCCTTGAGGATATGAAAGAGAAATGCCTTCATAAGATGAACCTTTCCCCCCTTCAGCATGTATGTCCATGTCTTGAGAAAAGTATTCTGCATTAAATCATTTGCAACCTCACTATCATGAGTTTTCCGTGTTGCGTAGCTCTTCAAGCTCTCACTAAACTCCTCATATCCTGTAGAGAGGATGACGCGTTGCCGATTCTGCTGTTTGAGGTTGATCATACAATGATGTCGTTTGCCCTGCAGTATTATTACAGGCACATTACCCAACCTTTGCTAGTGCTATAGTTTAAGCCAAAAAATGTATGGTGGGGTCCACCATAATCTTACGCTCATATTACAATCCACAAGCTATTTCTGATTAGTATTATATCACAATTTGAACATTTTTTGAAGATATCACGCCAAAAACAAAGGCAGGAAAACAACGGACTTGTGTAATCGTTGACGACCCTGTACGGCTTATAGAGGACACACAACTTTGTCAGTAACTAATACTATATGGGAATCATACTGTGGATCGTTTTTGGAGCAATTGTTGGTTGGATAGCGTCGATCATCATGAAGACAGACTCCCAACAGGGCGCGGTACTTAATATAGCCGTTGGTATCGTTGGCGCTATGCTCGGAGGATGGCTCATGAGCTTCTTTGGGCAAAATGGTGTCACTGGTTTCAACGTGTATAGTTTCATCGTTGCGCTCGTTGGAGCAGTCGTACTGATCTCACTACTCAAATTTGTCCGAAGAGCGTAGGACCACCGAAAATCTTTTTTTGATTACCAATTGATAACGTATTGATTATGACCACTATCATCAACGGACCGGGAGAGCGATCGAGTGACGAAGGTATGGGAATTGGACTTATCCTGGGCATTCTTATGACAGCTCTCTTTGCGACCTTATTCTTTTTCTATGGCTTACCGATGCTTCGGAACACAAACGCGACACCACAGTCACCACAAACCATCGAAATCAAGATTCCAACACCTACCCCTTCGCCACAAAACTAGCACATACAACAAAGACCTATCTTGACCGTGTTGTGAAGTCTCCTTTGGCCGTTCGAAATGCATACGATAGCGTTCAGACGACACAAGCTTCGATGTATAGACGTATGCACAGGATCAATCGCAATCACCATCTGTGAAAAAAAATCAAAAACAAAAAACAGAAAAAGCACCGATTGATGCGGATTTTTTTGGAAAATTGTGGGATCAGAGCTGGATATATATTAGAACCGTGGTAGATGTGGTGCGTGAACCGGTACTCATACTCGACAAGAATTTCTGTGTACTTGCAGCCAACGATCCGTTCTACCGAACATTTCAAGTAGACAAAAAGGATACCGAGGGGACCATGGTTTACAAACTTGGAAACGGGCAGTGGGACATCCCCGCCTTACGAGAACTGCTCGAAGAAATACTACCCCATAATACATTTTTCAACGGATTTGAAGTCACGCACGTATTTCCTTCGATTGGAAGAAAAGTGATGATGCTCAATGCTCGTCAGATACACTATGACAAAGACCAAAAAGCTCAACATCTCCCTCCCATCATCCTCCTTGCGATAGAAGATGTGACCGAAATGGTGAGCGTGGCTACTTCACTAGCGCACCAAGTCAACCAATTTGAAAAAATGTTTGACGAGCGAACTCAAAAATTGGAAGTGCAGGTCGCGATGCTTCAAAAGCAACTAAAAAAATAAAACAGCTTTCATGAAAACACATCATGTACTTCTCGGCTTACTTATTGTCGCTGTGTTCGCTGTCGGTCTGGCAGTCGGGCAATCACGAATAGTCCGCACCACTATCGTTGAGACTGCCAAACCTGCAGCATCAAGCGAAACGACTTCCGTGGTTTCAAACGAAACCTCCACCACTTCAAAATCGGAAGACAAAGCAGCAGAGGTCACCGCAGGTATGACTCCCGAACAAAAGAGCATGTTACAAGGGTTAGGTATTGATATCAGTAAGATCACTCCCACGATGATTGCCTGCGCTGAAACTAGTCTTGGGGCCGCTCGTGTCGCAGAAGTAAAAAACGGCGCTTCTCTGTCTCTCACTGAAAAAGTGAAGCTTGTCGCCTGCTACAAGTAGTACAGCTCGTACCGCAAGGTACTGTTATGTTTTTCTAAAAATGGGATGTGACGGTATATATTTTTTTGGTTTCTTGAGATAGCGCATATAGTTTTCAGGAATTTTATTGATTGATTGCCCGGCAACACTGATAAAATCCACTGCACCCATTAGTTTTGCTCGACGCACTTTATTTTCTTCAAAAAAGTTCGTGAGCACGATGATCGGAATATCGCGCGTGCGTGGATCCAACTTGAGCGCATCGATGGCATCAAAACCATCACGCTCGGTCGCCGAGCTATTGATCCCCATCATCAGATCCATCGAAATGATCTGAGGCTTTAGATCGCATACTTCTTCTACAAAAAAACCGTCAGCGTTGTTAAGCAACGCAACGTCAAAACCTGCCTGCTCAAAAGCAGTGCGGTACAGCACATGATTTTGCATATCGTCTTCGACAATCAGTATTTTTGGTTTCCGCTTCATAGATACATGGTACTCTTACCACCAAGAACCGCAACCGATCCTACCTTTGACCATACATCGGAAATGATGAAGCGACATAACCGTGCTTCTTACCCTGCCTCGTACGCAGCTTTAAGTGTAGCCATATCAAACTTCTTCATCTTAAGAAATGCTTGTGTGACCCGCGCGATCTTTGCTGTATCGCCACTTGTCATCATGTCGGTCATAATACTGGGAACAATCTGCCATGATACTCCGTACTGATCTTTGAGCCAGCCACACTGCTCTGCTTCTGGTACCGCAGACAATTTCTCCCAGTAGTAGTCGATCTCTTCTTGGGTGTCACAGTTGACAACAAATGACACCGCCTCATTGAAGTCAAAATCATGCTTCCCTCCGCCATCCATCGCGGCAAACCACCTATCGTACAATCTAAAATCGGTGAACATGACGTCGCCTTCCTTATTTGGTTCCATGCCTGCGGGATATTTGGCAATCAGACCACGCTTTGAATCTTTGAATACGGAGAGATAAAAGTCAGATGCTGCTTCCGCCTTGCCGCACTTGTCGCCCACAAAAAGTAACGCTGGGATGATCGGGGGGCGTTCTTCACCCTCGGGTTTCGTGTATATAAGTTGCCATGAAAGTCCGTACTTGTCTTCTATCCATCCATAGCGCTCACTAAAAGGATAGGAGTCGAGAGGCATCAAAACCTTGCCTCCATCTAGAAGTTTCTCCCACACCTCATCAATCCTTTTCCGCGCATCGCTATCATGTGACGGGTCAAAATTGACCATAAACGAGGCCGACGGATTGAATCTAAAATATGGTCCGGCACTGATCGCCATAAACGACACACCCATGAGCTCAAACGAAACCAGGTCGCAGTCACCAGATGGCGTATCAGTAATAGTGGTGCTATGAGTCACTTTCGAATTTGGAAAGAGGGATGTGTAAAAAGCGGTGGCTTCTTTTGCTTCCATATCGAACCAAAGATGTGGAATTATTTTTTGCATATACCAAAGATTGATTACTTTCCGTCGACTTCAGTCACAAACCCACCGTACGCAAATCGCTTCATATCAAATGGCATCGGCATATCTACCTTCCCATACTTTTCGCTAAAGAATTTCATCACGTTTTTATTGACTTTGTTACGATCGGCCTTTGATTTATACACAATAAAAGAAAACCATGTCTCCTCCCCTTCTTTTGTCTTTGCCATTTTAGGAAATATGAACGAGACTTTATCTGGGGATACGTCATCAATGCGGCACTCTTTGTAGTCAAGCGCGCCATGTGACATCCAGACCTTTGATGCTTCACGTGCAAGTTTTTTATATTCACCTCGTTTCTCTTTTGGTACTGACAGTACAAAACCGTCTACGTATGTCGCCATAATGTTTATATTATTTTTTTATAGGGATAAGTATATCAAAAAAGTTCGGAGGCACGTCGGTATTAGATTCCTGCCTGAAGTATCGATCGTCCCTCATCATTCATTACTTTAATCTTTTCAGCACTCCTTTTCTTTTGACAATATTTTTGTAGTCCCACTGCACATATACAGACTCCTTGAGCCAACGTCGAACTTTCACTGCATTTACTTTCTTGACGTTAGTGTACGTCACCGATGCGTCCTTAAACTTGCCCGAACCAGGCACGAGGCCAGCACTCGAGAAACTAGCACCACTCCAAAACATAAGGCGGACGCCGGCCTTGAGTTTGCTGTAACCAACGATAGGGTTCCCATCGATGAACCACACGGGATGCCTATGCCAGACCTTGCTCTCAGCCTCCGGTAGTTGACGAGAAATTACTTGTGCAAGCATGTTGCATATGTCCCCGTCGTCTTTTGAAAGTGCCGCGTGATACGACTGAATATCTTTATGCATATCCAAAGTATATCAAGTAGCACGACGGGGGGTCACAACACACTGGCACATCACCACCGGGATTTTCCACGCCATATCCCACAGTCGGCTCACAAGCTCCCTACATGTACGAGCCGGGATAGACAGAAAATCTGTTTTAATCAACAAATGCAAGTTGTTTGACTTCAACACCACGCTCCGTCATCTGACCGTACACATGAACTTTTGTTGCCTCTATAAATTGGTCTGGATTACATACTGCTTTTACATTACCTGCGGACTCACACATACTTTCTGCATCAAAAAAAAGTGGCGCGGAATGCCCAGCTTCGTTATTCTCCGAAAAAACGATATGCCAATACTGTGGATCAAGTGGTGGAGGGACATTGTTCTTGAGCAAATACCCCTCCATGTCAAAACTAAACTCTCGTGGCGGCGTGGACTCGCCCAGAGAACATGCTATGTCATCAATATACCAGCCATCATTGTGTCGCAAGAGCATAATGATAGCCTGCTCCGTTACTCTCGTATCTTTCGCAGTAACAAGTACTTGTGTTTTATCAGCAGCTTTAAATACTATCCTGCCCACAATATGCTCGGGCGCCGTCATTTGACACAATACCGGATCAAGACCTCCTACCCCATGCCCCGCTGTCTCCGTGAGACGCACGCGGAGTGCCTCACTGAGTATTGGTTGTGCCGTCAATCCTGACTGATATGGATCAGTGCTCGTAGACTTAGCCACATCTAGCCATTTTTCATAGAAGTCCAAGACTATGTCCATGGGATCATCGGTTGATACTTCTTGATTGATAGTCACTTGCTCTACGTTTGGTGCTCGGTAAAATTTCTGAAAAATGAATCCTGCAATAGCAACAAGCACAATGAGTCCTAATATCCCCGCGATGATATATCTTTTATTTTCCATGTGTATGTGACGGTTACATCGTGCTCAGTTGGAGACCACTCATCTACATGAGATCACTTAACAACACAATGCGAAGCGCTACTATAGCCGTGTAGTATAGCACTTTTGTTACAAGGGGTCCTGGGACACGTCCTGAGTATATGTGTTACTAGAGGTCTGGCGTTATGTCCGACCGCTACGGTTCATCTTTCTGCCTTATGTCTTATGTAGTGGTTTGTGAGATTGAGGAAATTGAGGAAACTCTCTTTTCCCTGTAATTTCTTTGAGACTACAACGGCTTTGAGATACAGGTCGGTGTGTGTATTCATCTGTAAACCCCAAACAATATGACCGATATAAAATCAAAGGACCTAGAAGCTGAAAAAGCCGACACCGTTGCAGAAAGTACTGAAGATGCCGCCGCAGATGTTCATCAAAAAGCAGCTGAGGCGCATGTTTCCGCTGCAGAAGAGCATGTCGAGATTGCAAAAGAGCATCATGAAAACAAGGTCGCGTAATCTACTCTGCGTCTAGAGCGCAGGGCGTTTTGCGCACACAGCAGAAAAAACGAGTGCCATATCTAGCGCATGAAGTGAAAACAAAAAGAAGCAATGCATTGCTTCTTTTTGTGTATGTTCGTGACTTCAATACAATCTTGCGTCTTTTATAAAAAAAGTGTGATTTGTCGCATCTACGTTCCGTGCCCCATCATTCGAGACTCAATAGCGCCACCATTGATGCAACACCCACAACGATTGCAAGCACCTGGACAATACCCCGATCCGTACGATCCTTATGAAGCTCAGGTATTAAATCCGATAGTGCAATATAGATGAACCCTCCTGCAGTAAGTGGTAGCAGCCACAGTGCAAACGTTTCTGTAATACCCCCGAATACGAGCGCCACGACAGCGCCGACTACGGCCGTGAGTGCAGAAAGAAAATTATACCAGAGCGCTTTTCCAGTCGTATATCCTGCATGGATGAGTACGCCAAAATTTCCAATCTCTTGCGGAATCTCATGGAGAATGACGGCAATCGTGGTCGCAACGCCGACTTCAATTGATACCATATAACTTGCAGCTACCAACAGTCCATCGATAAAATTGTGGACGCCATCGCCAAACAGCACCATTTTTCCAACCGGGTGAGCATGTTCTTCTGCATGTTCCAGTGTGTGATGGTGCCAATGGAGGATTTTCTCAAGTATAAAAAAAATGAGTATACCCCCAATAATGAGAAAAGAAATACTCGTCGGATTGCTTATGTTCTCATATGTTTCGGGAATGATGTGGATGAACACATCACCCAAGAGTGCTCCCACCGCGAGACTCACCAGAATAAAAATACTCTTATTGAGTAAATCTCTTTTGAGCACCAGCGCTAAGACACCAACAAACGATATGAGGCTAATTAATGCGACGCTTACGAGTGCATATGCGGTAATCATAAAATGTTGTTACTTACTTTGTGCACGCAGAACAGTGTCCAAAAAATTCAAGATTATGTGAGTAAATACTTTTAAAGTGTTTTGACTCAAGCGCCAATTTATTTTCCAAGCCACCGAGCGCACAATATGCGAGCTCCTCTACTTTCCCACAATCACTGCAAACTATATGGTGGTGATGCGGTCGGCTGGGTGTGTATTCAAAATGTGCGATGCCAGTATTTAGGTCCATGCGACGTACAATACCTGCCGCACTAAGATCGGTGAGCGATCGGTACAAGGTGGTGATATCAGGCGCATCGCCGTTCCACAACTCTTCTATCTTTTGTATCGACAATGGTGTCCCAGCCTTCTCGAGCAGCAGCAAGAGCTGTATACGAGTCGTTGTAGCGCGAAAACCCGCATCACGTAACACGTGCGCCGCCTCTTCCATAATCTCCGTCTGTTTCTTCATACGGTGAGTATATATTAATGCAAATTATTTGCAATAGCAGCGAATGCCCTAACAAGGTATACTGTACCGACTTATGTTGCTTAAACAAACACTCCTTGCCTTTGTATGCCTTACGGTATTCGCTAGTGCTGGCTTTGCCTCTGCTCAAGCTCAAATAGTTCCCGACCAGGTTACCTTGATGAAGGGTCGAGTACTTTCTATCGAAAAAGAGGAGGTTCGAGAAATACCCGAAACGGACACCAAAACCTCATACCAAACCATCACCGTCGAAATACTGGACGGTGTTGAGAAAGGCAAACGCGTCACGATTGAAAACGACTACCTAAACCTCAAAAAAGGTGAAGTATTTTATCTCATGCACACGATTGGTGCGTTTGACGGTATGGACTACTACAGTGTCAATGATCCGTATCGACTCCCCCACGTACTGGTCCTCGTTGGTCTGTTTGTAGTTGCCGTATTTATTTTTGGAGGAAAACAGGGTGTCCGAGGGCTCGCAAGTCTCATCGGGAGCTTTGTACTTATTTTCTTTTTGCTCTTGCCGGGTATTTTGCAGGGATACTCACCACTGCTCGTCACCATCGGCGTTGCCTCACTTATCATTGTCCTTGGTTCATATATCACGCACGGCTTCAATCGGACTACGTCTGCTGCAGTACTCGGCATGATACTCACCGTCGGGATCACTGGTCTCCTCGCATACTGGTCGGTACACTTCACACGTCTCAGTGGCTTTGGCTCAGAAGAAGCGGTCTATCTCAACTTCAACACCCGTGGCTCTATCGATATCGTAGGTCTGCTTTTAGGCGGCATTATCATCGGACTCCTGGGGGTACTGTATGATGCAGCCATCGGACAAGCGGTCTCCGTCGAAGAACTTACTCGTATTGCCCCGCACGTACCAAAAAAGACTATCTACCAGCGAGCGCTCCGTATTGGACGTGAACATATTGGCGCACTCGTAAATACATTGGCGATAGCGTACGTCGGTGCGTCTCTACCGCTTCTCCTTCTCTTCTACCAAACATCACAGACGAGCATCGCGCACATAGCTAACACTGAAATTTTTTCGACCGAGATCGTACGCATTATGATCGGTAGTATTGGCCTCGTGCTTGCTGTCCCAATCACAACACTCGTATCGGTACTTATGCTTGTAAAAAAGCCAACGCCTGGTGTAGACGACCAAACGCTTAGAAAAGAGAGCACGGCGCTCGAGTACGCAACACACTCACACAAACACTGAAGATAGTTACCGTATGCACCAGATACACACCGTCTCGATTGCACTGATCCCTTCACAACGTATGGTGGCCATACCCACAGTTTTCCGTCTTTAACCCTGACCGCTGACGCGGAGAGCGTACATATCAAACCCTACGAACAAATGACGGTGGCACGGCAGCATAACGGTTTATTCATACACAGAGATCCGTCGAGAAGTCTCTTTCATTACAGGAGCAGTATTGACCCTTTTTTGTCACATGCTTTGCTTATGGATAATTTCTTCCATCACCGGTGATCGGTATCGCATCACCTAAAAATTTCGGAGTCCTCTGCAATAGTAGATCGAGCACTGCTTTTACATTGGCTAAAAGTTCGCGGAAATAATTTCTTAACCGTAAATTCGGTATATCAGCCCGAACCCCGTATGCCTCGATACCAAGTTGTCGCGCAATAAAAACAGCGCGCGGCAAATGAAACGACTGCGTGGAAACAATGATCGATGTGACTCCAAAGATGTCACGGGCTCGATACATAGAACTGTACGTATCAAAACCTGCGTGGTCGAGGAAAATATCCTGATCCAAAATTCCTTGGTTTATAAGATATACGCGTGCAGGATTAACTTCATCGTGGCTCAAAGTACTGTTGTCACCCGAAACAAGAATTTTTGATATTTTCTTTGCCTTATATAATTCGATCGCAACCTGTACTCGTGCGGTGAATACTGAAGAGAGCCCGCCATCGTCCGTGAGAGCCGCCCCCGGTACGAGTCCCACCTCGACGATTGGTACATCATCAACGGTATCGTATAGGTACATCCTTGAGGCAAAAAATATAGTGGCATACACCGAAAAAATAAGAACCAGCACCGATACTATCCCACAGAGCATCAAACGAAACAGTCGCCGCATATGCTGAGTATACACGTAGATACGAGACCACAACGGGCATACACTCGGGAAGACAGTTCCCCAACTCCGAACGCGGCGGATCACACTAATACTGGCTGTGAAACAGCAAGTTGGTGACCTACGTATACACTCATACTGCATGGTAAAATCAAACGTAATGGAAAAGCATCGTATCTATACCATGAGCGTCGCACGTGTGTACCCTTTATATATAGCAAAAGCGGAGAAAAAAGGGCGCACAAAAAAAGAAGTTGACGAAATAATACATTGGCTCACGGGCTACAGCCAGAAAGCTTTGGAGACGCGACTCAAAAAGAACACAGACTTTGAGACATTCTTTGCAAAAGCTCCGAAACCTAACCCTAAACGCACGCTGATCACAGGAGTAATCTGCGGAGTCAGAATCGAAGAGATCAAAGAGCCAACCATGCGGGAGATTCGCTATTTAGATAAGTTGATCGACGAGCTTGCAAAAGGAAAAGTGATGGAGAAAATCTTGCGGAAATAACAAATACACTGTCTCGGACAGGATCTAAAGCGCTAACCGGCAAACGAACTGAGAACAAGACCAATATCGTATGGCCACAAAACAAGGGCAAGTGCACCCTGCCAAAATGGCAGATGCAAAAAACCAATGGTGAAGAGCCAGCCAATAATCCAGATGCCTCCGGTAACACTATGCTGTTCGATGCGAATTTTCTCACTCATATTTTTTTGTTTCACTCGTACTTAATGGCATCGTCGTCGTCTTGGGAATAATATAGATGGCAATGATGTAGGTCAGTAGTCCCGGCACAATGCCGGTAAACACTACAACAAGTAGCCATACCAAACGTATAAGTACAGGATCAATTTCAAAGTATTCTCCCAAGCCACCACAAATACCGGCAAACACCTTATTTGTCTCACTTCGGTACAATCGCTTATTTCTTTCCATAGTATGGAGCCGTGCATAACACACATGCGTTACCATGCGCATTTTGACTGTCTACTGTGACTCAGAATTATGTGGCGCGCAACCAGATCACGCCAAGATATACGCTCATGAGCAACCCAACCACGAGCAAGATAGTTGCGTAGCGAGCAAATACTTCTGGCCATGTAGCGCCGATTGCAATACCAATAAACAGGACTGCCCACTTGAGCAAACCGAGTTGCCACCAGGTAAACTGCGTTGATTTAAAAATATTCATACTGTAAGGATACCATTAGCCAGCCTTACTGAATGAGCACGTTTTAGGGTTTAGATATACAGTCTCTGCTTCTCTTTTGAAGACTCCTTAATCGATATTTTTATTCACTGACATGACTTCGATCGAGCCGCCGGGGATTCCAAAATGTGGATGATTTTCAAACATCGCTGCTGCTGCTTCAAGCGACTCTGCTTCTACAAACGAGTACATCATGAGATCATTGCGCGCATCCTCTACCCCACCAGCAGTAACACGTTTAGGTTTTCCAACTCCGGCTGTTTCGAGCATGGCTGACTTGTGACTTTGAAGCCAGGCATTCCACTCTGACTGCATTTGTGTTTCTTGCGCCTTTCGTTCCGCTTCGGGCAATTGCATCCACGCGTCGAGGCCTGTGTGAGGCATTTGATATGTGACAAGATATTTCATAGCTTTTTAGTATACTCCAAATGTACTTACTCGACCATGTGCCGCGCGCAACGACGACGATTGCGCTAGGGGACCTCCATCTCATGGTGAAATGATGCTTCGCTCCGTAGACGATAGAACTTTTTTTGGTCCACAGTATACTAGAATATGTCTATTCGATAAATAATATTATGGCTATATTTACGACCATCCTTCAGGTCCTTTTGTCTCTTTGGCTCATCATAGGCGGAGCGTACATGATGAGCAACTATGCTGGACTCGCAAGCACGTGGGCTCTTACCACTCTTCCAAGCATATTTTGGATTATGCTTGCGCTACTACAGATACTGGCGGCTCTTGTATCACTTGCGGCAACAAAAATCGATTCAGTACGCAAATACGCACCCCTCTCCGCCACTATCCTTGCGATCATTTCTCTTGCAGGAGTAGTCCTATACAGCGCTTACGCTGGTTTCCCCGGCATGCTCTGGGCACTCATCCCAGCAGGACTCCTAGCTTTTGTAGCCTATAGGAAGAAAATGGAAACTACTCACATATGAGGGAAATGGTGACCGCCACCATTTCCCTCAAATCCACAGCACACCAATCGTGATCAATACTTACTTTAATGTTATTGAATACCAAATTTTTACCTGCCCAAGAGATCCGCGATACACATCCACAAACAAATGCTCATCTTCTGTGCGGGTTTTCCAGCCAACCCAATGTTCCCCTGCGCCTCTACCGTCTGTGTCAGTCCACACTATCGAGCTCTCATTGGTATCTTTTTTTACTACAAAAATATCACCAAACGATCTCCACGACCGCAATGGATTATTCAACAAACCAGGATCATATCGAGTAGACAGTCTACCAAAAAGATACAATGTCTCGGTGGGCGAAATTTCAATAGTATCTATAAGGCCTCCTTCCATTTGATACCCCCCGCCGGTGCGAATGCCAAATGACGTAACCGATAAATCAGAAGTAACAATATCATTAGATCCAGTTATGAGCACTACTTCCGGAGTATCAGGGTTATCTTCATGAATGCTGTTATTGCCAACCCACTCTAACATTTGTCTTTCCCACTGCTTATCAAGTCTCAAAAAAATAACATGGGATCTATATTCGACACATGCTAAATTTACAAAATATACTAAGATTACAAGGACTAACACCTCCAACAAAGGGCGAGGTACTCGCAAACGATTGGACCTTGTACGATTTGTTTCAACCCGGGTGGGATCATTATCTTTCACACATCTTAGTGTAACATCTCCCATAAAAAGTATGCCGTGACCGTCTGGTAGGAGGAGGGACCTATTCTCAAGAAGCTATTGAGGGAAATGCTGGTAGTCATGATTTTTCCATTTTAATCTACCCAGGAGATAATGAATACTTACCGCAAGAATAGTCCAGTAGAAAATGAGGTAAATGCCAATAAATGGAGGCGGTGGATCTTCTTTCAAAAAATTGATCTGAGGTAGAGCCAAAGGTCCTATCAAAAAAATTTTGATAGGCAATATAATTGTGGATACGGTACGCTTCCAGGCGATTGGCGAGTCGCTACCGGTCCAAAGGACAAAGTCGGGAGGCTTCGGAAAGCCTCGAGGACCTGTTGATCCCAAAAATGAGGTAGTGCTAAAAAGAAAAGCAAACCCAAAAATAATAAAGAGAATGACGAATTTTTTTCTTGAAACAACCATATAAAGGTATAACGAGGGTACCTAAAGAGAGGATGCGGGCAAAATTGTGGATTTGGCGTCGAACGCTAACTCACCACTGCGTACCGAAGCACGACCCCGCCATTTTGAAGTGGTCTCGCCTCAAGCAATTTCAGATTTCGCAACCTGGTTGTATCGGTAAACAAATGTCGTCCATACCCTAGGATGGTTGGTGCAACACATACACGAATTTCATCAAATAACCCTGCATTCATCAGTGACTCCGAAAGTATGGCACTACCAAACACAAACATGGGTCCACCCTCCCCCTCTTTCAAACGCTTAATTTCACCGACTGCATCACGGACAATAGTCGTATTATTCCATTCCGCTTTATCTAGTGTTTCTGAACAAACAACTTTCGCAATGCTGTTCATATAGGGCGCCACTGTTGGATCGGTCGCATCCGCTTTTGACCAATACTCCGCCATGCCTTTGTATGTATTCTCGCCAAAGACAAGCATGCTCGCCTCACCCAACTGCTCAAGACTCAGCGCTTCAAGTTCCGACCCCCATACGAGTTCATGAAAAGATAGATCCCACGGCTTTTCTCCCTCAAAACGGCCGTCGAGTGTCACCACATTCCACATGATAAGTTTCCTCATGTTGTCTATGTTAATTCTATTCTCGAGATTCTAGCGCACATGATCAATGCGATCTCCTCAAATCGACGCTGTAGGTAGGATCGTATCGGTTGACAGTATCATTATCGATAAAATGCCTTTTCTTGACCTCATCAAACGAAAGATCAGATTGAATTAACTGCATCGTATAGAGCACCTCGTCAAAGTATCCGGGGAGGACCGTCTTCCACGTGAGTGGAAAATCTACATCTGATATATCTTCGACACGTCGGGTGATTTCGTTCGTACAGTTGTGGAGCAGTGTGTTGTACATACGCGGCGTGTTGTAGAGATTGTTGACGTCATCAGCAACCGCCAAAAAAAGCTTCTGTGCTTTTTCGGGAGTTGCCTTGGTCGGGTAGAGGTAGACACGCTCACCTTCACGGACGTCGGTACGCACCCCGATAATATCCTGCTCAGAACCGACTACATACACAATCTCAAATTGTCGCAACATACCCAGGAATGGTGAGAATTTTTCGCCAATTTCGCGACGTGTTTCGACGGATACGATGACATGCTCACCATCCCGAAAGCCAAAGCTTAAAAAGATATGGGCTAGTCCTTCGAAATCAGCAAAGTGCGAGATAAGCACATCAACAGTTTCGAGCGTGTCGAGTGCATATGTGCGGGTTTCATATCGCGATGTTGTAGTACCTTCTTTCTGCCAATCAAAATTTCTAAAGTTTGTAATGGTGATGTGCCCATTCTGTTCAATGGCAATCTGTGGCAGTGCTTCTTGCCCCTGCTCCCAGGTACGTTCGTGTGAGGGACGAAACACTATCCATAGAATGAGATACAGTACGCAACATAAGAGAATGACATACAGCAGTCGCCGTTGCACCGTGGGAAATTGGGACAGGGACAATATTTTTGACATTTTTGTAGTCTAGTTTTTTGCTGCCGCTCAGGGACTCGATTCCATACAGAATCGGTACAGGTTGTCGATATTTTAATGCACTTTGTTTTTAAAATATCTGGCAACCTTTTCGAGTCCGCACAACGCTCGCCATGGGCGAGCTGCGCCTGATCGGCAGCTTCCTCATTCCATTCGTCAGCTGCCGATCAGGGACTCGAACCCCAATATTCACCTCCAGAGGGTGACGTCCTACCATTAGACGAATCGGCAATATATTTTTGTATGTAACAAAAAGGCGCTTTGAAGCGCATTTCCACTGTATCAAAATTTTTGCATCTTGACTATGCGGTACCCTTTGATTTCGCTGCTTTGATAAATGCGGTAAAGAGTGGGTGCGGTGACAGTGGCCGCGCGAGGAACTCTGGGTGAAACTGGGTACCGAGGAAAAATGGATGCACCTTGTATGGAAGTTCAGCTATCTCCATGAGTGTACCGTCTGGCGAGGTGCCTGAGAACACCATGCCGGCATTTTGTATTGCCTCGATGTATGCAGGATTTACCTCATAGCGATGACGGTGGCGCTCTATGATCTGCTTTGTGCCGTATGCTTTTTGCGCAATCGTGCCCGCACGCAAATCGCATGCGTAGCTGCCGAGACGCATCGTGCCGCCATAGTCCCCTTTCGCCATCTTCTCTTTTTGGTCAGGCATGATATCGATCAAAGGATCTTTCGCTTTTGGATTTATTTCTACTGTATTTGCATCTTTGAGTTTTAATACATTGCGTGCATATTCGACAACGGCAAGCTGCATACCGTAGCAGAGACCGAAATACGGAATCTTGTGCATACGCGCATATTCAATCACTCGTATTTTTCCTTCGATACCAGTCTCACCAAAACCTCCAGGTATCAAGATACCGCCATACTTTTTGAGTGTTGCTAGCTTTTTGCGATCTTTCTCAAAGTGCTTTGCGTTCAAAAATTCAATCACCGGACGCACTCCCGCAGCGTACGCAGAAAACTTCAAAGCTTCAATAACCGAAATGTATGAATCAGAGAGGACAAAATCCCCTGAATCGAAATATTTTCCTACAATCGCTATCTTCACTTCTTTTTTTGTATTCTTTGACTTTCGTACAAATGCTTCCCACGGACCAAAGTCAGACTTTTTGCAGTTGAGGCGTAGGGTCGAGCAGAGTTTTTGACCGAGTTTATCTTTTTCAAAATTGAGCGGTACATCATAGATACTTTTCACATCAGGCGCAGAAATAACATGTTCTGCAGGCACATTACAAAAACGGGATATCTTTTCCTTGCGCTTTTCGTCGACCCCTACCGGGCTGCGTGCAATGATAAAATCTGCAAAGACACCCACGGCATTCAGTGAGCGAACCGCTGTCTGGGTTGGCTTTGTCTTCATCTCACCTATTGAGCCAGGCACCGGCAAATAGCTCACGAGGACGACCGCCACATCCTGTGGGTGCTTGGTCTTCATCATGCGCGCTGCTTCGAGAAACAGTACGTTTTGGTACTCACCTACCGTCCCACCGATCTCAATAATCGTCACATCCGCATGCGCTTCTTCTGCCGCGGTTTCAATGCGACGGATGACCTCAAGTGGAATATCAGGCACTACTTCCACATTTTTGCCTTTGTATTCAAGGTTGCGCTCTTTTCGGATCACATCAAGATACACACTGCCGGTCGTCATGTAGTTGACCGCTGGCAAGGTGACATCCAAAAAACGTTCATAGTTCCCCATGTCCTGGTCGGTCTCGAGTCCACTTTCAAGCACAAACACTTCCCCATGCTCCGTTGGATTCATCGTGCCCGCATCGACATTGATATAGGGATCGATTTTGAGCGCGGTCACCATGAGTCCATAGGATCGTAAAATGCGCCCTATTGACGAGGACGCAATTCCTTTTCCCACCCCTGACATAACTCCGCCGGCCACGAAAATGAATTTTCGTGTTTTTTGTTTTTGTGTTGCCATAAAAATTATGAGCGCAGATAGCGTGCGATCGCAAGACCGCTTGAGATCATACCCAACAGTATACCGGCACCGATGATGACCAAAAAGATGTGACCAAAATTGTTGACGTAGTACTGGAAAATATTGAGTTCAAAGAAGATCTGAGTACCTTTGGCGAGCCATAGTGTGAGTGGGTAGAAGATGAGCAAGGTCACAATACCTGCGACAACGCCATACATCATGCCCTGCAAAATAAATGGCCCACGGATAAACATGTTGCCCGCACCGACGAGTCGCATGATGTTGACCTCTTCGCGTGCTGTATAGATCGCAAGACGTATGGTGTTGAAAGTGATGAGGATCGAAGCCGCAATGAGGATGATGGTTGTGATAAAACTTGCGCGCTGTATAGCATCGATGATGGCGGTCAAGCGGTCAATCGCATCTTTGTTTTGGTTGTAGTTTACGCGGTCAATAAACCCACGTTCGGTCGGTGCCAGTTTTTGCTGTTCATCAAGAAATGCGGCAATACTTTCATACTGCGTGGTCTCCTCGGTGCGGACACGCAGTGCCGCACCGAGAGGATTCTCCCCAAGTTCTTCTAGCGCTTGAATGATCTTTTGATCATCATCGTGCTTCTCCTGAAATGCTGCAAGCGCTTCTTCGCGAGATATGTACACCACTTCCTCTACTTCCTTGAGTGCCTCAAGCGAGGTCTTGAGCGCAAGAACATCGTTTGGCTCCGCGTCCGTTGCAAAATATACATTAATATCTACCTTGTCCTTGATCTGTGCGAGTGATGCATCGAGCAGTTGTCCGAGGAAAATCACTGAGCCAATCACAAAGAGCGTCACCATCATCACAAAAATGGCCGCAAGCGATACAAAAGCGTTGCGCCAAAAACCCACAAATCCTGATCGTACTGTTCGTTTAAATGCAATCCACATAAATATTATAGGACGTACTTCCCATCTACATCATCGCGCACAAGGCGCCCGCCGTCCATGGTGATAACCCTGCGACCCAAGGCATCGATCACCCCCTTGTTGTGCGTGGTCATGATGACCGTCGTCCCCAGATCGTTGATCTTCTTTAAGATCTGTACGACTTCGTAGGTAGCGATAGGATCAAGGTTGCCTGTTGGTTCATCAGCAATGATGAGATCAGGCTGATTCACAATCGCACGCGCAATGGCAACACGCTGCTTTTCACCGCCCGAAAGTTCATGCGGGAAATTCCACATTTTGTCACCAAGATCCACAAGCTCAAGTGCCTGCGGTACATTTTCTGCAATCTCGGCATCTGTGCGCCCATTTGCCTCCATGGCAAAGGCGATGTTTTCATACGCGGTCTTATTCAACAGAAGTTTAAAATCCTGAAATACTGTACCGATCTTCCTGCGGTAGTGCGGCAATCGTCCCTTGGGGATCGTATGGACATTCAATGACTCAAAAAAAACCGCTCCGTCGGTCGGTCGGTCTTCAACAATCAGCATTTTAATGAGTGTGGTCTTTCCTGCTCCTGAATGACCTACGATCGAAAGAAATTCACCCGGCGCTACCTTAAAGGTGACGTCACGAAGAGCAGCAGAGTTGTTGTATATTTTGGAAACTTTTTCAAAGTAAATCATATACAAAACGCGCAGAGCGCGTAACCTGTCTATTCTACTCCATGTATTTGGAAGCGTCTAGAAATTCTGTTAGATCACCGTCGAGTACCCGTGAAATATCGCGCACTTCAACGTTTGTTCGGTGATCTTTCACTAGTTGATACGGATGCAACACATAGGAACGGATCTGACTACCCCACTCGATCTTCATGGTCTTTTCGGTTGAGAGTCCTTTGAGTTCTCGCTTGCGCTGTTCTTCGCGAAACGCGTACAATTTTCCGCTAAGCAATGCGAGTGCACGTTCGCGATTTTGTTGCTGACTTCGCTCGGTCGACGCAACAACAGAAATATGCGTCGGTACATGAGTAATACGCACCGCAGTCTCGCGCTTATTCACATTTTGTCCGCCGGCACCACCCGAGCGCGCAAAGGAAACCTCGAGTTCTTCTTCGGGAATTTCCAACTCTTTTGGTGAATCAAATTTTGGTACAACCTCCACAAGCACAAATGATGTCTGACGCTTGCCCGAAGCATTGAACGGCGACATGCGTACGAGACGGTGAACACCCGATTCATTTTTCAACGTACCATAGGCGCCCTTTCCACGGACCTCAAAGGTTATATTGCGGTACCCTCCATGATCATTTCTGTTTTCATCAACAATAGCGGTCTCCCATCCGTGCCGTACCGCACACTGCTGATACATCTCAAGCAGCATACGTCCAAAATCCTCGGCGTCATCGCCTCCGGCGCCGGATACGACCGAAATCACTGCGTGATTTCGATCGTACTTTTCTTTCCCTTCCGCCTCCTCTTTTAGGTCCTGCAGCTCCTTGATCATCGCCTGAGCTTTTTTTGGATCATTCCAAAAATCCGCCTGCTGCATAGCGGCTTCGATTTCTGCGATACGTTCTGTCTTCTGACCATCGTGCATAGGCGCAGTATATCAAAAACTGCCCGTAGTTACTCGGGCAGTGTCTCCATCTTCAGACGCACCTCGCGCATGTATGCCTTATGCCTAACAATGTCAGCCATCAGAGCACTGATTAAGTTTTCCCAATCTCTCTTGGGCAATTCCCTCGAAGGAGTGGTGATACTCTCAAAGGTATCAAGTAAAAATGCATGCAACTTATCGAGTTCTTGCTCCAAGGCAAACAGTAGTCGCAAACCCTCCCCCTTCGTCTCAATATTTTCAAGCGAAAGAGGGGTGGATTCAAAATCATTTTCCATACCTCCTCCTTCCTCAATTTGAGACACATCTATCTATTTCATATCATGAAGTAACACGAAAAATACTATTGAAAAATAGCCGCATGTATGGTATAATGACAGTGTTGCCTGAAGGAGGTGACCATGACGCTGTACCGGTTGGACCTTAGGATTTTCGCAAAGAAATTTGTCGGCCCGCGTCCGTCCCCCGAGAGATTGCTCGGCATGATCGAGATGCTTCGATACATAACAGGGCTCATCGTATCGGCAGGACCGAATGGCGAGGCATTGCACAGATTTCTTCTTGAATTAACGACTGAACTTGTGGCTCTGCACGCAGAGTCACTCGACACAAAGGAGGAATAAGACAGGTGAAGCCGGTTGCACAACGTGCAACCGGCTTTTTCCTTTACCAAAGCTTACCCGCTAGCGAGTCTTGAGCGCATCAAGCACCGCTTGAAGACCAATCAAAATATTTGCCAATTGAGAAAGTCGATCACTGTGTGTGTCTGCGGCCACTGCGGTTCCTGTATAAATAGCATCCACAAATGCGTACGCTTCTGGATCACCATTTTGCATTTCAGTCTTGCCACCTATTTCATTGTTGACCCCAAAGTAAGACTGAGAAAATTCTGCGAAATATTCATCTTGCGTGGTCATGGCATATGTCCCGGGAAATGTATTCCTTGCTTTTGCTTTTGTAAAGAGAGCGCTCCATTTTGACTTTTCTTGAGGACTAAACCCAAGGTTCATGATCGCATGCCCAAATTCATGATACGTAATGTCTTCATTCCAAAAGCCGTCGCCGGGCAACTTGAGAAGATTCTCCTCTGATGTAGCGGTGATCGGTTGACCGATCACTCCTCCCCCGCCACGTGTCGAAAATGGAATATACCCGAGTGTCCTGTCAGCGTATCGTGTGTACTCAGGCAGCACAGATACATAGTCGGTACGAGGAACAATAGCAAGCGCTGCTCCATACCCAACCATGCGGGCGACGAGTGCAGGCTGCACGGTTGCCAACATCCTTTCGACTATTGTTTTTGCTACGACGAGAGCCTGCGGATCAACTTTTGCTGCTGCTTTGATCACTATGCCTTTCGCGAGAACGGTCTGTGTATAATATGCACCAACCGGCACAACAACAGGTGGAGTCGGGGGCGTAGGGGTCACTGGAGGCACGACCACAACAGGTGGAGTTGCCGGCACTACTGGAGCAGCTACAGGGGTGTTTTGGACAGGGGCTTGCGCTGGAGTTTGTACAACCACAGGCACAACCGGCGACACGACGGGGTTTGTTGCCACAATCACCCGCGCAGTCTCATCCTGAGACTCTAGTGTATATTTCTTTTTTGTGAGACGGGTATTTTCACCAAAAAGCTCAATCGAGTATACGCCCGGTGCAAATGGAGTACCAATCTGATGCAACCACTCGCCGTCGACGACCGCAATATTACCGCTCCCATAAACCTTTCCTGCTGCAGTACTAATAGAAAGTGTGACCACACTCACATTTTTTGCTGTCCCTTCGATACGGGGCTGCGTCAGGAGTGTTTCGAGCGAATTACGATCGATCGAACCCGAGATCTTTTGAGTCGTGTCTTTCTTGAGACGTGGCGCTACCTGTGTTGTATTTTTTGAGCATGCCTTTGTGATGGCTACACGAGTAAGTGGCCCCACGATCCCCTCGGCGGGTATGCCCTGTTCTCGCTGAAACTGCATGACGTACTTTTTAGTCGTATCACCAAAAAAGCCCGTCACGATGTCTGACTGCTTGACTGAGTAACGAGACGCTAGAAAACGCTGTAGGGTCTCTACAGACACATCCTTCGCCCCCTTCTCTAAAGATTGCGTGAGCGTGGGACACGAAGCACCCGCATTTGCTGTGCCCTGCGTCTTTTTTTGCAATTCTTTGATTCGCTTTTCTAAAGCTTTAATCTCACGCTCCTGGACTTTTTTGCTCACCGCCAATACTGGAGTACTGTGCAGAAAAAGGAGCAGAAAGACAACTAACACAATCGAGAATCGCATGCCTAAAAATTAACTAATATAAGGAGAAACTTCCTATAACAGGATAGCATGTCCCACTAACGAAAAATGCCCCGATGTGGGCATTTTTCCTTGATGATTTTTTGAGCCATCTTCTTACAGAAGCAGTACACCATTAGGATATATTATTTCATTCCACCTCAGTGCGAATTCATAATCTATCTCAATAGGTCCACTATGTTCTCCCAGCACATAGTGCCCAGGATTGAACATTGCCTGCTTTTTAGCAGCCTCACAGATTCAGTACACCTTGCGTACTTTTCTTTAAAAAGATCGCGCAAGGTCTTCAATCCGTGCTCCTGTCGCAAGCGACAGTTGCGCGGATCTGTCTCAATCGTCATTTCATTCTTCCTGACAGGAACTGTTCAAGTTGTATGGTATTTTGCCTTCATCAAAATACCGACAACTTCTTGCGAAGCTTCAAGTATTCGCTTCTCACTTGAGCCATCTCCCAGGATTGAACTGGGGACCTCGTCCTTCGCTTACACCTCAGTTTCTATAAAGTGATATCTGAGGACTAGACTGTATCTTGCACATATCTCATCTTGAGACGTAGTGCCCTTTGTCAGTCGTTCGGGCCCTCACGAGGAGTGCCACGGTCTTAACCACACTCTGGTCTTTAACCGTAATTCAGGTTACAAATGTGCCGTTTCCGGTACATTGGGCAAAAGTCTATGCGACTTACCATGGACGCGCTCTACCGACTGAGCTAAGATGGCAATTTTTTGCTGTCTCTATTCATGTAGAGACAGCAAAAAGAATAACAGAAAAATCCCTAATATGCGAGTGATTATTTTGACGAGAAACGATACAACACTTAGTATGCAACCTAGATGAACCCGAGGAGGGTCAGATATGCGATACATGCTGTGGTTGTTTGAGCTTCCACTTCGACTCATTCGTCGATCACTCCAATTCCTGCAGGGAAGGTGGGAGGATTTTATTCTCCAAGTACGTACTGAATCTAGAAAAAAACAGCAACGATTGGAGGACATTCGTCGAGTGTGTCACCAACTCAATAGGACACTTGAAGATCGTGGGAGTTCACAGGTAGAAATTGATAAGATACTGCATGACTTCTTGATCAGCTGCCAAAATCCGGATGCAGATGTCCACAAACTAGCACAAGGTATCCTCGAGGATTGCACAAACACCGATACATAGCACCATCAATATACCAATGGTGCTTTTTCTATTTGAGCCATATGCCGGGATTGAAACGTACCGTGTCAGTACGGGTTGTCGCTCTTCTAAATAAGAGCTGGCAACCCCTTCAATCCCTGCTCCCGTCGCAAGCGACAGTTGCGCCGAGGTTTCTCTCTCCACTTTGTTCCGTGAGCCGCCTCGCAGGATCGAACTGCGGACCTTGTCGTTACGAGTGACATGCTCTGCCAACTGAGCTAAGGCGGCTTAAATTACTGTTGCTTCTGATACGTACTACCTACCAAACAGCTAGGATGACAACGAGCCGATGATACCATAATTTTCTCAAGAACATAACGTATACTTAGCGTATGCAACAATTTTTAAGCACACATCGATACGCTATTCTTGCTGTTGGTTTTATTATTTTTCAAGGTCTCATTTTGTGGGCTATGGGACAACCAACAATCTCAGCATCTGGAAAGATCTCTTTGTGGGCGGGAGAAATCTTGAGTCCCGACAACTCGCAACAGATAAGCGACTGGTACACCTTTTCACACATCATCCATGGCTTTCTCTTTTATTGGTTTGCAACAATGTTTTTCCCACGCTCACCTGTCTCATTCCGACTGCTTCTTGCCATGGGTGTTGAGATAGGCTGGGAGGTACTCGAAAATACACCGTGGGTTATCAATCATTATCGCGAACAAGCCCTTGCGGTCGGCTACACGGGTGACAGTATCCTCAACTCACTCTGCGACACCGTATCTATGATTCTTGGTTTCTTCTTTGCGTGGCGGTATCCCATAGTGCTCACTATCGCTATTGGGATTTTCTTGGAGCTTTTTGTCGCGTACGAAGTACGTGACAACTTGACCTTAAACGTTCTCAATCTCCTCTACCAATTTGATTTCATCCACGACTGGCAGAGTGGTGGATAGTGTAGATAATTTCCCACTCGTCACACTTCGTTCCGAAAGGCATCAATGACAAAAAACAAGCTATCACTCAATTGAATTGCAATATGTATGATACCAGTTTTGGCACCCAAAGATTTTGGGTGAAGATAAGCCCTGTGCCAATAATAATGAGTGCAAGTA
>CAYOAM010000003.1:74015-263958 GCA_964402035.1 uncultured Candidatus Saccharibacteria bacterium
TTCTATACTCCCTCCGTATAAACAAAATAATACCACGGTTCGAGACCCTATCCTCTTACAGAAGCAGTACACCTTTCGGGTATTTTTCTAAAGATACCTCACAAGGTCCTGAACATGCTCCCAGCATGTTCAGCCCGGACTGTTTGCTTCCGTCTTTCAAGTCTTCATCGGACTTATACAAGAAAAGCCTGGTATAAAAACCAGACTTTTCTGTATTGCGCGAGCGATGGGACTTGAACATTACATGTTCGGTACACCTTGCGGACTTTTCTTTGAAAAGATCTCGCAAGGTCTTCAAGTCCTCATCGGTGCTCACACGAAAAAGCTCGGCATAAAGCCGAGTCTTTTTTCATGTTGCGCGAGCGATGGGACTTGAACATTACATGTTCGGTACACCTTGCGGACTTTTCTTTGAAAAGATCTCGCAAGGTCTTCAAGTCCTCATCGGTGCTCACACGAAAAAGCTCGGCATAAAGCCGAGTCTTTTTTCATGTTGCGCGAGCGATGGGACTTGAACATTACATGTTCGGTACAGGTTGTCGTCCTTTTGTTCCCCTTCGGTCACAAAAGTACTGGCAACCTTTTCAAGTCTTCATCGGACTTATACAAGAAAAGCCTGGTATAAAAACCAGACTTTTCTGTATTGCGCGAGCGATGGGACTTGAACCCACGGCCTCTTCCGTGCATGTACCCCGCTATTTTCATAACGGCATGGACTATATCTTCACCATGAGCAATGTTGCTTGTAGGTGTTCCGGTATCTAGTCTCTACGGCGCCCCCATACTATGTGTTTGTGTGTATGGGGTTCCCTCGGTATTCGCATATTTGCCTTTGGCAAACGTAGCCTTCACCGATATCCCGGAAAGTTTCAATCTGCCATTTCGACAGAAAGCTGCATTGCTACAGGGAAGCGCTCTAACCAGCTGAGCTACGCCCGCAATCGCTTCTTTACAAACTGCTCAAAAACGACCCTCTTTCGCTTTAAATACAGCTTGTGAGGAGCATTATACATAATTTTGTAAAGTTTCAAAGTGCTTTTTTGCTGTGCTGATGGAAGGACTCGAACCTTCGACCCCAACTTTATGAGTGTTGTGCTCTAACCACCTGAGCTACATCAGCAATATAGAACAATAAGGATGCTAGCATATTTTTTAAATAAATACTTCTTGTGAAGAATTTTTGATACCTACAACCTGTTCCTTGAGGGTATGAATATACCCTAACATCCTATACTTTAGACGCGAACTCTGCAGTACCCTTAGGCGTGCGACACCGAAATGAGTATGGTGATTCTCATAAACTTTCTTAAGTTTTGCCTTAACGTAGTACGGTTGTTTAAATTGATTCAGAGGAATTTCAAGGTAACTAGACCAAAACTCCATAACCGCCTTAATACGATCTCGATGCAGTTCATTGATTTGAATAGTGACTGAGAGTTGCCTTTTTTCGACACCCATAATCCGTTGTAAGAATTGACACATAAGTTCAATCATTACTGGGTCTGAATTAACAAATGTGAACCTCGAATCCGTTTTGCTCCCTTCTGACCAATAGAGAGCAATCGACAAAAGTAATAGGTCTCTATTGGTCAAAGTACGTAATTCTTGTTTAGCAAGATTATATTCGCGAGAGATAGAATTAATTTTTTTCTGCCTATTGGTTTCGGTACCCAACATGCGCCCCTTATGACCACCGAGAATACTGTTCCTCTTTAGTTTTGCAGCCTGAGATGGTGTCAAATGAATATCTTGACACCATACACTTATAGTACTCTTTGAGAGACTTAATTTTTTAGCGATATACGTAATACTTTTTCCAGCTCTTCGTAAGTCAAATACATGTACCTTTTTATCGAACTTAGCCATATAGTACCAGTATACTATGACTTTGTTCGAAAATGAAGCATTCGTGGCTAAAAAATTCAATTTTTAGGGCACAAAATCGCTTCAGCTTTTGCAATATCGTCCGGATTCCCAACAGTGATCCACAAGTCTTCAACAACAACAGACACGGGGTGATCTTTGGCATACGCCGTCACACAATCAGTGAGATATCGCTCCCCTTTTGGCGATGGCTCTGCCGGATACTTAAAGATGTCCGTCGTAAGGACAAAGCCTCCAATATTCACGAGATCTGATGGTGGGTTTTCAGGCTTTTCAATAATGGTGTTGAGCGTGCCATCGTCATGCATAACCAACACACCAAATTTAGTCGGATCTTCTGCCTGTGCTGCAAGCATGCCGTGTTGTTTTGTGGATACTTCTTCCAGTGCCTCACGTCCGAGGATGTCATCGCCATGGATCACAAAAAAAGTACCGTGCATCAACGGTGCAGCCTGAAATACTGCATCTGCCGTACCTCCTTTTGGATTCTCTTGGACAACATAGGACACTTTTCTTCCAAGAAATTCAGTACCGCAATACTCGCGGATCATATCCCCCTTGTATCCAATGACGATAATTAATTCATCAACGACATCAGGAAGTGTTTCTACGATGTGCGCCAAAAGAGGTTTTCCACAAATCTCAATGAGGGGTTTCGGGCGTTCCAAGGTCAGCGGTCGCATGCGTGTCCCCTCACCTGCAGCTAGAATAATGCATTGCATAGGAAAATAATAACGTGTCTTTGTGTTTTGTACACGTCAATTCTTGGCGCAACCGAGAATAACTTCAGCCTTTTTAATATCTTCAGGATATCCAATCGGGATCCACAGCGCTTGCTCCACAACTGCCATCGGGTATTTCTGCGCATAGCGTTCTATAACTTCAGACAGGTAATACTCTCCATTGAGTGGTTTTTCCGGCGGAAATTCAAAAATGTGCGGGTCGAGTACCATGACCCCACTGCTCGCATAGTTTGAGGGAGCATTTACCGGCTTCTCTATCATAGAATCAAGCGTACCGTCCGCTTTCCGTACGACAATACCAAAACGCTCGGGATGCTCGACCGGCGAGACTAAGAGTGAGCGATTGTACGAAACCGCACGCATAATATCTTGTGCACCATGAATATCGTCCGCAAACATAAAAAGGAAACGTCCCTTAATAAGATCCTTTGCGAGCCACAGAGCGTGCGCAGTGCCTGTCTGTTCGACTTGTTCGATATAGGAGACTTTCTTTCCCAAAAACTCAGTACCACAATACTCTCGGATCATCTCACCCTTATAGCCGACGACGATGATGAGTTCATCAATAGCGCTCGGCAGTGTCTCAATTATGTGATGGACGAGTGGCTTGCCACACACAGGGACCAGTGGTTTTGGGCGATCATCGGTTAAGGGACGCATTCGTTTTCCAAGACCGGCCGCTAAAATGACGCATTGCATAGTGTTAGATACTATAACCGCTCTTGCGATAAAAAAGAAGCCGCGCAGGTCCCGATGGACCTGCGCGGCTTCTTTTTTAAACTCCGTAATCTTATTTTCCCTACTTCATCCCATGGCCCCCATGCGGAAAGCCAAGATCCTTAAGTAGTGTACGTGCACCCTCCTTGTCACCTGACTTTCGCAATGTATGTGCCTCGACAAGCTTTGCAAAATTCTCTTTAGTCACCATGGCGGCAAATGGTGCCTCTGCCGTCGCATTCTTAAAAGCGGTAAAATCATTGTCTTCAATCGCCTGCTTTATGACTTTATGCTCGGCGCGCATTTCTGCACCGCCCATATGCTTCATTCGATGATGGCGCATTTTTGGATTTAATCCAGCATCTTTTAAGAGCGCTCGCGCCTCGTCGTTGTTGCCCTCCTTTCGCAATTCACGCGCCTGCAATAACACTGCGCGCTGTTCTGATGTCAAACCTCGATCTCGTTCTATGCCAATATTTGCAGAAGCGATACCAATGTCAGCCACCGACGAACCCAAGAGTACCAGCGCGAGAGCTGGCAACGTCATAAGAGCAATCTTTTGATTTTTTGTCATGCATCTCTAAGTTATCTGATAGTAGAATCCTAATGCGAAGTTTGTGGTGCGAGTCGTGCATAGGGTCGTACACCCTTGCATAGAGTACTACGTGCAAAAAGTACGTTCCTTTCACTTCCTGCGATGTTATCGACATCAATACGACCATGCACCATATGTATGTGACGCAAAATATCATCTCTTTTCATCATAATAATGCAGCCGTGAAGGGCTTGTGTGTCTGTTGCCGGCACACCAATGACGCGCACGTGTTCACCAGTACGCAGTAGTGTTCGATCTGGTTGAGAAAAGTCATTAATATTGATTTCATATGGCACACCATCAGGACCCTCTAACCACAAACTACCTTCCGATATCGGTACTTCTCGCACAATGCCCGCCAATCGTCCTTGATCGAGTTTGAGCCACCGCACACGCTCACGATCCATGAGTGATCGGTGCATCGGCACAAAATATCCAACTTCCTCATCAAAAAATTCACCCAGCCCGACACCATACAGCACTGCCCCAGAAACACCACTCAAGACTACCGACCCCACGAGTAGTATATAGACCGGATACCGATACCCTTTTTTTGTATACCGAATCGATGCATAGGTCACGCTTGCAAACAGCACAATACATACGAGCCAAACGAATGGTAATGCATCGAGAGAAAACTCAAGAAAGCTTTCATGCGTTGCAAGATACATATCCCACCATGCGAACCGTATCTCAAAGAGTGTTGCTGCGACAGCAACCGCACCAATACCCACAGACAGTGCGCCACACGACCACACCACCCCCTCGCGAAGCACAAAATGCCATCGTGGTCGCGGCGCGATCTGTTCGCGATCTATGCGCAACAGTACCGCTTCCGTTATCTCTGATGATGTTGGTTTAAGTTCCATACCGTGTTCGTTCGCCGTCTAATAAAGTCCGCAATTGTTGCTTTCCTCGATGCACCAGTGTCGCAACCGTCCCCACAGGTACCTCAATAATATCGGCGATTTCCTCGTAACTTTTTTCTTCAAAAAAACGCAAGAGGAGCGCCGTTCGATATTTCTCGGGCAATGCATCGAGCGCCCGACGCACGACGTCTTCTGTCTCGCGATGCTGATGCACATCGTCCGTTCGTTCATCGCTCGAGATCATGTTCAAAACAGCATCGCCATCATCAACCAGTGTATGCTCGGGGCGCACGCGTCGCTTACGAAACCAACTCATCGTCTCGTTGTGGGCAATGCGATAAATCCATGAGGAAAACGACAACTTTTGATCAAAGGCGTGCAGATTGCGATACACTTTTATAAAAATCTCCTGCAAAATATCTTCTCGATCTTCAGTGCGCGAGACACCCAAACGATTGATGTACCGAAGCAACTTTGCTTCATATCGCTCCATAAGATCTGCAAAATACTCCTTCTGTTTTAATGACAAAAGCACAATCTCCGCATCTGTTTTTGCGGTTTCCGGAGTCATGACTCGTTCTTCTGTTAGTACGCCCTCGTTGGCATTAAATTTCACTGGATACATATCATACCGCAAAGACTGCCCCATGAGGTGTTTACTTATATCGCTTGCACTTCTGTATTTTTTCTCGTATAGTCTCAATACTCAGTTATCGCGGGGTAGAGGAGAGGTACCTCGGGAGGCTCATAACCTCCAGACCCGGGTTCGATTCCCGGCCCCGCAACACGTTAGTCAAAACACTGCCCTTGAGGTGGTGTTTTGCGTTACGTGTTGCGGGGAGAGAAGCATGGGATGCTTCTCGACGGGAATCGAATCTGTTGCGAGATAATTTTGGAGTCCGCAGGATGAACAAAATATCCGCAACGGGTACTGCTCCTGTAAGAAGCTCTCGCTTCGCAACACGTGCACAAAAGCACCCTTGGGTGCTTTTGTGCTAAATAATCGAAAATTCTTCGAAGACGCGGCGGTACTTTTCGATAGTTTCTTTGGTGAGGCGTTTAGTGAGGATAAAGTCCGTACCGCGGTGTGCGATCTCATTGCGGACCTTGTGCGCTGACCATGCCTCGTCAATCGACTTAAAAAACTGCGGTGACGCACGCTTGAGCTTGTCCCCTATCGTGAGCCCCGCAAACCCAAGCGAGCTCAAAAGTTCCTCAAGCATGATGTCTGCTTCGATGATGGCGAGGCGCCAATCGTTGGGGTTGTCTGACTCGGTGTGGAGCAGTGCATCTTGCCAGCGCTTGTTTCCGGATGTGTGTGATGATAAGTGAGCGTACTCTTCTTCAGCATGATGGAGTGCATGATGATATAGTTTACCAAGCTCCGCTATGCGCAATTTTGCGTAGATAAATCCAAACAAGAGGAGTCCACTCAAAATAAATGAGATGATCGCAATGACTTGCCACACTCCCCAAAAAAATCCGACGACATCAGAGACTGAAGTACCAGATCCAGTGACCATATTGTAGATGGACGTCAAAATGCTGCCGACGTCGAGGCCGTATTGGTTATAGACTATGTCATTCTGATCTGGCATACAGAAAGCGTCTTAAGGTCTAGAAACGATCGTAGAGCGTTTTGAAAACCCTACAGATACGAGGCCGCACAGGAGCGAGGACCCGAGCCGTACTTGATGTACGGTGAGTGGTTCGAGCGACGAGTGCAACGACGTAGATGGGGGTTTTAAACATGCTCTAACTGTTTTCCGATATCAAAGAGGCGATCTTCTCCATTATGCGGTGCCATCGCCTGTATACCAATGGGCAAATGCACACCTTCACGCACAACCGTACCTGCGGGCACTGAAAGAGATGGGACTCCTGTGAGGTTTGCAGAAACCGTAAAGATATCCGCAAGGTACATTGAAAGTGGATCACCTTTTTCCCCAATCTTAAATGCCGGTGTCGGTGCGGTCGGTGTCAGGATCATATCGACATCTGCAAATGTCGCATTAAACTCCGCACGCATGAGATCACGCACGCGCTCCGCGGTCGTATAGTACGCATCATAATAGCCTGAAGAAAGTACGTAGGTACCAAGCAATATACGACGCTTTACTTCACTACCAAAACCAGCGGCACGTGTTTTGCGATAGTCCCCCAACAGATTGTCACCATCAACATGGAGACCGAACCGCACGCCGTCATAGCGAGAAAGGTTTGAAGACACTTCAGCCGGCATCACGATATAGTACGCGGCCAGGCCTTTTTCCATCAGTGGCAACGACACGTCGACGATTGTATGTCCTAGCTTTTTTAGCGTTTCTACAGCAGCATCAAAGACCCCTCGGACATCAGCCTCCATGTTTGCAAGTAAAGAGTATGGCACACCAATACGATATGTATCTTTTGTTGACACGGTGGCATAGACTCCCGCACCATAGGTCGTAGAGTCGAGCGGATCCTTGCCCGCAATGGTTTTGTACAGAAGTTCCGTATCTGCAACACTGTGGGTCAATGGTCCTGCTTGATCGAGCGAAGAACCCATCGCAATAAGTCCCGATCTCGAGACAGCTCCATAGGTTGGCTTTAGTCCAACAAGACCACAAAAACTTGCTGGGAGACGTATTGAGCCTCCGGTGTCTGTGCCGAGTGCCGCTAGCGCACTTCCCATAGCAACAGCTGCTGCCGAACCGCCAGAAGACCCACCAGGCACCCGCGAAAGATCAAGTGGATTTTTTGTTGGATAAAATGACGAGTTCTCATTTGAAGAACCCATAGCAAATTCATCCATATTGGTCGTGCCGGTAAAGAGTGCACCCGCAGCCAAGAGTCGCTCACTCACCGTTGCGCTATATGGCGCGATATAGTTTTCAAGAATTTTTGACGCAGCAGTTGCACGCCTTCCTTTTATTAATATATTACTCTTCATTGCGATCGGCATACCGGTCAAAATGGGCGAGCGATCCCCTTCGTCCTTGATACGTCGATCAGCTTTTTCTGCCTCCACCCGTACATCGTCAAACACATCTATGTACGCACGAATATCTTTTTCGCGAGCATCAATCTCCTTTAGACATTGATCAACAACGCTCGATGGTGTTTCTGTACCATCAAGATATGCAGCACGAGTTTCGGTAATGGTTTTTGCCATGTTATTTATCGATAATCTTCTTTACACGAACATACCCTCGATCTCGATCGGGAGCCAAATTGAGCAAGTCTTCAGTGAAAATTCCGGGCGCATGCGGATCTTTGTCCTCACGAAAGACATTACTTAGAGGACCAAGAGCGGGCTCTGCAGGAACATCTTTTGCCAACCCTTTCACCGCACCCACATACTCCAAAATAGCATCGAATTCCGTCGAAAAACGCTCTATTTCAGCCTCCGAAAGCTCAATCCGCGCTAGCGTCGCCAAATGTTCTATATCCTCACGTTTCATGGCGCCATCATAGCACAAGATAAAAAACCACACATTGTAGAACTTTAATTTGTTAGACTGCGACAAATATCGATAGCGGCGGCGGTGTTGTCTAGATAAGCATGTTCAAGTACTCTTGTTCTGTAAGAATCCTAACCCCCAATTTTTGTGCATTCTCTGCCTTGCTACCTGCATCAGTACCCACCACAACATAGTCGGTGCTTTTTGATACGGAGTTTGCGACATGCGCGCCCGCCTTGCGGGCGCGCTCTTGCGCCTCTGTGCGCGACAAAGTTTCGAGTGTCCCCGTAAAGACCATCGTCTTCCCAAAAAATGCTCCTCCGATTGCCTGAGCTCGTATCTCTTCTGGCGGTAGTACTTCAATATGTTTCAATAGTCGATCCAGTTCTGCTGTATTTTTTTTCTCATGCATCCACGCGTAGAGCGAATGCGCCACCACATCCCCTACCCCATACACCGCAATAAGCTCTTCTTCAGATGCACTGCGTATGCTATCCAGTGTCTTGAAATGTACTGCAATGATCCGTGCAGTCTCATCGCCCACATGATCGATAGAAAGTGCCACAAGTAGCCGTGCCAAGGGCACGCGCTTGGCGGCATTGATAGCATCGATCAAATTTTGTGCTGCTTTCTCTTTAAAATGTGGGAGATCAATAACATCTCCAAGCGTAAGCGTAAAAATATCACTATACGTATTTATGAGCTGATGATCGAGAAGCGCATCAATTATTTTCTCCCCCATGCCGTCGATATTGAGAGCATGCTTTGATACAAAATAATAGAGCCGTCGGCGATGGAGCGCGTCGGAATCTTTTGCAACACAGCGGTACGCCGATTCGCCTGGGATCCGTTCGATCGATCCATCACCACCACAGAGCGCGACTTTTTTAGGAAATAGATACGGACGTGCACCTCTTGGTCGCAGTTCCAAAACAACACTCAAAATCTCAGGGATGACATCGCCTGCCTTTTGCAATAGCACCGTATCCCCCACACGGACATCGAGTCGCTTGATCTGATCCTCATTGTGGAGTGTGGCGCGCGACACCACAGACCCCGCAATGCGGACAGGACGTAGGTGCGCAACCGGCGTAATAACACCGGTGCGCCCTACCTGTAGATCTATATCCTCAACAACCGTGGTTGCCTGCTCGGCGGGAAATTTATATGCGATACCAAAGCGCGGCGCCTTTGCGGTATACCCCAGTACCTTTTGGTACACGACCTCGTTTACCTTTACCACAACGCCGTCCATACCATACTGCTCTATGTGCTTTCGAGGTTCCCATGTCTTGTGGTATGCGAGTACACCTTCAATATCTGCTACATGAGCAAAGTGCGGATTGACCACAAAACCGAGCTTTTTTAGCAGCTGCAATTCTTTTTCTTGGGTGTCAGGCGCCACTAGTTTTGTAGCGCCAGCATCAAAAGAATCAATATCGTACGCATACAGATGTATATTGCGCCCACGAGTGACGTCAGGATCAAGTTGTCGCACTGAACCCGCAGCAGCATTCCTTGGATTTGCGAACAACGCCTCACCACTTTTTTCACGCTCCATATTGATCCGTTTGAAATCCGTTTCTGCAAGCCACGCCTCTCCAACCACAATGAGAGATATTTGTTCTTGGAGCGTATGGGGGACGTCCCGTATCATCCTAGCGGTGTGCGTGATATCCTCACCCACAACACCATCCCCACGTGTAGCCGCACTTATGAGGCGTCCTTCACTATAAGTCAGCACTACCTTGAGCCCGTCAATTTTGTGTTCGCATACGTACGTCGGCTTGGGATTTTCTACGCCACTTGCGATAAGCTGCCGCAACACACGCCCTTCCCAATCGCGGAGTTCTTGCGCATCAAATACATTATCAAAAGACCACTGTCGCACAGCATGACGCACCTTGGCAAATGCTTCGCTCGGTGCACTACCAACAACATTCACCGTGGACGCACCAGCTTTTGCTCCCGATACGGCTTCAAGTGCAGCGAGTTCAGCGACCAACGAATCATACGCCTCGTCGCTAATTTCAGGTGCATCGTCAGTGTGATAGCGTTTTCTATGGTATGCGACAAGCTTCTGCAAAGCCGCACGACGATCCTTTAAGTGCTTTTTTTGTGTCATGAAAATCGTATAGGTACCTGTAGTCTACCAGAAGCAAAATAGCGCACAAAACCTATTGAGTACCAACAGTAGTGACGGTGACCAGGACAATACAGAAATGGAGATTGAGGCTAGATTCTCAACGTAGTTTTGAGCGCACGTTCGACCGTGCGTGGACTTGCAAGATCATCGCAAGCACGATTGTATCCTCGAGATATAATCTGTGTACACTCAACGCCAACAGGACAACTTCCACTCACCGTGCTATCACTCTTCGTCACACTGACTTTTGCACAGAGCGTTGGATTAGTACCCCATTCCACTTCAAAGTGCTGAGCTATCCCCAACTCCTCATCATCGGCATCAGGGGGCAACGATGGATCGGTCGCTGTTACCACAATACTTGAATCATCCATACAATTCACCGATCCCAATACACCATCATTATCAAACTGATTGACCAGTTCTGAAGCTGACGAACTGTCATAGTACAAAGCACACTCCATACCCGCATCTGCAGCATAAAAAGCCATCTCAGAATCTCGCAAGGTTCCGGATAACAGGAACTCCTTGAGGGTAATATTAAGAATTGAGAGGCCTATGGCGAGTACTAGACTTGATGTGACAACCGCAATAAACAGCGTAAAGCCGCGACGTTCTTCAAACTTATTTTTAATAAAATTAGAGATTATCATATTGATCAAAAATACGACCTTTTAGCACAACCTCTTTTGGTGCCCCACTAAATGCAGACGATTTCCAACCCACTATTACTGTGACTTCGACTTCTTTATTTAGCGTCGGAGATGCGATTTCACGCACTAAGACGCGACGACGAAAATGTGTAGCACTGCGTGTAGTAGCCAAAAAAAACTGTCCCCGTGTACCGCCCAAAGCAGGCGTCATTTCAATTTCACAAGCGATCTCATTCGGGTCGTTAAAATTATCAAGCGTACAAGGTCTGAATGTGAATTCAGAAGCACTGGGTCTTCTACTATCCAACGCGCATCCATCATAACCAGGATCCCAACAGGTCGGGTGTAAGCGAGCGCTATCAACGCGTGCCACCCACTCAGGACCACCACTGTCTAGGGTATATGAATCTCGGACTGCACGAACTATCTCAAACCCTTCCTGTGCTAAATAGGTAGCCGCGAGCTGCTCTCTCGCATGATACGCATTCTGAAGTCCTTTTGCCGCGAGCGTCATAGGCCCCACAATCACGACTACAAGCACAGAAATAGCAACAAGCGTTTCCACAAGCGTAAAGCCTCTCTTATAAAATGCAGTAGTCATACTATAGATCAAGTAAACGTTGGGTTACGGTAGTCTGGACATTAAAACTGGTGTCTAAATTGGGATCAATATTGGTAATCCCGCGAATAGCTATGGTTACTGATGGCTGTTCAGTGTCACTACCAGGAGCAGATTTTGGTGCCGAGCCACTCACCCAAAATCTCATTGCGGTAACATTGACAGAAACCGCAGTAAGGTCAACAGCTGCTGGATCATTTGGGCAGCCCGGATCTCCGCCAGTTATACGTCGCTGAATCTTTCCGGGAGTAGCAGCAACAGGCGCAACAAACGAGTACGCAACACTGCACCCTTCGTCTGACACAAACGTTACCAAAGTGCCACCACCAGGACAATCACCTCCCGCACCACAACCATAATCCGTCCCCGTACGCAGATTGCGGGCCATGCTATCCATCGCAAAGTTGAGGTTGTCCATCACGGTCTTTATGGTCTGCGCTTTGCGGTTTGCATCGGCAAGTGAAAGGAGCGTCCCCACCGACACCATCATGACGACGAGAAAAAGCGCCACTGAGACGAGCAACTCGACCAATGTAAATCCTTTTTGTGATGGCGTGCGGTACATATTATTGTATAGAAATCTGGCCCGTTGACGATACGACTACGTCTCGAAAATTTCCAGGTGTACGTGTTGATTCGACGATAATTCGCGCGGAGCTAGCCCCACTTGCAGCAGAAGAGGGCTTATTGATCAATGCATCGGGGTCAGGACGCTTAAAGATAATATCCAGCCTTGGTATCGTGCAGTCTTCTGCGGCCGGTGCTGTCGTACTACAAAAATCAGAAATCCGATGCCGTCCGTCGATGATGTATGTGGTGACTGCCTCCCCCACATCATAGGCAAAATCTAAATCTCGATCACGAAAAAGTATGTACTGGGTCGTAGGAGCCGTATCGATATGCACTCCATATCGCGAAGTAAAGATCGGTTGGCCTGACACATCAACATCCCCCCCGCGCACACTGACTCCCAAGACTTGAGCCTCACGGATCGCGAGTGCTATCTCGTACGCACGGTTGCGGAGCAACAGCTCGCTATCAAAACTGGCAAATTGGGTAAGGAGGACGGCACCGAGGATGCCGACGATACTCAAAACGACAAGCATCTCCACTAGAGTGAAGCCGCGCTGCAAGACTTTTTGTGTAGAGCGATGCATATCAATAGATGAAGCGACCCAAAAGCTCCGATACGAGGAGAAATACGTCGACCGAGAGAAACTGCACCAACAGAAAGCCGACGATGAGAAACGGAGCAAATGGTATCTCACTTTTCATTGTAAGTGCGTTCCGAAATAAACGTAAGTGCATTTGTCCCCTATTGTGTAGGGCGCGCGCACAGCGAACAAGACCCAAAAGTGTGAGGCCAACCGCTGCACCAATCCAAAACGACAGCATAATCATCGAAAGAACACCCGGCCATCCAACAATAAACCCGAGTGGTATCGCCAGTTTTGCATCTCCAAATCCCACCCACCTGCCCTTCGAAACAAACCACAAAAATGCAAAGAAGAGAAAACCAACTGCTCCACCGAGAAGGTGGTATGCCAGCATGTACACATCGGGGAGAAGGAAAAAATCTGTTGCCATAATAAGTATCCCCGTAATACTCGTAAGAATGATGAATTCATCAGGGATAATCGTATGAAGCATGTCGTAGACGATGATGAGCACTAACGCCGATATCAGTATGAGATGCGGAAAGATTGATATACCCGAGAATGTATACGCAACAAAGAGAAACAGTAGTCCTGTCAAGAGTTCAACAGCGCTATAGCGGAGTGAAATGCGTGCGCCACAATGTCCACAGCGCGCACGGAGTGCTAGGTATGAAAAAACGGGTACCAAATGCCACCACCGTAAATCCTTGCCACAGGAAAGACACCGTGACCTTCCCTGCAATGTCTTTCCGGTATGCAGTCGATACACCACCACATTGAGAAAACTCCCGATGATGAGCCCAAGGAGAAAAAAGAAAATGTAGCACCATACACTGAATACGCCTTCGAGCGGTGCCAGCGGCGACACTCGAACTGATTCATATACTGCAGCTACAAGTCCTTCAAACATCACTATATTTTACAGTACCATTGTACTTTCCCGAATGAATAAGAAAATCAAAGGCATCCGTATTAGGATGCCTTTCGCTTTAGTACATACACTATACAGTTTGCGTAGCCATGCTCTATAGAAAAAACTATGGTCCGCAGACGTAGTCTAATGCAAGCGGATCTCCAGAGACAGAGGATGCAACGGAAATAACAGCGTTGCCTGCACTATCAACACAATAGTAGTCTGTAGATCCCTTTAATTGTGCCTCGAGTGCCCATAAATCGACATCTTCAACGCAGGTTTGACTTGGACTTCCAACAGTAACGGCGCCATTAATAAAAGTAAGTATTTTTGGATCAGTACAAAGCCCTACATAGGTATTGGCTATTTCATAAAATAATTGCCCTTGAGACCGCGCACTCTGAATATTTGATTTAATAGCAGCGTCTGCAGCCTTTGTGCGTGCCGTGTTTAAAGAAGCCAGCACAACCGACGCCAAGATACCAATAATTGCAATCACGACAAGGAGTTCGATAAGGGTAAACCCTTTAATTCTATTATTCATAATAAGTTACTGATCTTACTCTTAATAATAACATGTCCGATACCCATGGAAATACAGACGTGTGCATGTCTAAATATAATTTTTATATCAACAGATTGTATAACTCACAAAACAGCAAAAAAACCGCTTTCGCGGTCTTTTTGTTTCTTGTTGCTTACTACCAATTATTCAACACAAGCACCTGCCGCAACCTCTGCCGTTACGCCAGCCTGATCATTTGTGGCTATAGTCACTTGTTTCGACTTGCCAGTACTGTCAACACACCAACCTGTGAGTGGGTTGGTTTTTAATTGCGTCACGACTGCATAAGCAGCTTGATTGGCACTCGAACTGCAAGCATTTAGCCCTGCACTCGCAGCCTTAGCACTGTTGATCAACGTCAATACTTGGGGTTCCGCAAAAATAGCATCAGCCGACGCTGCGCAAGCACCAGCTGCAATTGCAGCAGCTGCGCAAGCACCAGCACCATCCCCATAACAACTTCCTCGGTCAAACTCTATCTCAGCTTGAGAGCGTATTGCTGACATTTCTGACTTTACTTTTGCATCAGCACCCTTTGATCGTGCAGTATTGAGCGAAGCCAACACAACCGAAGCCAAGATACCGATAATAGCGATCACGACGAGGAGTTCGATAAGGGTGAAACCTCTTTTCATACTCTTTTTTATATTAATAGACATAATTGATCTAGATGTTACTAAAACTCTTTATTAGCTAATGTTTACCACGAGTTTAGTGGTTCCCCCCATTATACGCCTTTCCCAACGGGTTTTCCGTTACCCTGTGGAAAACAAATCTTTTGTATGCCTAGATTCCCGAAGCAATATTGTAGATTGGCATCAAGATAGCGGAAAGGAGGATGCCGACACCGACACCGAGCGCTACAATCATGGCTGGCTCGATGAGGTTGATGACGGTATCAACGGCGTTGTTGACCTCACGACGATAGAACTTTGCCAAAGTCTCCAAAATCTTTGAAAGATTGCCCGTCTCCTCACCCACCTTGATCATCTGCGACATCACGCCAGGGATTTCGGGAAATTCTCCGAAAGAATCAGATACTGACTTTCCCGCCTTCACATCAGCAATCACATCTTCAAGCATGCTTCGATACACTTTGTTGCCAACAAGATCTGCCGTAATCTCAAGTGTTTGCACCATGGAAAGCCCACTCGCAAGGAGCGTTGAGAACGTGTCCGCTATGCGCGAAAGATAGAGTTTGGTGAAGAGATCTCCAATGTATGGCACCGATAACTTGAGTTCGTCGAGTGCTCGCGCACCCACCTCCGTGCGCACAAAGCGCCACAGCATCACGGCTCCGATACCTAAGAAAATAAGAATGAATACGATGTAACTGGTGAGAAAATGTGAGAGACCAATGATTAATTTCGTGAATAACGGCAATTCCTGACTTGTACCTTCAATAATTTCCGCCAGGCGCGGGATCACCATCGTAAGCATCAGCACCATCACCGTAACAAAGGTAAAAATCACAAAGGCAGGATAGATGAGTGCGTTGCGTGCCTTGCTCATGACCTCGTACGTTCGGTCGAGGTTGTCTGCAAGCTGCATAAAGACTTGATCAAGACGGCCCGACTCCTCACCGGCGCGCACCATGTTGACATAGAAAGATGAAAATGTGTCTGGGTGGCGATTGAGTGCTTTTGAAATGGTGCTTCCCCCTTGGATATCGTCCGCCACTTCGGTCAAGATACGCTGCAGCATGGGGTTTTCAGCTTCTGACGAGAGGAGACGAAATACGCGGAGCGCAGACACTTGTGCTTCAAAGAGGGTTGCTATTTGGCGTGAAAAAATAACAATTTCCTTGTTTGAAATGTGTTCGAGAAAGGTGAATTGGATATTTAAAATACCTGTTTTCTCTGCAAGAGGGTCGATGGCCGTTACGGTGTAGCCACGACGCTGGAGTGAACTGATGGCTACATCAATATTTGAGGCATCGATAGTGCCTTCACGCTTGCTTCCTTCCTTATCTAGTGCTTTGTAACTAAAAAGCATATGTTACAGGAGTCGTTTTAGTGACTTTGGGTTGACCGAGTACGCAAAAGCATTTTCAACGGTAATCTCGCCTTTGTGTACCAATTCTGCCAATGAGCGATTCATCTCGATCATGCCGTGCTCAGAGCCAGTCTCAATGACAGTATTGACCTCGTGAGTACGTCGCTCGCGAATGAGGTTTGCGACCGCACTGTTGTTGATCAAAAGCTCGTACGCAGGGATAAGCCCACCCGCAATGCGGGGCACAAGACGTTGTGAGAAGATACCCAAAAGTGAACCTGCGAGCTGGACACGGATCTGGTCCTGCTGACCTGCAGGGAATGAGTCGATAATACGATCAATGGTTTGTGCGGCGCTGTTGGTGTGGAGTGTTGAAAGGACCAGGTGCCCTGTTTCAGCAGCAGTCACAGCAGTCCCAATAGTCTCAGGAGAGCGCATTTCTCCCACCATAATGACGTCGACGTCTTGGCGAAACGCCGAATGGAGCGCTGCATGAAAATCGACCGTATCGACACGTACTTCACGCTGGTCGATGAGTGAGCGTTTTGGCTCAAAAATGTACTCGATCGGATCTTCGATGGTGACAATATGTTCTGCCTTGGAGCTATTGATAATATCGACCATCGCCGCAAGTGTCGTCGATTTGCCTTGTCCCACTGGACCCACACAGAGAAAGAACCCTTGTGGACGCGCAGCAAAACTCTCGAGGATCGGCGGCAGTGCAAGCTCAGTCAACGTGCGGATCTTGTTCGGGATATGACGAAGAGCGACCGATACGCCGCCACGCTGGAAAAAACCATTGCCACGAAAACGAACACCATCGCGATATGCATATGAAAAATCGACTTCTTTGGTTGCCAAGAAATCTTTCATCTGCTCCTCATTGAGAAAAACCTCAACAAAGCCCATAGCATCCGCTTCGGTCAAGACTGGTTTTTTGAGAAGCGGAATCAATGACCCCGAGACACGGATCATAGGATGACTCCCGACTGAAAGGTGCAAGTCAGAACCACCTTCAGACACGACAATGTCAATTAGTTCATCACGCTCCCCTTTGTAATCAACGCTCGACATAATTATTCTTTCTTTTTCTTATGGGCAAAGACTGATTTTACTTGGGCGACAACTTCACTCGGAATCACATTTGCTTTGATAATGTACCCGTCAGCGCCTAATGCTTTTGCCTCTTCGACATCTTCTTTCTCACCCTGGTTTGAAAGGACAATACACACCGGATCTGCACCGAGCGACTCGGACTTTATGGCACGCAAAAGATCCATGCCATTGAGATGCGGCATGATCATATCCAGAAGTACAATGTCGTATGTTTTTCCTCCACGCAATTTTGAAAGTGCTTCTTCAACACTCTTTGAGGTGTCTACATTAAACTCAGACTCGCCAAACTTGACCGCGTACATATCGAGTAAAAAAGAATCATCGTCAACGATCAGAATTTTTTCCATATAAATATTATACTGCTTCAGCCGCAATATCTCGAGTAATGTTATCGACACGTGCTTGAGCCTTCTCTTCTTCTGCTTCAGGGTCTTCTGCCAAAAGCGCTCCACCCAGAGAATTTATCTCTTCAAAGGGAATCTCATGATTCATCGCTTTAATCATCGCATCTTCGCGCATGGAGATAAAACCATGTGCGCGTGCAACTTTGTACATCTCTTCTTCTGAACCACCTTTCAAGATGAGCTGCTCAAGTTCATCCGTAATCTCAAATGCCTCCATGACCGCCATACGTCCACGTGTACCATTGGGACATTCTTTGGTGGCAGCTGCACGAAGCACGCTCATAGAGCTCGGTATAATCCCCCGATGCTCTGCGGGCAAATCGACAAACTGCGCGTCGATCATTGCCTTGAGGCTGCCCTTGAGCGACAACTCTTTTCCTGAATTAGGACAGATCTTTTTTACCAATCGCTGCGCCATAGCGAGTATCAATGTCGGTGCAATAAGATACGGATCAACACCCATGTCGATCAGGCGCGGTACCACACCAATACTGTTGTTGGTGTGAATCGTTGAAAGTACTAAATGTCCGGTGAGCGCAGCTTGGATCGCGAGCTGCGCCGTCTCTTTATCGCGGATTTCTCCCACCATGATAATGTCGGGGTCCTGACGCAAGACAGTACGAAGTCCGTTGGCAAACGTATAGCCAATCTCGGGACGCATCTGCGACTGACTCACGCCATCGATCTTGTACTCAACCGGATCCTCGAGCGATATCACATTTTTTCCAATCCGATCAACCTCATTTAGCATGGCGTAGAGCGTCGTAGATTTTCCCGAACCGGTAGGTCCTGAAATAAGGACAATGCCATACGGCTGGCGTACCGCCTTCTTTATGAGGTCAAGCTGGTACTTGGAGATACCAATGTCTTCCAAGGTGCGTACCCCACTCTCCGGGTCCAAAATACGCATCACGACCTTTTCGCCGTACTGTGTAGGGAGTGTCGAAACACGAAAATCAATCTTTCGATTGTCGATGGTCGCTGAAAAGCGTCCGTCTTGTGGTTTGCGCTTTTCGTCAAGGCGCAAGGACGAGAGAATTTTGACACGTGCCACGATCGCCGTCTGCACTTTCATAGGAAGTTCAATGCTCGTAGCCAGCACACCATCGACACGAAAACGTACACGTACTTTTTCTTCCGTTGGTTCGATATGAATATCCGAAGCATGGCCATCGACGGCGTAACGGAGAATCGTCGCCACGATACGAGTCACCGGTGCATCTTCCTTGATGATCTCTTTGGCATTACCGGGTGTTTTCTCTTCTTCTTTTTCGCGTGTACGCTCCTCTGATTCGCTCGTGAGCTCTGTTTCAAGGTCAGTCAAAGCCTCGTCGACCTCTCCGGTGATATTGGCATACATTTCAAGCACTTTTTCCAAATCTTGCTCCAAAATGAGCATGAGCTTGTAGGGCAAGGCATTTTTTGATGATATGAAGTTTAAGGCATCAAGAGCAGTGAGGTTATCGGGGTCTGTGACCCCAACTTCCAATACCCCATCTTTCTCTTCGAGCGGTACCAGGCGGTAGTGTCTCGCAGACTCCTCCGGTAAATAGCGCAAAATAGCTGGAGCAATTTTTTCCTGTGGCTGCAACCTTCGTGTCGGTAATCGATAGTATTCTCCTAATGCCGCCAGAAGCACATCGGGGTCAATGCCATTTTTCATGAGCGCACTCTCTAGTTTTGCGCTATTACCACCCGACTCAGCCAAAACAGCATCCGCAACCTCCTGCGTTAAAAGATTCTTCTCTTTGAGAGTATCGAGGATATGCATACCACGATCACACTAGACACTACTTCTTTTTTGGGTTGACCGGCAAGAATGGATTCTCACGCCCAGCGTCTTCTGGGATGTCAGGTTTGCGAATATCATCAAGTGAAGTGAACCGAGGATCGCTAAGAACATCACCTTTGAGCTCTATAGCTTTGAGCTGCTGCAGGGTTGCAAGAAATTCTTGTGCGCTCAACAGTGCCTCGCTCGTCGCAGCACCACTCACGGACGTCGCCGCATCATCAGTCTGAATAAAGACAACATACCCAAGATAGAGAATGACTGCGAGGCCGAGAGCGAGTAGTAAGTTACGAATGAGTCCTGACATAGATTATTTTGCTACACTGTTTACAAATGCATAGGTACGAAGTGTGATATCGAATGTCATAAGATCACCTTCTGAGGCAGTAAATGTGAGATCCGTGACATCCAAAAACACCAGACTTTTTTCAAGATCGATCATCAGGGCGCGAAAATCCTCGTACGTACCAAGAAGCCCAAGCTTAATATCGCGCGACGTATAGTGCTTTGGCACTTCTCCTTCAGGAGTAACGCCAACACTTGCTTCCGCAGCTGCTGCAGCGCGGCTACCCTTTGGAGCAACTTCCTTTGATTTTTCAACACTCACACTCGTGAGTGAGATTTTATGCATTCGCGTGAGCTCGTCCAAGTCTCGCACGAGCGCTACTTCCTTGACCTCTGTCGGCAACATGGTCTTGAGGTTATCCATCGCCACCGGATCAAAACTCTTCATAAGATTGATTTTTCGCACCAACTCAGCTTGAAGAGCATCAGCTTGCTGTATGGCTTCGTCATATTCTGCCGACTGTTTCTGCACCTCCTTTACCGATTCAAACGTCGGTTTGATATACGTAAAACCGAGACCGATGGCGATCAAGATTGCGATAATAGGTGCTAGTGCTTTAAACATATTATGGATTTTGTACTTCGGTCACGGGAACCGTATCTGTCACAGGGTTTGGATCAAGGATGTCACCCTCATTTTCCTCTATATCTGGCAATACCTCGTAAGCCACAGCCTTTGGATCGAGTTCGGATGATACCTTAAACGTAATTTTGTCGTCTTCTTCGTCCTCGCCGGGCGTTATGGTTAAATCAGAAAAAATGAGGGAGCCCTCCTCAAACGATTTTTCTTCCTTGAACCCACGCTCTTGAAGGACGATGGTATTAAAGGTCGGTCCTGAACCAGCAAGCGCTACTTTTGCGGTACCAGATTCTTCACGTTTGAAACTAAAGCTAGTGAGCTCAACCTTTCCTTGTGTGCGCACCTCCAAGGCATCAAAAAGTCGTGTTAGTGAGAGATGCTGATTGAGGAGCAGATTCGCCGTTTGAAACTTATAGTCAAGATTGCGAATTTCCTCAATATTGGTCTGAGGAAATTTTGAGCGTTTTTCCGTAAGCGCTATTTTTTTTGCGGCCAAATCGTCCGCATTGTACTTTTTGTAAAAGAAGACCCCGACCGAAAGAGCGAGTGTTGCCAAAAAAATGGTCGTTGAGATAAAGGTGAGTACGTTGAAACTGCGGTGTTGACGTGAACCGCCAGCTGCGGGACCTGCAGACTGCTTTGGAATGAACGATGTTTGCGGAGTTGGAGGCATTGTTACCAGTATAAAGATAATGTGTCTGTATTGATAGCAAACGATGTGGACATGAATGCACGGTGTGCCAAAATATTTTGGCACACCGTGCATTCATGTAGATAATTCTAAGCACACTAAAAATTTCAGATACGAGGCGCCAAGGAACGAGGACCCGAGTCGTACCTGATGTACGGTGAGCGGTACGAGTGACGATGGTAACGACGTAGATGGATTTTTTGGTGTGCTTAGCGTTCAGAAAGTCGTCGGAGCGCAGCACCAACAGCAACAGCAAACGAGGGTCCGATTGTTTTTAAGGTATCTTGAAGAAATGCAGGATATTCAACTTTTGCAAAGGGATCGGCATTAAGAATCCGACGACCGAGTACATTTTGTGCATACTCCGCAACGCCCGCGAGCGTTGCTCCACCACCTGAAAGCATCACGGACGACACTGGTACGGCTCCGTTGGTACGCTCGTATGCCTCAAGCAAGCGTCGAGACTCGATAAACATACGTTCGAGCGGCAAACTGAGCGCACGCTCAATCCGCGGATTCTCATGCGCCAAAAGTCCCACTTGACGCTTCATTTCTTCAGCATCAGATATAGTGAGTTCGAGAGACTTTGAAAGAGCCGACGTGAGATCTTGTCCACCCACTGTAATACTGTGTGTTGCCTGCACAATACCTCCGGCCACGACATAGAGTTTTGTTGTTGCGGCACCGATGTCCATAATAAGTATGGTCTCATCAATCTTTTGCACGCTCGAACGGATGGTACTAAAGACTTCTATTTCGTTAAAACTCGAAAGCATCCCCGCCCCCTCGATCACCGTCTTAAATTTGCTCAGCGCTTCATTGTGAATAGCGGCCAAGAGTACACGAGTTGTTGTCACTCGCCCCGCTGATTCAGCCCCATTTTTATTAGGCACCACAAACCAATCGAGCGTCACCTGCGAGACGGGCACTGGCACATATTTGCGGGCTTCAATCGGTATCATCGCCTCAAGGAGTGCCGGATCCTCAACCTGGAGTGAAATCACCGTCACGAAACTTGCAGCATACGGGACCGCAACACCAACGTTGCGGCTTGTGACAGATGCTTCTCGTACAATATCCAACAGCGCCTCCGTTGTTTTTCCCGGCTCAAGATTGGTGGCACGACCGACGTCCACGTTTGCATACGGCCCAAGCTGCAGTTCTCCATACGTCTCCAAAACCGCTCGCTGATGCTCGCGACGTAGTTGCACAATCTTTATAGAAGAAGAACCAAAATCAATACCAACGACACTACCGCCATGCGCAGGCGCGGCGGCATTAAATAATTTACCGAGTGACTTAAAAGACAGATCCATCTCAAAAACATTTTAACACGCAAATAGCAACATTCGATCAAAAAACACGTAGTATGTGTATGAGACTATGTTTCGGCATTTTTTCACACTAGTGCTCGATAGTATCTTTCCGCCATCAAAGATGGAGCTCCTGGTACGCCACGCAACACAAGAGCAGCTCCATGCACATGCACTACAAAATAGCGTCTTTGAGACACGGACGATTTTTGAATATCGTGATCCGCTGGTCCGTGCACTTATTTGGCAGACGAAATATAGTGACAACATGAGCGCTGCAACGCTTCTTGGCAACGCGCTCCGCGAAGAACTACTGACGTCAATAACGACACCGTACGTGGTGATCCCGATGCCACTCTCATCGCAGCGGCTACGGGAACGAGGTTACAATCAGACAGAACGGATTGCTGAGATTGCTGTGCTCGATCTCCCATTTCTCACCTATGAACCATCGGTCCTTGTTCGAAAGAATACTGAATCGACGCAGACAAAATTAACGAAAAAGCAACGTGAAGAAAACATTGCCGGTGCATTTTATGTGAAAAATACCGAAATCCTCAAAAAGAAGAAGGTGATTTTGATCGACGATGTGGTGACGACTGGCGCCACGCTGCGAGAAGCCGCCCGCGCGCTAAAGCGCGCTGGCGCAAAGTCCGTCCTCTGTGTCGCTCTCGCCCACTAGGCATCTTTCAAAAACCTATGCTATTCTAGGCGAATACAAATTTTGGAGACGTGGCTGAGCTGGGTGAGAAAGAAATAATCTTCTTTCGAACCGACACATCGTGTCGGACCACTCAGCCACGGAACCGCGCAAGCGGGCTTCATTTGAACAAAGTGAATATATGGAGACGTGGCTGAGTGGTCGAAAGCACCTCACTGCTAACGAGGCAGGGCCGAAACGCCCTCGACGGTTCGAATCCGTCCGTCTCCGCAACTGTTTTGAAAAGCACCACTTGCGGGTGTTTTTTGAAACAGGAGGATGGGATTCGAAGCTGTTGCGAGATATTTTGGGAGTGAAACGAACAGAATATCGACAACGGGTACTGAACGTGTCAACGTTCGAATCCGTCCGTCTCCGCAAATAACGAAGTGAGCGAAGGAGACCAAACAGTCTGGGCTGAACATGCTGGGAGCATGTTCAGGACCTTGCGAGGTATCTTTAGAAAAGTACCCGCAAGGTGTACTGCTTCTGTCAGAAGACTGTTTGGGATTCGAAACTGTTGCCAGATATTTTGGAAGCCATAGTCCGCCAGCTGGCGGAGAACAAAAATAGCTGCAACGGATACTGAAACGGTACGTTTTAGTATCGCACTCTCCGCGAAAACTTGAGCGAATCACCTTTATAGATATGCTAATATAAATGTGTCTTAATCACCTCACCTACACTATGCTTACTCAAAAAAGAAATGCGGCGATCGTGGCTATCAGTTGTGTTATTGGCGTTGCTACCGCACTTTTCTTTTATTTTGAAAAAGCCGAAGCGCCAGCCATTGTCACTGACGTACCAGGAGCGGAGACAATAAACCAAGAGACCAAGGAAACTGCCACCACGACCGACAACAATCAAACAACCACACCAACCGAGACTAAAGGTGTCGAGCCTACAACACCTAAAACAACTAGTGCCACATCAAAACCAGTGGCCAAACCGGCACCCGCTCCGACATCGAAAGTTGTATATAGCGCTGTGGTTAGCTATACGGATAAAGGATTCAAACCGTTTCGCGTCACGATAGAACCCGGCCAGACAGTACGATTTCTCAATCAATCGAGTCGCGAGATGTGGGTTGCTTCTAATATTCACCCCACACACTCCAACTACCTGATTAAAGGCTCCAACGACTGTCTTGGGAGCAGCTTTGATCAGTGCAAGGCCGTCGGCAAAGGCGAATACTGGGACTTCAAATTTGATCCCGTCGGCTCTTGGGATTTCCACAATCACATGCGACCGACCGACGATGGTACTATCTACGTTGTGAAGCCTCGTTAATTTGAAACCGAGAAAGCCCTTGAAACACCCTCTTCTGGAGTTTTCTTATGACGTAAGATAGGCTATTCTGATACCAGAAAGTGAGGTATGTCATGATCGACCTATTGTTCATCGCCCTCATAAGCACACTTTGCTTCTTCATCCTTGGAAAATGCATAGAGCTCAGCGACGCCGTGAGCGAGAGTCGATATGTGCGATCACTGGCGGCACTCTGTGGAACACTATTGCTTGTAACTATTTTTATGAGCTGTGCGCATTTTGGCATCAGGGGACTAGCGATTGGAATATCATCCTGTATCGCGTTCACCGTAGGAGTGCTTGACGCCCGAGCATGTATTCGAGATATCAAGACTTCTTCGTAACACAAAACGGTCTCACAGCCGTTTTTTCTTTTCCACCGCACCCACTCATCGCACCGTCTTTGCGATAGTTCCCACCACTCGTTTATCAAAAACCCGAGGAATGATTTCTTGAGCGGTTGGTTTTTTCACCAGTCCTGCAAGCGCTTTTGCGGCTCGCAATTTCATATCGTCGGTAATCGCTTGCACGCCCCGATCAAGTGCACCACGGAATAAGCCTGGGAACACCAATGCGTTATTAATCTGATTTGGGTAATCAGAGCGACCAGTTGCAACAACACGCGCGCCCGCCTTTTGCGCAAGCTCTGGCATGATCTCAGGTGTTGGATTTGCAAGTCCAAAAACTATCGAGTCTTTTGCCATACGTGCCACATGTTCCGGCGTAATACTTCCCGGACCTGATACACCAATGATCGCGTCTGCTCCCTCAATCGCTTGCAGAACATCTCCACCAATGTTTCGAGGATTGGTCATTGAAACCAAGTCTTTTTTATACCCATTAATATTAAAACGATTTTTCGAAAGTATCCCTTTGCTATCACATACAATCACATCTTTGATGCCATATTGGGTAAGCAGCAGTGCAACAGCGCGACCTGCAGCACCCGCGCCAACAATCACCACCCGCATCTTTTCAATCTTTTTCTTCACCACTTTCGCGGCATTGATAAGACCAGCAAGGACGACGATCGCCGTACCATGTTGATCATCGTGCATCACGGGAATAGTCAGCTCTTTCTTGAGACGTGACTCAATCTCAAAGCAGCGCGGCGCGCTGATGTCTTCGAGATTGATCCCCCCAAACACGGGTGCGATACGCTTCACGGTCTCCACGATCTCGTCTGCATCCTGTGTATCAAGCACTATCGGAAATGCATCAATACCCGCCATCTCTTTAAAAATGACGCATTTCCCTTCCATGACCGGCAGCGCTCCATAGTGACCAATGTTGCCAAGACCCAAGACCGCTGATCCGTCCGAAACGACCGCAACGGTATTGCGTTTAATGGTATACACACGCGCATCTTTTGGATTTTTTGCGAGATGTAGTGAAACTGCCGCAACTCCCGGTGTGTAGTACGTACTCCAATCTTCTCGTACCTTGAGTTTCGCTTTCGAAACCACTTCGAGTTTGCCATGCAGCCTTTTGTGTTCCTTGAGAGCGCGCTCACCAAAGTTTATCTTCTTTTTTGGGCTTTTGTTTGGTGCTAATTTTTCTGATTTCATATCATGGGTGCGGTTTATATGTATGACTAACTCGGCTATACTGTAACTATCGAAGGCTCGATTACCGTATTATGCATCAAAACGACCCTCTAGCGAAACATTTTCGTATTGACGTAGCACATACCAAAGCGCTCAAACGGCTCAATGTTGAGACTGTGTCTGATCTCCTCTATCACCTCCCTACCCGGTATGAAGATATTTCTGCCATACAATCCGTTGGTGGGCTCATGGTTGGCACTGACGCTATCGTCTATGGAAAGGTGGGCGGCCTCAAGACACGCAAGACATGGAAAAGTAGACGCGCTATTGCCGAAGGGTGGGTTGAAGATGGTACGGCTCGGATTAAGATCATGTGGTTTAACCAGCCGTATATTGCCAAGATGCTAACCGATGGGGTCTACGTCAAACTGGCAGGAAAAGTTGCTGGCTCCGCAGATAAACCCTACCTTTCAAACCCTGAGATCGAAATCATCGGCGACCTACCTATCGACCGGCACGATTCCCTGTTCAAGGGCACGGGGAACCAAGATGAAACACTCTATCCAGTCTATCGAGAAACAAAAGGCGTCACCTCAAAGTGGGTGTATCACACCATTCAAAAATGTTTTAAAACAGGAGTGCTCGATACGCTTTTTGACCCACTACCGGCAGAGATACTCAAAACATACAATCTCCCCAATCTGCGCACTGCGCTCGTATGGATTCATGCACCCAAAAAAGCAGAGCATACCGAAGCGGCGCGCAAGCGATTTGCATTTGAAGAAGTGTTTTACATTCAAGTGGCAAAACAAAAAGAACGTGCCACCGTACAAAACATAGAGACCTACACCATAACCACCGACGATGCGCACATTCGCTCCTTTACCGAACGATTTCCATTTGCGCTCACCGACGCACAGATAAAAGCGATATCGGTGATCCTTCAAAATTTTACGGCGAAACACGCCATGTCTCGCCTCCTTGAAGGTGATGTTGGTTCTGGAAAGACCGCAGTCGCTGCAACAACCGCATATGCGGTAGCAACGAGTAGACCTCCGCGCATAGAACCCCCCAAACCAAAGGGTGTCCCTGAACTACGAAAACCATCGCTCATTCCAAAAGAGTTTGGGAATCTGCAAGTTGCATATATGGCACCCACCGAAATTCTCGCACGCCAGCATTTTGAATCCTTTATCGAATATTTTCATCACCTCCCTATTCAAATTGGTCTTATTACCGGCAGTGGCTGTATGAAATTCCCTTCCAAGGTCAACCCCACAAAACCAACCGACATTTCACGCTCGCAACTCCTCAAATGGGTTAAAAATGGCGAAATACCCATTCTCATTGGTACCCATGCATTGATTCAAAAAGCAGTGTCGTTTAAACATTTGGCGTATGTCATCATCGACGAACAACATCGATTTGGCACCAACCAGCGACGCATGCTCGCAAAGAAAGATAGCTCCAACGGAAACTCCGCCAGCTGGCGGATTCCACACCTCCTTTCAATGACCGCAACGCCGATACCGCGCACACTGGCGCTCACCGTTTATGGCGACCTCGATCTCACACTTCTTGATCAAATGCCCGTCGGACGAAAACCGATCATCACCAAGATTGTCACCAACACTGAACGCAAAAGCGTGTACGAAGAAATGAAGCGGGATCTCGCGCGCGGCCGCCAAGCGTATGTGATTTGTCCTCGTATTGAGGAACCCGATCCAGCAAAAGAAATGGCTATCCAAGCGAAGTCAGTCATTGCTGAAGCAGCACGTCTCAAAAAAAGTGTTTTTGCAGACTCCACGATCGGTATCTTGCATAGCAAGATGAACCCCAAAGAAAAAGAGTCGGTCATGAAACGATTTCTTGCGCACGATATCGACATTCTGGTCGCCACGTCCGTGGTGGAAGTCGGTGTCAATGTACCCAATGCAACTTCGATACTGATCGAAGGTGCTGAACGGTTTGGACTTTCGCAGCTCCATCAGCTTCGTGGTCGCGTGATGCGCTCATCAGACCAAGCATATTGCTACGCGCTGACCGATAGCAAAAGCGAAAAGACGATCGCCCGCCTTAAAGCACTTGCCACTGCAAAAAATGGCTTCGAACTCGCTGAGTACGACCTCGCGCAACGTGGATCGGGTGAACTCTATGGCATGCGCCAGTGGGGACTCACCGATCTCGGCATGGAAGCAATCAAAAACCTCAAAATGGTCGAAGCGGCCCGCAAAGAAGCAACCAGTATGATCGAGCGCGATCCCGACCTCCGCATGCATCCCGAAATATTGAAACGGGTAGAGTCGATCACGAAAACCCTGCATTTGGAATGATTGACACATAGTGCCCCCTATGCGAGCATGTTGCAAACGTTCTTGGGGATTCTGATGGATCGGAAAAAATATTGGCACAACGGTATCTGTCGCCGATGTGGTGGGACAGGATGGCTGTTGCGGAAAAATCAAAAGGACCAACCTGCTAAAAGCTGGAAAGGGAGCTTCAAAAACTGCACGACGTGCGCAGCTAGAGGTTCTCACGGACGAAAAATGAGACCAGTCCCAACACCCATGCTGCACCCCTAGGTGCCTCATGGGTTTTTCAATATTCTTCCTATTTGAGAAAGCCTATACTACAGGACGTTTAGCCATATTTAGTACTCTTGATCCTAACTTAGAAGTACACCGTTGGAAAAAGCTTTAGAATTATCATATAGGCGGCACCAATGAGTCCAATCAAAATAAGAACATAAGCCACCGCGCGGAAGAGTAAAATTGGAATTGACACAACACTTATCCAAAAGGACTTTTTTGCTATGCGTTTAGTATCAACATTTGCAACAATGATTTCATATATTTGTTGCATGTCTTCAAAATGAGAAAGTGTCACACTACCATCCCAGAAACCTCCCTCTGCTCTTTCTACAGTAATGGCTTTTATTTTCCCAGATTTATTTTGAAAGAAATCCACATGTTCAATATCTCGGAAGAGAACTCTACGCATATTAAAATCATGAGAACTACTAGTGCGACCAGAGGACGACCACATTAACAGACAAAGACCCTCCTCAGTGATTTCAAGTACTTGCTCATTGTTGAGTAACAAATCAAGTAACGATCGTGACTTTCTCAGAATAATCTTCTCCATAGTCGCAGAATGCACTAGTTTAACAGAACATTGTATATAGGATTATTGTTGAACATAAGCCCCTTTTTGCGGTATAGTCATGGCACGCTGACTTACAGCACATCACCCGTCCTTAGCTCAGTTGGTTAGAGCATTCCGCTTATACCGGAAGGGTCCCTGGTTCGAGTCCAGGAGGACGGACAAGATCAGAAACAGCCAAGCCCTTTGGGTGCTCGGCTGTTTTATTATGTCGTCCGTCTCACCCTTATTCCTAACTCACCAAAATGTTTCAAAGCCATCAGGACATACTCCCATAGTGCTATGTCTCCGTATATTACATTGCATGTCCCGTGCCCAAAGCCATTCTTATACGTAAGACCAGATAATGTTGATGTCTTAACATATGGCTTTCTAAACTGACTCCGTGGTATACCCAAACGTTCTGACCAATAGGATGAAACAGTCTCAATATCCATATCAGAGTACAGATGTAGTTTTATTTTTACTTTCCTTATGTCTACCTCCATTAATAACAGCCACTGTAAGAAAAAATACACAATGTCAGGATCTGTGTTTGCAATGAGGGTAGTGCCCCGCATAGATTTTGCACCCTCTCCCCAATAGAGAAATAGCCCCCCAAGAAACAATTCTCTTTTTGAAAGTATCCCAATGTCTTTTTTTGCTTTTTGATACGCTAGCGAGAGACGCGCCTCTCGCTTTCGCTGTGTGGTTATTCGATAGTTTTCAATCCTGCGTGGATTCCAGTCCCGAACTGTACGCATCTGTTCATCAGATAGCGGCATATCGCGCAGCCACAGACTGAGTGTACTCTTGCTGACTCTCAAAATACGTTTTATTTCGGAGTACGTTTTGCCCTCCTTGCGCAGTTTTCGAGCTTTTTCTCTATCCTGAAACCGTGCCATATGTATAGTATAGAACATTAAACCGTATATATAAATAACACTATCCACTAGTTCGATACTCAAAATAGGGCTGATTATTAACCTCGTTGATCATGCCATTACAGGTGCACCAAAATAGCATCGTCACATTGTTTGTATTTGACACAGGCCCACTATCAAAGTACCCTTCCCGAGGAAAAGGAGAAGATGATGATGCCGATAATGCCGCACTGCTCAGGTCCGTATACATGCAGAGAGGGGACGACTTGCCCATGCTGCAAGAACGCGGCGGAACTTGATGCATTTTTGAAAGAGCATCTCGGTCCCACCCAATACGAAGCCTTTACAGCACTTGTCGCAACAGGATTTGTGCTATCTCTCAAACGTGACGGCCTCTACACCTTGGGTGATCCCAGAATATCGATAACTTCACCTACGCGGTGACCGCCGCGCAATCACAAGATTGCGCGTTTTTTATTTCTTCTCCTACACATCTGCAACTCTCTGAAAAAACCGTATCGATTGCTATACTAAAGCTGTCATGGAACTCCTCTTTGCACAAAAGAAGATTGGAATGATCCTGTTGGGTATTTTTGCTGTTTTCCTCGTGGGATTTTTTGGAAAAACATATCTATTTCCCGCTAAAGACATGCGCGAGACGGCCACTGTCACTCGTGGCACAGTATCTCAAATCGTGTCAGTGTCGGGCACAGTGCGGACGCCGAACACCGCGACGCTTGGCTTCCCCACAACAGGAGTCATCAGCGACATATCAGTCAAAGAAGGCGACTTGGTTAAAAAAGGACAAGTACTTGCGACACTAAAGCAGTCAGGACCACTTGCTGAATACAACGATGCATTAGCAGGACTCACGAGCGCAGAAGCTACCCGCGACGAAATGGTTGCAGGACCCCGCCAAGAAGCACGCACACTCACCGACGCTGCTATCAATAACGCAGAAGCAGAGCTTGCACGTGTCACAAAAAAACAAGATGAAATCATCGAAAATGCATTGCATACGCTGTACTCTTCGGATCTTGCCGCAAAACCAGTACAGGGCACAAACAATGACGACGTCCCACTGGTGACCGGCACCTATACGTGCACTAAAGCACAAACATATCGGTTTGTAGTCTATCCATCCAATGCCTATTCGGGGTATTCATACAAAGTATTGGAAGGTGACGCCCTCATAACCGAAAATGCCGTAGCGGAAACCGCACAGCCGTTTGGAAGTTGCGGACTCTTTATACAATTTGTCATGGGCGCTCGCTATAACCGTGGCGAATGGCAGATCTCCATACCAAATACTGAAGGCGCGAGTTACACCGCAAATCAGAACGCCTACACACTGGCACAAAAAGAGAGAGAAAATGTTATCGCGCGGGCAAAAGACGACCTGGACCTCGCACGCAAGGAAGCGACACTCGACAATGCTGCACCTCGCGCAGAAGCACTCTCCCGCGCGAGCGCTGACATAGCGAAGGCCCAAGCAAAACTCAAGGCAGCCGAAGCAAGAATTGCTGACTTTACCATACGTGCACCATTCGACGGTATCGTAAGCGCAGTCGACATAGTGCCGGGTGAAATCAACAATGCAAGCAAAGGGATCATCATGACTGCAAACGACACCTACGAATTAAAAATCCGCATACCAGAGATTGAAATTACGCACATCAAGGTTGGTAATACCGCAGTCGCTTCATTTGACGCAAAAGCTGAAGAGCTCATACCGGCAACTATTTCTTTCATTTCCCCGCTCCCCACACTCATAGATGGCGTTTCATACTTTGAAGCTTTTCTCACCATCAACACCATACCGCCCTGGATGCGAACAGGACTCAATGCTGATGTTGACATCACCACAGCAGCAACTCCCAACACCCTCATGCTGCCAAAACGATTTATCAAAACAGACGGAAATGTGCACGCTGTACTTATAATCGAAAATGGAAAGGAGGTTGAAAAAAATATTGAACTAGGTATTGCTGGGAATGACGGCTTTGTTGAGGTGCAAGGCGTCCCAGAAGGAACAGTGGTAATCGCACCCTAACTATGCGCAGTCTTCGTATCGGCCTCCTGTTGGGAATTCGCCAAATACAACGTGCAAACAAATGGGCTACGCTCTTAATTGTGTTTGTGTTGATGCTTACCTTTCTTAACCTTGTTGCGGTCTCCGGCATCCTCGTTGGCCTCATTGAAGGGGCGGTGCGCGCAGTCAAAGAACAATCACTCGGTGACATAGTGATTTCTCCATTGGCAGCAGAGGATCGCATCTTGGAAACTGAGCGCATTGTGCGCGAACTTGAGACATTTGGAGAAATCGAATCGTTTACCCCTCGATACAAAGATGGTGCAACTATCGAAGCAAATTACAAAGAACGGCGCGACTTGCGAGCCGAACGCGATATTGCAAACGTCAATGTCACCGGTATCGATACGGCACGCGAAGCACAAGCGACCGACCTTCCAGGCAACTTGATTGAAGGAGAATACCTTGCGCCCGATGATCAGGGCCAGATCTTGATCGGTAAATATTATATTGATCGGTACGCAGAACAGTTTACCGATATCTTTGACTCCCTCGAAAATATCTACCCTGGCGATACCGTGCGCGTGACCGCTGGCAACACGAGCAAAGAATTTATCGTCAAAGGCATCATCGATTCAAAAGTCGATGAAGTATCACTCAATACCTATATACCGGAACGTGAATTCAGGCGACTCTTTGCTCGCGACGACCACAACGCGGACCAAATCGCGGTTTTTCTAAAGACGGGATCCGATGCTGAAAAGATGCGCACGACCCTACTTTCTGGAGGTCTTGGATCGCTCGCAAAAATTGAGACATTTGAAGAAGCGCAGCCAAAATTTATCACCGATATCAAAAACACATTCGACGTCTTGGGAACCTTCATCGGCTCGATCGGCATCGTCGTCGCGTCGATCACTATTTTCATCATTATTTTTATCAATGCCCTTTCCCGCAGACGTCAGATTGGTATCTTAAAAGCGGTGGGAATCGAACGTACGGTGATCGAGATCGCCTATGTCACTCAAGCGGCGTTTTACGCATTGACCGGATCAACATTGGGTATGCTCCTCACTTTTTTAGTGCTCGTCCCCTACTTTGATCGAAACCCAATCAGTTTTCCATTTTCAGACGGCATACTACTCGTGGAGTTTGGCGGCGCCATGATCCGCTTTGGTGTACTCTTTTTTGTGACACTGCTTGCAGGTTTTATTCCCGCATGGTTAATAGTCCGACAGAACACCTTAAACGCCATTTTGGGACGATAAACATGCAAAAGTATCTCATCTACTTCGTTGGGCGCTGCGGTACTCCTTCACCATATACATATAAGGCTCGGTTCATTCCTCGCACCCGCCTCGTATCTGAAACACTTTTGCACGTTTATACTATACTTTGTACATTCGATATTTTGGAAAATTTCTGACTATGATCACCGCAAAAAACATCACAAGGACATTCACGACTGGTACTATTGAGACCAAGGTCTTAAAAGGTATTGATGTATCGATCGAGACCGGAGAATTTGTCGCTATTATGGGAAAGTCTGGCGCGGGCAAATCGACTCTGCTCTATCAACTTTCTCTCCTCGACGAACCCACATCGGGCACGATATCGATCGACAACATTGATGTCCTTGCACTTTCTGAAAGTGAAAAGACGACGTTCAGGCTGCACACCCTTGGTTTTATTTTTCAAGACTATGCTCTTCTTCCTGATCTTTCTGCGCGCGAAAATGTGATGGTGCCACTCTTGATGCGCGGTCTCTCGTGGAGTGAAGCACAAACAATGGCTGAAAAAGCACTCACGAGCGTTGGTCTCGGGCACCGGTATGACAATCTTCCAAACCAGCTTTCGGGCGGCGAGCAACAACGCGCATCGATAGCCCGCGCTGTTGCAGGGAAACCAAAAATCCTGTTTGCCGATGAACCGACAGCAAACCTCGATACGATTTCAGGCAACCAAGTCATAGACCTCTTGGGCGCACTTCACAAAGAAGGTCAAACGATCGTGATGGTGACCCACGAACTAGAGTACACAAAACACTGCAACCGCATAATCAGCATGGAAGATGGGTTGGTCGTGAGTGACACAAGACAGTAGCGAAACAATTGCAAAATACAATCTCACCTGCTACTCTGCTCGCAGAAACAACAGGAGTAACCGATGCAGAAAATAGCAGGCAGCTATCCCAGATTGACGCTGTCTCTCATGGTTGCGTTCTGGCCATTAACATGGGTACTAGCAGCATGTACCCGCAAGCAAACTGAACACACCACAAATGCTGAAATTGTCTTGGTGCTGATCGGTCTTGGACTGCTGGTGACCAGCATCATTGGATTCGGAGGATCACTTTTCTTCGAACCATCAGACAGACTCTATACGATAGGGCTCGCGGCACTTGAATGGTATGCGATCTACTGTACCGTGCTCTTTTTATGCGCACTTGACCGCGACAGTACAAACCGCCGAGCACCCTAGGGTGCTCGGCGGTTTTTTCTTTTTTAAAGTTGATTAAATTGATTCGTGGAGGGTGGTTGCCAGTTCTTTGCTAGGATCCGCAAGATTCATCGGATCTTTTTCTCGCACCTTGATGCCATGTTCACGCAAAAGGTCTTCATACTCTTTCCGTTCAAGAGTTTCAACCTTGAGGAGTCGCTGCGCAATCGCATCAAATGCCGTACGGTTAGTGGTCAATATGTTTCGTGCTTTTTCATACGCCTCATCGATCATACGCTTTACCTCCGCATCAATAGACTCAGAAACTTTTTCAGAAAATTCTTGACCATCAACACCAGAACCAAATAGTGCACGGCCGCCAGCTCCCTCAAGTGCCATCGGACCGATCTTGTCGCTCATGCCGTACTTTGTGACCATGTCACGCGCAAGTGCGGTCAATACCTGGAGGTCATTTGAAGGACCTGTCGTCACGTCGTCAAAGATAATTTTTTCGGCTGCATACCCACCAAGAGATACCGCAATGTCATCAAGGAACTCTTTGCGAGACTGCATGCGGCGGTCTTCAAACGGTAGCTTGAGCGTATACCCCGCAGCGCGTCCACGAGAAACAATAGAGATTTTGTGCACAGGATCAGCAAACGGCAACATCGAAGAGATGAGTGCGTGCCCAGCCTCATGGTACGCCGTGACTTCACGCTCTTTCTTTGAGAGGAGGTGTGATCTGCGCTCAGGACCAAGCATCACTTTTTCGATTGAACGGATCAAATCAAATTGCGATACTTTCTTGCGGTTTTCACGCGCAGCAAGGATTGCTCCCTCATTCATGAGCGAATAGAGATCAGCTCCTGAAAAACCTGGCGTGCGCTCCGCGATAACATTGAGATCCACATCTTCGGCAAACGGTTTCTTGCGGCTATGAATTTTCAAAATTTCCAATCGATCATTGCGATCGGGATTATCAATGACTACACGTCGGTCAAAACGTCCTGGACGAAGCAGTGCAGGATCAAGAACATCCGGTCTGTTTGTTGCCGCAAGAACGATCACCTTTTCATTGGGTTCAAAACCATCCATCTCAACCAAGATCTGGTTTAGGGTCTGCTCGCGCTCGTCGTTGCCACCACCCACACCTGTACCACGCACCCGTCCCACTGCATCTATTTCATCAACAAAGATGATCGCAGGTGCTGCTTTTTTCGCCATGCGAAACAGATCACGCACACGAGACGCTCCCACCCCCACAAACATCTCGACAAACTCTGATCCTGAAATTGAGAAAAACGGCACACCAGCTTCGCCCGCGACCGCGCGCGCAAGGAGTGTCTTTCCGGTACCTGGAGCTCCCATGAGCAGCACACCCTTCGGTATCTGCGCGCCAATATCGAGAAATTTCTTTGGATTTTTTAGAAAGTCGACAATCTCTTTGAGTTCTTCTTTTGCCTCCTTTGCACCCGCCACATCTTTGAAGGTCACTTTTTGACTCTGGTCATTGGGGTCTATAATACGCGCCTTCGACATACCAAAATTGAGCGCCTGTACACCAGCGCCTTTCACCTGACGCAAAAAGAACCATGCGAGGAAACCAAGCAAGATCAATGGGAAAAGAAACGGAGCAAGTGTTAAAAGCCAATATCGTGCTCCCGTTTGATCCTTGACTTCAATCGTCACAGTCGCCAACTGTTCACCCGTCACACCATAGTTGCTCATCGTCTCAGTGAGCGCCGCATCAGACTCTTTCTTTGATTCTCCAACCGTCTTTCCTTCTTCTTTATAGGCAATCTCCAGCGCATTGCCACGAACCGTAATAGTCTTTACCTCCCCCTTCTTCACTTGTTCAGCGAGCACTGAAAGTGCCACTTCGTCTTTCTTTTCGGTACTACTCGCAATAAACGAGTATGCCGTCGAGAGGAGGAGCAAGATCACAATCGTCGTCAAAAGGTTATTCCAAAACTGCCCGGGTCCAAGCGGGATATTGTGGTGAAAACCACCACCTTCTGGTTTTCGTGCTGGAGGGACATCCGGAATCTCCTGCTTTAGGAGCGCAGCCTCTTCATTGTGAGCAGAATGTGGCTCATTCCCTTGTTTTTTTTCCCGCTCAACATCCTTACTAAATGTGTAATATGGCATAGTGGGGTCATTATACAGAAAATGAACATAAATGCGAGCAAAATCAATAGTGACAAACACCGTCCAAGGTTTCCAAGGTCCAGCCTTGGAATCCGCCTATGACCCTTTGCACAAAAATGAGGTATAGTTTTAGTGTCTATGAACAAACCGATCTACCACAGCCGCGCACGGTACGACTATGAAATCCTTGAGACTTTTGAGGCTGGGATGGTGCTGTCTGGCCAGGAAGTGAAGTCTGTTCGCACGGGCAAAATAAAGCTTGAGGGGGGCTTTGTCATCGTGCGTGGCGGCGAGGCATTTTTGGTCGGTGTGTCTATCCATCCCTATCAGCCGGGCAATACGCCAAAAGAGTATGAACCCGACCACGCACGAAAGCTCCTTTTGACCAAAAAACAGCTAGAAACCTTATCTGCGCAGGGTGAAAAGAAAGGATTGACAATAGTGCCACTTATGGTGTATAATAAAGGGCGGAATTTGAAGATCCAGGTAGGTGTTGCGCGCGGCAAAAAGGAGTATGACAAGCGCGAAAGGACCAAGGAGCGCGAGACTGACCGTACGATCGAACGCACCATCAAACGCAGTATCGGGAGGTAGAAAGCTTCCCCACTCCACAACGTCTATACTAGTATTGCGTTCTTTGAAAACTCAAAAGCAAAAACTCTACTGACTTAGAGTCAGTCGTTCCGCTTGAGCATGTTTACGAAAGTATGCTTCAGGGGGATGATCGGCTTAGACGGTTAGTGAGTATGTATGTGTGCAGTGTGAGAGCCTCTCGAATCTCTCTAAAAAATCGAGAAAATTCACGTGCTAAAACTGCTGTGAAATCTCCATACTTTAGCGGTATGGAGCTCGCCTACGCCTAAGCGTTTACGCTTTTCGCGTCGCGACGCGGACATGTCTGACACCCACTACGGCGTGTTCGTGTCATATTAGTTGGGTTATAAGGTACTACGTCGTTTCAGTGCACCTTGAATCAAAGAAACTCGGCACATAGTGATTTCGCTTACTTCAAACACTATGGACTTAAATCTTCTTCGGAGGAATGAAAGTATCCTAGACACCGTAGATGCACATACATCCACTTCCTCGGACGGGGGTTCGACTCCTCCCATCTCCACAGATAACGCAATCCGCCCTTTGGGCGGTTTTTGCGTTCTGTGGAGTGGAGAAAGCAAATAGTTTTGCTTTCGTGAGGAGTCGAAAGTCGTAGCTAACTCACTTCCGCCTATAAGCGGAAGTGAGTGCGAGACGTGGTCAAGAGCACTTAGTACACATGCGGAGCATGTTACTTAGTGACTCGTGACCGACACCGCCGTCCAAGAATCTTAGTGCAATCAAACGTAGTATTGATGTGCACTTAGAATTCTGGGGATCACTCCTCCCATCTCCACAAAATGAAAACCGCCTTCGGGCGGATTTTCTATTTTGGGAATATGAAAACATGCTGGGAGTATGTTTGGTGAAGTTGCAAAATAATTGTTTATATGGCATAATAATGCCCGTTTTTGTTCCAACCCAAACATTGAGGTTTGCCGTGGATATTTCATCTATCTTTAGACATGGGAGCGGCTGTACTCCCATCAACCCCTGTATATCCTGTCAGGGCGTAGCGTTCCTTAGACGTGAACTTGGGGAAGCAAAATTCTCTGAATTCGTGAATATATTCTCGTGCGCGACAGAAGAGACTCGACCGCCAGCTGCGCCAGATTTTTCACTTGCAACATCTGTCCATGCTCTCGGACTTAAAAGGAGAACACTCAATTGTCTTGTGGGCCACGGTGTACGCACGGTCAGTGACATACTTCCTCTGTCAGCGGCGCAATTGCTGCGTATCCCCGGCATGGGCCAGGTCTCCCTAGAAGATTTGGAGATGCAGCTACAGAGTCGGGGGTTGCGTATCGTTGAATTCTCTATTCCACAAACCTCATTGGATACAGAAATCTCGCAGCTGGATTTTGATCAGATGGCACATGGCTCAAGTGTGACACAGTACCTCAATAAATCGGGAGTAATGACCCTTGGAGATCTGCAAAGAAAGACTAGGGGGGAGCTGCTGCTAATACCTGGTATTGGCCCTGCCGCCATAAAAAAAATAGAACAAAGACTAAGGGAAAGAAACTTAAGTCTAAGGAAGTTTACGCACCAAAGACCGTAGCGGCTTACCCACAGAGGATATCGGCAAACATTTGCAGTCTCTCCTCCGGCAACAACGCCTTGGTCCAGAAGTATAGAACTTCACGCATCACGTGTGTGAAGTGTTTTTATTTTGGATGTAATTTTGTATGTATGTAACAAATTTGCCATTTGCAACGTCATATAGAATGGACAACTGATCTTTGAGGGGAAATCATGAAACTTCTTGTAACTTTCTGCGCATTGGTCAGCATTGCAGCGGGATTGCTTGGCCCATTCGCAGTACATACAGGCAAACTTCCCTTTCTCCACCCCAACACTTTCAACTCTCGATAAGTGTTGGGGATTTTTTATGTTCACAGAAAAAATGAGCGTCATTTCTTTCTGTGCCATACTTAGGGTATGCGACGCGTCAAAGACTTTTTCGAGAAAGGTACGGTGGGCGGCATTGCCCTTGCCGTAAGCGCTCTGTTTGGCCTCCTTGCTGCAGCAAGCTTGCTTGCGGTTCCTATCATGACCAAACCGGTCGCCAGCATGCTGCTTGAGCCACGAGAAGGTGTTGCCGCTGTCGGAGATACCTTTGAAGTACAGATACTGGTCGCATCAAGTATACCCGTCAATGTGTTCAGCGGTACCCTCACCTTTGACCCCTTGGTACTCTCAATTGAAAAAATTGACTACAACACTTCGGTTGCTGATCTGTGGGCCGAAAAGCCATGGTACAGCAATGGTGATGGGACCCTCACCTTTATCGGCGGCACCACACGACCCGGTGGATTTACGGGGAGTGAGCAGCTTATCACGGTGACCTTCAAGACCAACACTACGGGTGCTGGCCTACTTACACTCTACGACGCGCGCATCTTACAACATGATGGGCTCGGGACCGATGCCGAGCTCCACAAACCTATCGACGCACTGTTTACCGTTGAAGATCCAACGTTGGTTAAAGATGCACTCAAAGTTTCTGAGGGTCCACGAGCAGACTATCGGGTTGTAAAAGAGCTCCCCTCAACCGACCTCAATCATGATGGAAAACATGGCATTGCTGATATCAGTATTTTCTTGCTCAATGTCGGGTCAGATAATCCTATTTATGACTTCAATCAAGACGGATCCGTCGACACTGGCGACCTAAGCATTATCGTGAGTGCACACTAAATTATCGCCCTACCCCTTGTTTCAAATACCGCACAATTTGCTACACTAGATCTACTACCCATTAATTTCCCATATGCCAGAAAAAGCAAAAATACTGATTGTTGATGATGCAAAGGACCTCAGTGATGCCATTGGTGATATTTTGCAGTTTAAAGGCTATCAGACTATAGTCGCGCACGACGGCGCGAGCGCCATCACGATCGCACTTGAAGAACATCCTGACCTTATCCTACTCGATCTTCGTATGCCGGGACTAACCGGTTTTGATGTCATTCGAAAACTCCACGAAGATGATTGGGGAAAGACCGTCAAGATACTCATGCTCACCGCCGTAGATCGCGTTGATGAAATCCCTGCTGATATCGATATCAAACCTGAAGACTATCTCATGAAATCACGCTGGGGAATCGACAATATTGCACAGCGGATCGAAAAGAAGCTTGCTGAATAACTAGAACATCTTAAAAACCCCGCGAGTGCCCTGGGCACTCGCGGGGTTTTTGTTTTTTATTGCTACTGCGGCAATGTCACTGTAAACGTGGTGCCAATATTTTGTGCCGATATGAACGCAATCTTGCCCCCCAACACCTTTACCGCCTCTGAGACTACATAGAGCCCCAACCCAGTACCATCAGGGACATCCTTCATCGCATTGCTCGCACGGAACATCTTGGTAAACAATTTGTCTTGCTCATCCTGTGGTATACCCATACCCGAGTCCGCGACGGTGATGATTGATGACTTGCCCGTATGAACGACGGACACTCGGACTGCACTACCCTCACGAGAATATTTAATGGCGTTTGAAACCAAGTTCCCGACAATCATGCGCAGCAAGTGAGCATCCGAAAGAAATGGTGTTGTCGTAGCCGCATAGTCTTTCTCCAGCGAAATATGCTTGTCATGTGCCCGTCCCATATGCTCATCCAACACACCGTCAAAAAAGGCTACTGGATCTATTTTTATTTTATCCGCAACAAGTGTCCCTAATTCAAAGCGTGACACATTGAGAAAATCATCGACAAGTGCTTCCATGCGACCGACACTGACCGTCGCCTTGCTCACATATACTTTTGCCTCCTCGCTTACTTGCGTACCAAACTTTGCAAGCAGGAGCTCTAGATTCCACTTCATGGCAGCAATCGGTGTGCGCAACTGATGCGAAGCAAGCGAGACAAACTCTGTCTTAGCTCGATCTATCTCCTTTTGTTTGGTCATATCAACAAGCGTTAAAAGTCCCTTTTGTGCGCCGGACGCATCTCTAAATGAAAAGAGCGACAACAGCACCCACCGCTCTGCCCCATCTAAGCGTGTGATACGAACTTCTTCGTCGTTTACTGAGAGTCCCTGCTTAAGCTTCGCCGCAAACAGTGAAATATGCTGCTCATTTTCACCAGAAATTAAGGAAAAGATATTTTTACCAACGATCTCTTCTTTTGTCGTATTAAATAAACGAAATGTCGAAAAGTTTGCTGACGTAATCTGTCCATCCACCTCAATCAACAGATACGGGACTGGGCTGCTTTTATATACTTCAGAAAAGAGCTCATGGGATTCCGTAAGAAGATCCTCTGTCATATGGACCGCAATCTTTTCTGCATCATGTGAGATGCGCAGTGACTGAAATACACCTACAGCAATAAGCGCAATACAGAAAAAAACAAGCCCGACAAACAATTTCTGAAAATCGAGCGCCGCTATATCGACACTCATCCACAAAGCCCCTGCACCAGCACAGAGGAGTAAAAGTGTAGCGAGCGCAATACTTAACGCCTTCAGATTTCCCATAACTCTATTGTAGTATGCTCTCGATCAATGTACATCACGTATCGAGGAGAGCTTACACAATTTCCGATGTCTTTTTTTGCTGCATGCCAACAACTGCAAACAATCCTAGAAGCACGAGTGCAGCAATACCCATCCCTACCCACGGCACCCACGTGTACCGCTCCGTCAAGCGACTCTCCTCTTGATCACAGGCATCACCAATCTGATCTCCGTCAACATCCGCCTGGGATGCATTCGGTACTTGTGGACAATTGTCGGCACTATTCAAAATAAAGTCTCGATCAAAATCATCACATGCATCCCCCCGGAGGTTGCGGTCAATATCGAGCTGGTCTGCGTTGGGAACGGAAACACAATTGTCGAGCGTGTCGGGTCTACCATCATGATCAATGTCAGCGCGAATGTACACCGGGTTACTCTCTGTCGTACCTTCAAGTATGGTCATCACACCGTCGTCCGAGCGCAGGTCGCCACTTTCAGGGAGTGCCACGCTGACACTACGATCGGGGTTATAGAAAATATCATACGACCGTCCAGGTTGAGCCAGGAATCGGAGCCCATATAGTGTTTCAAGAGTTGCGTCTTTTTCTATCATACGTAGCTCACTGATGCGGAGCGGCTGAATGTACTCAAAATCAATGATCCATGCTTGTGCACTTACTGCAGGAAATGTGACTACATCGTCATACATACGCGTTTTCGCAACCACAATACGCTCGGTACCGTCCGCTTGTCGTGCGCGTATAGAAACTGAAATGGGAAGTGCTACATGTTCAGAGAGTTCAACGTGTAGTGCGGCAGAAGAAAAGATTCTGTCCGCGGAAAGGACGATGCGCGTCGATCCAACCCCAACTTCAGGGACGAGGAAATCACTCCATGTGTACGACAAGCCATCAATCATGGTCGGTGGGTTTGGAACTCCGTCGACCGACACCACATAGGTGAGCGGGTTTGTGTGTGCCGTAGTGCGCAGATACGACGGTAAAAAAGTCTGAGTCTCATTTTCACGAACTAAAAAACTAGTATTTCTCAACATTGATGGTTCAAAACGCACTTCAACGACCTTTGGTACCAGAACATCTGCCAGGTAGGGCGACATCACATCCCGATATGCTGCTGTTTGATCGGTGGGTTCGTCGTTGCGAACAGGTACACGCATTTCGCGCGAATTATATTTTTGACCATACTCACTATTGGGATCCACCATGAGTGCCAAAACAGGCTGACTGGAGATAACCATGAGAGCAAGAGCGAGTACACTAGTAATTGAAAGTTTCATATTATTGTTTGGTTACAATTGTCTCCTGCGTACGTTTCTTCCCCATAAATGCGGTTGAGATGAGCAGTGCACCAATGACAAAGAAGGTGATAATGCGTCCAGCAAGCTCCATCTGCCATACGTCAACAAACAGTAGTCGCGCAACGACAAAGCCGAGGAGCACCCATCCCCCCAGACGCAAATTCTTTTGATCCGTATTTGTGCCCGCAACGTGCAGCAACAGGCCAAGAATTGTATAGATGACAAGCGACAGCATGACGGCAACATCTGTATCGAGAAGCGCATGCAATATGAGCCACACGAGCGAGAGCGCGTAGAAGGTACCCACAACACCAAAAGCAATACCGACACCGCGTGTCTCCTCATCGTCCGCAGGTGCATTCTCAAAGACGTATGCGCCTGTCACCCACAAGGCACACATAAGAATTAGGAGTACAAAGAAATCATTATGGAGGACTCCTGTCTGCCACAATGGTGAAACAAAACTTGGTAACGACATCAGGGCAGGTATCGTAAAGAGCCAACCGAGATTGCGCGAAAGCGCAATCGGTACAAACATTCGTGAGAGTGCGACAATCGCCCCCACTTCGATCGTATAGGCGATCGTAAGCATAGCGCCATCTAGTTCCGCCGCAGTAGCCGCTCCGAGAAGCGCGAGGCTTGTAGCTCCATAGATGTAAAATGGCACACGGTTTGCTGTTCCTCGATATACAGCAAATGCACCGAGACTGAAAACCAACATCCATGCAACATAGAGGAGGCTCTGCCATTCTGCGGCAACTGAGGAGGCAATCCACGCAATGAGGTAAGCGCTCGTACCGAAAGCGGTAAACATGGTCGCTGATGACGCTACACCCTGCCTCTCGTAGAGAATGCTCATCACGTTTGTTGCGAAAAAGAGTGCTGTGAATACAAAGGCGAATAAGAGCGCCACGTCGTTTCCTGTACTGAACCAATTTGATCCCATATACGAGGCTCCATACACGGCAACAACAGCGAGCGCTACAGGAGTAAGTGTCTTCCATCCGGTGTAGTACACCACCCACAGTGTTCCAAGAACTACAACAAGCAGGTACGAAAGAATCTCAAATGCACTCCAGTGTGGTGCATTGACGAGGAGTGGAGCAATACTACCCAAGAGCAAGCCCGCCATCGCCAGCTTTGGACTGTTGTAGCGAACACTCACGAATGCGACAAAGACAACAGCACCAAACATCATCATGAGCGCAGAAAGCGGTGTAAAGAAGCCGTAGATCATCCGCGCTGCACATATGGTGAGCAGGATGATCGTTGAACCCAACACCACAAAGATACCTCCTTGGTGTGTAAAGCGCTGTATGCGCCACACACCAAGAGCCAAGACTCCTGCGCCAATCAAAAGTCCTAGTGTAATACGACCATAGGGACCAATCCAGTCATGCAAGAACGCATAACTCACAAACCAGCCAAAACCAATCAAGATAAGAAACGCTCCAAGCTTTACCAAGAAATCTTCCTTGATCCAGCGCATAAAGCGCTCTTCGGTATCTGAAGAGGGTACGTGCGGGATCGTGTGCGGCATAGTACCCTGCTCTATACGAGGTGTCGCAGGTACAATATCAGGTACCCTCGGTGATGCTATCGGTGCAACAACTGCATCGATCGGTGTAAAGCCGCGCTGTTCCAATTGCTTCAATCGATCTTGGAGATTGCGAACCTTACTGCCGACATAGAGCGCATATCCCAGAGCAACGCACGCAATAACAAATTCCATAGTTAAAAGTAAGCTAGTAGTACCTACAGTGTACTCCTGTCACTCACTACTTTACATATCGAGAACTGGACAACAGCGGCTTCAAAACTATTGTGCAGGTGGTGTATTTTCTGGTGTCGGTGTTTCTTGAACAGTACCCTCCTCTGCGATCGGTGCGGTTGATGTTGCAGATGCTTCGGTCGTACTTGCCTCAACAGGCGCTACAGGCGCTGGCTCCGGTGGACGAGGGACGTCGCCTGTCTGTGGACGCAATCCTCCATTGGGAACTACTGCCCGTGTATCTTGCTGTACTGGTTTAATAAAATCTTGCTGATTGGTCGTAGAAATGCGTTCATTGACATTAATCTCTCCCCCACCATTTTTTGCAAAATATACCGATGCTCCGGTAATAGACGCAACAACAAGTACGGCAATAATAAATAGTCTCATAGTCTCTTGACTATAGTATTACATACTTGAGAGCACATATACAATATGGTAACCGTGTGGTTTGGGCAAAAAAACTATCACACACCGCTTGTAAGATACGAGATTATATGGTACATTCTTGCCTGTATTCCTATCGATCTGCGATTCCCTTGAAAGACACTAGAGTACGTATCAACCAAGCAATTCGGGCACCAGAGCTTCGGGTTATTGGCGCGGACGGTGAAAACGTAGGGGTGATCACGCTTGCCGAAGCGCTTGCTCTCGCACAGACCGCAGCACTCGATCTTATCGAGATTTCGCCCACGGCCGTGCCGCCGGTTGCCAAGATCATGGATTTTGGCAAATACCAGTACGAACTCAAGAAAAAGCAGCGCGAAATGAAGGCAAAGTCGCATACGACTGAAACCAAGGGTGTGCAGGTAAAAATTGGTACTGGTGACCATGACCTCGCACTCAAGGCAAAACGTGCAGCAGAGTGGCTTGGAGAAGGTCACCGGGTGAAGATTGACCTCTTTTTGTGGGGTAGGTACAAGTACATGGAATTTGGCTTTCTCAAAGAACGCCTCGAACGCTTTGTAAAATTGATACCGGCCGAATACAAAATTGCTGAAGTTATCAAAAAAAGTCCAAAAGGTCTTTCAGTCACTATCGAACGAGACACCGCCAAAACCTAGATCTTGCTAGTTGCAAACGTAAAAATTCTTTAGTATAACCATACACACAGAACAGCGCTCGGTACCGCCCTGCCCTGATCTACACTATTTATGAAAACCAACAAATCATACACAAAGCGTCTGCGCGTAACCAAGAACGGCAAGATTATGGCGCGCAAGGCAGGTCAAAACCATTTCAACGCAAAGCAGTCAGGTACCAAGCGCCTCAACCGCAAGCGAACAGCAACATTGGTCATGAGTGCTCGCGATCGACGTCGTTTCCTTCCCGCTTCCTAAGAACTACTAAGATTCAATCTCTTAATTCAAGACTAATAAATATAATATGGCCCGAGTAAAAGGTGGAGTCCAATCAAACAAACGACGACGAAATATCCTCGATGAGGTGAAGGGATATCGTTTTGGTCGTTCAACAAAAAAGCGCTCAGCACGTGATGCTATTTACCACGCCCAGCTTCATGCATTTGCACACCGGAAAGACAAAAAGGTAGATTTCCGACAACTCTGGATCGCCCGCATGAATGCAGCACTTCGCGCACAAGGCACAACGTACAGCAAGTTTATTGGTGCAATGGGCAAGAAGAAAGGGGCCTTGAACCGCAAAGTGCTTTCAGAGATCGCACATGAACGACCAGCATCATTTGCACGGATTGTTGCGCACGTAAAATAGTCTCCCAAGCGTAAAACCGTCAGCACAAAACCCCCGCGATTCCCCTCAAGGAATCGCGGGGGTTTTGCTATACTGTACCCATGAAAAATTATAAAGGAAGCTGCCATTGTGGTGCAGTCGCATTTAAAGCTGACATGGAACTCACGGGAGGTATGGTGTGCAATTGCTCACACTGCCATAAGAAAGGTGTGGTACTTGCCTTCGTCCCAAAGAGCCAGTTTACCCTTGAGAAAGGAGCAGACAACCTCACCGAATATCGTTTTAATAAAAAAGTCATCAGCCATCAATTTTGCAAGACCTGTGGAGTCCAAGGATTCGGCAGCGCAGGCGAACAAGTCGCCATCAACCTCCGGTGTGTCGACGAAGTCGACCTCGACACCCTCCCCACCCAAAAATACAATGGGAAGGATTTGTAAGAATCCAGTGTAGTCGCGCTTTATTCATTTTCCTTCAGTTCAAGATCCGGCCTTGAACGACCCTGAACTGTTGTGTCAAGGCAGCCCTTGGGAACTTTATGATTTGCATATAGTCCATACTGTGAGAGTATAGAGACAGTTCTTCTCTTACTCTGGAGGTCACATGAATGTCCACCGGCCAGAAATACATGTGTCTGCAGAACTACTTCATGACACCGAAACATGTCCTTCTTGTTCCCAAGAATTCACTGTTGGAGATGGTAGGACATATGAGGGCCCACTCACTGACGGAAAGAAAAATGTGTGGGGCTGCTTGCTGTTTTGCTCCCTTCTATGCATCACACGCTGTGTTCCTGCAGAAGGGCGAGCATAGAAAATGGTTCGTTATTGAAAAGACCTCTACGTAGAGGTCATTTTATTTTCACGACTTAATAAACGTCCCCTGTTGGAGTTCGGTGAATGCCTGCTTTATTTCCTCATCGGTATTCATCACAATCGGCCCACGCCATGAGATAGGTTCGCCAAGTGGCGTGCCTGCGACCACAAGCAGTCGCGCCCCGTCTTTGCCTGCCGCTAGTTTGAGCTCGTCGCCATTTGAGGTAAGCCCGATCTCGCCCGCACTCACCCACTGCTCACTTTGGTTTTTAAAAACTACACTACTCTCGATCACATAGATAAATAGAGTGTCATCGGTGTTTGTCGTAAAAGAAAATACTGCCTCTTTCTGAAGTGAGACATCAAGATAGGTAGGACTCCCGGCAATATCAGAAACAGGACCCTTTGTATCTCCATATGCACCCGCAATCACTTTTACCACTACACCATCCTGCTCCACAATCGGCACCTGTGCCGCTTTGATATCCTGATACTGTGGCATTGTCATTTTTTTCGCACGCGGCAAATTGACCCACAACTGAAAGCCCTGTATGCCACCCTCACTCACAACCGGCATCTCTTCATGCACAATGCCGCTGCCTGCGCTCATCCACTGGATATCGCCAGCGCCGATCTTCCCTGCATTTCCAAGACTGTCGCGATGCTCCACTTCACCCCGCAACATGTAGGTCACGGTCTCAATGCCACGGTGTGGATGCCACGGAAATCCTTCAACATAAGCACGTGGATCGTCGTTACTAAAATCATCAAACAAGAGAAAGGGGTCAAATTGTGGCACTTCAAAAAATCCAAATCCCCGCTTGAGATGTACACCTGCACCTTCCAGAGTTGGCTTTAGTGGAAAGACTTTTTCAATCGTGCGCATCATTGGTTTACTATACTAGATAGTGGGACGAATAAGAAAAGTGTGTTCAAAAATCTGTTAGCACGAGTCTACTAGTATTGTTGTCGGCCTTCCTTTTAGAAGGCCGACGTGAAATTGCGGCGCGGTGGCGCCATCCTTAGCTAGAAAGCCACCCGGGTACCCAAATAAAAAAATGCCGCCTCACTGGCGGCATCTTTTTTATTTGAGTGTGGCTTACATCATTTTTACGTCAATCGAAACTCCAGAGGGCAACGAGAGGTTCGTGAGAGCCTCAATCACCTTTGGAGAAGGAGCCACAATGTCAATCACACGCTTATGCACTCGCATTTCGAATTGTTCTCGCGCATCTTTAAATACGAATGAGGCACGATTGACCGTGTACTTCTTGATTTCCGTTGGTAGTGGTATCGGACCGACAACAGTAGCATCAAAGCGGAGTGCAGTATCCATGATCTGCTTTATTGAAGCATCAAGAATCTTGTGCTCGTACGCACGCACACGGATGCGCAGCTTCTGAATTTCAGCCGCTGCGACTGCTGCACGTTTCGTCGGTCGCTTTTTTGCTTCCGTTTTATCTGCTTTTGCTGTCGCCATAATAAATGTTTCTAAGCGATTAGGCTACGATCTTCGTCACAACACCAGCTCCCACCGTCTTGCCTCCTTCGCGGATGGCAAAGCGCTGCTGCTCTTCGAGCGCAACTGGCGCTACGAGCTTCACTTTGAAAGTGACAGTGTCTCCTGGCATAACCATTTCGACTCCCTCTTTCAAGGTCACATCTCCGGTCACGTCAGTCGTGCGGATGTAGAACTGTGGCTTGTATCCAGAGAAAAATGGTGTGTGGCGACCTCCTTCATCCTTAGAAAGGACGTACACTTCCGCTTCAAATTCGGTGTGTGGATTTACTGAACCCTTTGCTGCAAGCACCTGTCCACGATGGACATCATCCTTGGCTGTACCGCGGAGCAAAATACCCGCATTGTCTCCCGCCATAGCTGAATCAAGTGACTTGTTGAACATTTCAATACCGGTAACTGCTGTCTTTGTTGTTGGCTTGATACCCACAATCTCAACTTCAGTACCAACCTTGAGCTGTCCGCGCTCTACGCGTCCAGTGACCACCGTACCTCGTCCTTCAATTGAGAAAATGTCCTCAATTGGCATAAGGAATGGCTTATCAGTATCACGAACGGGCATTGGGAAATAGGTATCCATGGCATCAACGAGCTCGAGAACCTTGGCACCCCATGGGCTAGAAGGATCTTCGAGAGCCTTGAGTCCAGAACCTTTGATGATTGGTACGTTCTTTCCATCAAAACCATGCTTATCCAAAAGCTCACGGAGCTCCTCTTCGACGAGCATAATCATCTCCTCATCATCAACCATGTCGCACTTGTTGAGGAATACGATAATCTTTGGTACTCCCACCTGGCGAGCCAAAAGTACGTGTTCCTTTGTTTGAGGCATCGCTCCGTCAGTCGCAGCAACCACAAGTACCGCGCCGTCCATTTGGGCTGCTCCCGTGATCATGTTCTTGATATAGTCTGCGTGACCCGGCGCATCGATGTGTGCGTAGTGACGATTTGGTGTCTCATACTCTGAGTGAGAAAGAGAAATCGTAATACCACGAGCCTTTTCTTCTGGCGCCTTATCAATATCGTCAACACCCTTTACCGATGCTGAGTATCCACCCCCCTTCTTGTTGAGCACGCTCAAAATCGCCGCAGTGAGCGTCGTTTTTCCGTGGTCAACGTGTCCGATCGTGCCCACATTGATGTGTGGCTTTGATCGATTAAATGCTTCAGCCATAATAATCTTAGATTAATACGTTTATAATGCTGCTGAAATGGTCCGTTGTAGAGGCGCGAGAAGTGCCCTATGACCAACCACTTCGACGTCTTCCTCTTAAATTTTCAAAAAACAAGGGTTGGGGAATAGAAATACCCAACACGAGCGAAAAAAAGAGCAAGGTGCAGTGCCGCCCATAGTACAGGAATCACCCCGAAGCGTCAAGAAATAATAAAGCCCCGAGGAGCGATGCTCAAAGGGGCTGTCAACACGTTTACAAAAAACTGCCGAGCTCCATGATGCTTCGGCAGTTTCTTGTTTCGATGTTACGGTGATTATACAGCTGGAGTCGTTGTCGGAGTCGTAGGATTTACGAGTACACACCCTGCGGTAATCTGTGCCCCTGAAAAACTCTGAGTCGGACCTGCGCCGGTATTGTAACTAAACGATTGTACGGAACTTGGCATGGTCGTTATGATTTGCCCGCCACCAGGAAATGTACAGACATAATGCGCACCAGTCGGACGCTGGATAACGCGGCGGGTCCCGGCGGCGACTGCGGCATCCTGCCCATCCGGCGTTTCTGCATCGACATATGACAAACTATCTTCATACACCATTTCAGCATCATCATAGACACCTTCATCAACATATGCGACATCATCTTCATACAGTGCACTCTCTGCAACCATAGACTTGAGTTGTTGTGCCTGCGTTGATAGCACGGACACACTACCACCCGTCGCAATAACTTGTCCAAGTGAAAAAGTGCTGATGGCAAACGCTGCAATCGTGAGAACAGTTACTGGCATATTGTACTTTTCATCCATGTAAATTCTTTTGAGATCTGATAACACTACTACATAAAAACAATAGCATGCGACATACCCACGAACAATCGATGTCGTGCACAAGTAGCGATCACAACCAGTGTACGAAAAATCCGCATGGTGGCGGATTTTCATGTGCACATTGTGAAGCTAGTTTCTGCTTAGTAAGGAACGCAGGTTGGAGCAATTTGACCTCCATTGAACGTTTCTGTTGGACCGCTTCCCGTATTGTAGCTCACTGTCTGTACTGCAGTTGGATGTGACGTAATTATAGTCATTTGTCCAATTTGACATTTGAACAGACCGGCTCCTGGTCGAGCTATTGAACTTCCTAAAATTGTCCTTCGTGCAACTGCAGCATCTTGAGATATTGATTCCTGTGTTGCTGAAAGCACCTGGACACTTCCATTTACACCGATCACTTGACCGAGGGAAAAAGCGCTCACACCAAATGCGACAACAGCGAGAATTGCAACCGATAGACTATACTTCTGATCCATATGTTTAAATAAGAGAACTAATAAGTCCACTACACATAAAAACAATAGCATGGGTCTAGACCTGCAACAATTGGGCATAGTGCATAGGTAGGAAATGTAAAAATTATTGAAGTATAAAAAATCCGCCTAATGGCGGATTTTTTATACAGACCTTTTGTCTAGACTTAGATGGCTACGCAGGTCGGCGTCACTTGGCTTCCTGTGAAAGTCTGTGTCGCTCCACTTCCTGTATTGTAGCTCACGGTCTGTACTGCAGTTGGATGTGACGTAACAATCGTCATCTGCCCTACTGTACATCGATAAAAACCAGCATTTGCGGGTGGTACAAAAACAGCACGCTGACGTGCAACAGCGGCATCTTGTGATATTGATTCTTGTGTTGCTGAAAGCACCTGGACGCTTCCGTTGACACCGATCACCTGACCGAGTGAAAACGTACTGACCCCAAATGCGACAACAGCGAGAATTGCAACGGATAGACTATACTTCTGATCCATATGTTTAAATAAGAACTAATAAGTCCACTACACATAAAAACAATAGCATGGGTTACCTTGTGTATCCATCGGGTATGGTGCATAACTTCGAACGAAAAAGCCCGCGGAGACAAATGTCTCCGCGGGCTTTTTCTACCTTCTCACGCTTCGCTAATTACGCGCGCGCCGCCTTAATCTCTGCTGCTACGTTACCAGGCACAACCTCGTAGTGGTCAAACTCCATAGTCATCGACGCACGCCCTTCAGTCATTGATCGGAGAGTGGTCGTATACCCGAACATCTCTGAAAGTGGTACTTTCGCTGTGATGACGCGCACCATATCGCGGTCATCCATACTCTCGATCATTCCACGCTTACTTGAGATATTTCCCGTAATGTCACCCATGAACTGTTCAGGTGTTGTTACTTCAATCTTCATAATCGGCTCCAGAATCACTGGATCAGCCTTTTCTGCCGCTTCCTTAAAGGCGTGAATACCCGCAAGACGGAACGCAATTTCACTTGAGTCCACATCGTGATAGCTACCATCGTAGAGCTCAACTGAGACATCTTCCATCTTGTATCCCGCAACAAAACCGCGTTCCATTGCCTCCTTAACCCCCTTTTGTACTGCAGGGATAAATTCTCCGGGGATGGCACCTCCCTTGATAGCATTAACAAACTCAAAGTGATCTTCGCGGTGTATGTTCTTTTGGAGTTTTGCTCCCTCTTCAAGCGGTTGCATGGGGCGAATACGAATCTTCACGTGACCATACTGACCCTTTCCACCTGACTGCTTTACATACTTATGTTCTGCTTCGGCTGCGCGACGGATCGTCTCACGATACGCAACCTGTGGCTTCCCTGTATCTGCCGTCACTCCAAACTCTCGTTTCATGCGATCAACCAAGATCTCAAGGTGAAGTTCACCCATCCCTGAAATAATGGTTTCCATTGTTTCAGGATCCGTTGACACACGGAAGGTTGGATCTTCATCAGAAAGCTTCTTAAGCGCCATACCCATTTTTTCCTGGTCATTCTTGGTCTTTGGTTCAATACGCATCGCAACCACCGGCTCAGGAAATACAATCTGCTCAAGTACGATTGGTTTGGTTTCGTCACAGAGTGTGTGTGATGTACGCGTATCTTTGAGTCCCACTGCAGCAGCAATCTCTCCAGCAAACACCTCTTCAATCTCTTCACGTTTATCAGCCTGGAGTCGCACGATACGTCCCAAGCGCTCTCGTGAACCAGTCGTAGAGTTATAAATATAACTTCCAGCTTTCACGACACCCGAATAGACACGGAAGAATGTAAGTTGTCCCACAAATGGGTCAGTTTGAAGCTTAAACGCCAACGCACAGAATGGCTCGCTATCGAGCGGCTTACGAATCTCTTCGGCTTCAGTGTTTGGATTCGTACCCTTAACCGGCGCAAGCTCTGCTGGAGAAGGAAGGAAATCAACCACAGCATCGAGGACGAGTTGCACACCCTTGTTCTTGAGCGCAGAACCCGTCATGACGGGGAAAATCATATTTCCAATAACTGCTTTTCGAAGTGTTGCACGAATCTGATCGTTTGTTGGTTCGTTTCCTTCGAGGTATGCCGTCATCAACGCATCATCATGCTCGACAATCTTTTCAATCATCTCACCTCGAGCCTTTTCAGCCTCAGCTTTAAGTTCATCTGGGATATCATACTCAATAACTTGCATACCCATCTCTCCTTCAAACTTGAACGCCTTCATCTTGATAAGGTCAATAACTCCCGCAAAATCACCCTCAGCTCCAATCGGAAGCTGAATACGTACAGCCTTCTTTGAAAGACGCTTGAGAATACTCTCGTATGATCGTTCAAATGATGCTCCCGTGCGATCCATTTTGTTGATGAAACAGATACGAGGTACTTTCGCCTCATCCGCATAGCGCCAGTTGGTCTCACTCTGCGGCTCCACACCCGCAACTCCATCAAAAACGACGATAGCGCCATCGAGTACGCGCATCGAACGCTTTACCTCAGCCGTAAAGTCAATGTGACCAGGAGTATCGATGATGTTGAAGGTAAACTTCTTCGCCATATCGTTGCGGTCTGTTTCCTCTGACTTTGTCCAGTTGCAGGAAATAGCCGCCGCCGTAATCGTGATACCACGCTCACGCTCTTGTTCCATCCAGTCAGTCACAGTCGCGCCATCGTGCACTTCCCCGATTTTGTGGGACATACCCGTATAAAAGAGCACACGCTCAGATGTTGTGGTCTTGCCCGCGTCAATGTGGGCGATGATGCCGAAGTTACGTACTTTTTCTAGAGGAAATGCTCGAGCCATAAACGATAAAAATCAAATAATAAATGAATAAAAGCTAAAAAAATCCTGCGGCTGTGAGGCAGGATGTTTTTAACCTAACAGTGCGAACACTATATACTAAAGCTGTCTAGGCTGCAACGAAAATAGCCTATAATGATGCTATGCTCCGATATAACACATTTCTGATACTCCTAAGCATTCTTCTATTACCCACGACAGGCTTTGCCGAAGAAATCAATGCTGGCTTCGTGCAGGGACTATGGTACTCGGCTCGCAACGTATTTGTTGATACACCAGTCCGTATATACGTGGCAGTACGCAATAACAGTGAAAAAGATCTCTCAGGAACCGTTGTGTTTTCTGACAATGGGGCACGGGTTGGCACCTTGAGCGTGAATGCGCTCCCTGGCCGCATCGTTGAAGCATGGGCTGACTGGAAACCGCTCTATGGGAATCACAAAATTGTTGCGACGTTTATTGATACGCGAATACTAAACGTCGGCACTACGTCTGAGCGCATCGACGTTGAAAGCACCCTTGCTGAAGATACTATTTTTGTTGACTATGACACCGACAACGACGGGTCCGGGAACACGACTGACACGGATGATGACAATGACACCGTATCGGATGAGGATGAGAAGAAACAGCAGAGCGATCCTTTAGTTCCCAATCATAAAAAAGAGGTCCTGACAGAAGCGGTGCAAACTCCTACAAACAGCACTTCGACGGAAGAAGAGGCTCCTATAGTACCAGCCGAGCAGACCCAACGCCTACCCCAAGGACTTGAACGCTATTTTGCCGACAGCGGAAGAATCGACTCCGTTCTGAAACAAACGACGAATAAGATCGAGCAAACAAAGAGCGCAATCGACGAATATCGTACCAAGAGGTCTCACTCAAGCGCGAGCACCGGCTCCTCAATCGGGTCAAGCACAATAACAAATACGAGCCAAACAGATGATGGTACTCAAAAAAGTGGAACGGGAATCTTTGCAATGATGATCGATGGCCTCAGCAGTATTGTGTCAGGCGCCTATACCCTTATCCTCTGGCTACTATCACATCTTTTTGCAAATCCAATAGTTGTGCAGGTTCTACTACTGTTTCTGATCCCATATGTTTTGGTTAAAATAGCACGAAGAATGTCGCGTCGCCCTGATGGGTTTACATAAAAAACCACTATCATGTACGTACATGATAGTGGTTCACGTTTTTAGAGCTACACGCTACGACTGTATAAAAATTACAGCTTCTAGGTGTGTATTTCCGCCCTTAAGGCTCTGAACTACAAGGCGAAGTCGAGTAAATCCCTCTGCCGATTTCTCAGGCAACTCTTCAAACTTCACTTTTACGACACCGCGACTACACCACACAGGTCTGCGGATCCGCGAACTCTCAATACCGCAAAAGAGCTTCCCTGGATACAACGCGCACACAGGACCAGCTGCTGCGGTGTTGAGAATCAATGCTCCCGGCACTATGGCTCTTTGGTTTATTTCTATGTCATGGAGCTCATAGTTTGTGTCACCAACATTGAGCATGTGATGTCGAATTTGCTCTCTAGAGAACTCCAAAATGATCGCCTGTGGCTCTTCAGGAATCTTCCTGATAGTCGCATGCCAATCTTCTCGTCCCGCAGAAATAGTATCCACAATATCCTCCCTATGCGTTCGTACATGAATGACAAATTCATTCCATAGCGCATTAAATACTCTTATCTTGGAGAAGTCAAAAAAGCCAACCTTTCGGTTGGCATAATATTATTTCGAGATAGCTAGGACGCCACCCGAGTAGGTCATTGTTCCTCTAGGAACCCATTTATTACTCTCCTCACCGCCACCGACGTTTTTGTATAGATTGGCAGTACCAGAAAACAGATAGAATGGGAAGCCCTGAAGAGGAGCTACGTGGCTATACTCACCATCTTTGTCACTACCACCAAATACCCCTTCAAACCTCCCCGCTTTGCTGGCACACACAAGTGCATGCCAAAGAAAACTATTTACATCCTCACTCAGAGGATAGGTATGCTGGTACGCACACTGCCACAATCTCTGTTGTGGCAAGTCACCCCTCTTTACAAGATAGATGCTCACAAAGCCTCCGCCCTGGTAACACTTCCACCGTAGGCGCAACCGCCGATTACCTGTCTTTGAATATGAATCATGCACACTTTCATTTCGTGTGATGAACGATAGTCGAACGCCGTTGCCCCCAAGGGATTTCTGCACATCATCAATCTGCTTTATTGACTGACAGAAGAATGCTTCCATTTCCTCCGCAGTGGGAACCTTGCTCATTGTCCCAGGATCAAACATGACATATACTCCTTTTTCCAAACCCACTGCACACTACCTTATTTCACCCAAAACAGCAAAAGCTCCCTTACGGGAGCTTTTGCTGTTTTATTTTTTTACTTCTACCAGGCAAAGTGCGCGAATGCGCGGTTCGCTTCGGCCATGCGGTGCGTATCTTCCTTCTTCTTGACCGCTACCCCCTCTTCCTTTGCAGCTGACATAAGTTCTGCGGCGAGTGCTTCTGCCATTGGCTTTCCCTTGTGACCGCGAGCTGCAGCGATAATCCATCGGAGCGCAAGAGCAGTGCGGCGTTCTGGACGAACCTCTCGAGGAACCTGGTAGTTGGCACCTCCCACACGTCGTGAGCGGACTTCCATTTGCGGACCTGCGTTACGAATTGCCGTTTCCAAAATTTCAACCGGTGCTCCACCTCCCTCTTTTGCATCCTTGATAATCGCAAATGCGCTATGGACGATAATGCGGGCAGTCGCCTTTTGTCCACGCTGCATGACATAGTTGATAAGGCGCGCAACATACACCGAGTTAAAAGTCTCGTCTGCCTTCAAGGCTGGTCGTCGTTTAATAGGTCGTCGCATAAATAAATTGTATTGAAATTAGTGGTCTACTTTGGCTTCTTTGCTCCATAACGTGAACGGCCCATCATACGCTTTGCAACAGCAGTAGCATCATATTTTCCACGTACAATCGTGTACTGCACACCAATGTCCTTCACGCGACCTCCGCGAACAAGAACCACTGAGTGCTCCTGGAGCGTATGGCCGATACCAGGGATATAGGCGGTGATTTCCTGATGGTTGGTGAGACGAACGCGGGCAATCTTTCGAATAGCCGAGTTTGGCTTTCGAGGAGTCTTTGTCGTCACACGCGTACACACCCCTCGCTTGAATGGAGAATTGAAATAATTTGGCTGGTTTTTGAGGGTATTGAAACCGGTACTCAAAGCACCCGTCTTGCTTTTGCGGACGGAATTTTTACGCTTTTTGCGTGTGAGTTGATTGATGGTTGACATTGTGAGTATGCGGCAAAATAAAAGGCCGTTGATACGGTGCGTGTACTGTACTATCTCCCTCTACTATTTGCAAGTACGACGACATTCTTCCCCTAACGGGGAGGGGTTAAAAACACAGAAGATCTCCGAAGAGATCTTTTTTTGCTATCATATAGATAGCGAGCGAAACGTCCATTGCAATCAATGGACCTGAAACTCATCTCGGTATAAAAATGACCGAGCACACGTGCTTTCCAAAAAGGAGAGCAAACAATCTATCCGTGATTATAACCTACTTTGTACCCGAAAACAACCACGCTATAACCCCGTCAACAAGCCATGAAAAGAAGCAACCAAGCCATAAAATGGGGCCCCGAAGTAGATTATGAACATGAAAAGAAAGATCATTCCAAAAATGCCGAGCTGCTCCCCAAACTGCTGATAGCGAACTTGGATATGTGCTGGCAAAAACGGTGCAATAACTTTTGATCCATCAGCGGGCGGAATCGGTATAAGGTTAAAAAAGGCGAGAAGAATATTGATATGGACTATTGCTGAAGCTATTTCAATAAAAGGGGCTGCGAGGTCCATGCTGACGGCAAAACGCACACAGAGTGCAAAAACAAAGGCGATGATGAGATTGACTCCTGGACCCGCAAAACCGACGAGTGCCTCACCCCACTTCTGATTTCGCAAGTTGTAGGGGTTATAGGGAACCGGCTTTGCATATCCAAAGAGCAGTGGCGATTGCGAAATGACCAAAAGGAGTGGGAGAATCACTGATCCTACAAGGTCAATATGAGAGATAGGATTGAGGGTCAATCGCCCGGCCAGGCGGGCGGTGGGGTCCCCAAGAAAATTTGCCATAAAACCATGCGCGACCTCGTGGATCACGATCGACATGATAAGTGCGGCTACAAGAAGAATAGTGCTCGGCTCCATACTTGAAAAATATTGAATCTATGATAGCATAGCGCGATACTAAACAGAAAAAACTATGTCACGCATCTGCCAAATAACCGGAAAGAAATCCCAAATGGGAGGACGATACAGCAACCGCACTCGTGCGACACAGTTTAATCCGTGCGGAAAAGTTCGCCGAAGCCCAAATCTCCAGAAGAAGAAAATCTATGTGCCTGAACTTGGCAAGAGTGTATCAGTTTCTATTTCAACAAACGCAATCCGTACGATTGCAAAAAATGGTGCTTTTGCGACACTCAAAGCTGCTGGATTGATCTAAGACATTCGAAGAAAAAGCGCCGAGTACCAATGGGTACTCGGCGCTTTTTCTGTTACCTCACTCGCGTAAGCGTCACGCCATCGCTCTCAAAAGCAATAGACCCTTCTTCTGCAGTATTCAAGAACGGAATATTTCTCTCTTTCAAAAGATCAGTGACCTCTTTATGCGGGTGACCATACCGATTGTCTTTGCCCGCAGAGACAATTGCGTACTCTGGATGCACCGCATCGAGGAACACAGCACTCGAGGAAGTCCGTGATCCGTGATGTCCGAGCTTCAGTACGTCACTTTTAAGTACAGAAGGATCAAGAGATACTAAATACTCTTCAATATTTGTTGGTGAATCACCGGTTAGTAGAAATTCTGTTTCTCCATAGGTGAGCCGCGCCACGATCGATGAGGTATTGCTATCGAGCATAGTGGGATCATGGTTAGGAAATAGTACCGTGAGCAATGTCCCGCCGCCGAGATCAAATGCCATACCCCTGCGCGCATTGATAATCTCGGATCCTTCGGTCACTTGAAAATTATCGACAGCGTCCGCAACAAAACTTTCTCCTTGATTTTCCGTACGGACAAACGTACCGACTTCATATCGTCGAAATACTTCGCTCATACCTCCCGCATGATCAGCATCTTCATGCGTCATCACGACCATATCGATTGTTCGATCCCAAAAGCCAAGTTCGCGAGAAAGTCTGCGTACTACGCGGCGACCAGGTCCCGCATCTACTAACACTTGCGCACCAGTGGGTGATTCTATAAAAATAGCGTCGCCTTGCCCAATGTCGAAGAATACGACACGAAGTTTTTCGGAAGCGGGTGCGCGATAAAAAGAGAGCGTCAGCGTAAAAATAGCGACAAGAGCGACTGTAAAAAGAATTGCGAGGCGAGCACGTTGTGTCAACCGTGCAACCGAATCAAACATACTTTACCAGCAACCTTGAGCAAATTGAGCAAAACGATCCCCGTAACTTAAAATCTGTTCACCTTCCACATCTTTTTTAAACTTGTCGCAGCGAGTGTCGGTATTTGCATCACTGATCGTACCACCAAAATTCAGATTGGGATGCGAGGACTCATACATAAGAAAACCCCACACGACGAGCCCAATAAGGATGAGGTATCTGAGTGCCTTATTCATATATATGTATGATACGCCCCAACTACAAATACGCAATGCGCATGATCTATTATAAAAAAGAGGCGCATTCGTATGAGTGCGCCTGTTGATATAGTGACCATAAGTCAGGTGAGCTTCCGCGATGCTCTTGGTGATGCTAGACCAAGAGCAATGCAGAGCGCGATAAACCATTTACCCGGATCAAAATCGAAGCGACCATGTCCAAGTTTCCAGCTTGTGTCATCGACGTGGTGATTAGCATGATAGGACTCACCAACAGTGAGGAGTCCCAGCATGGGAATGTTCCTTGATGATCCACAACCATGCACTTCTTGCCCAAAAACATGACACACAGAGTTTACCACCCAGGTGAAATGATATTGAAATACAAGGCGCGCAGCAACAGCAACTAAGAAACCTCCGGCCCAGTCATGGAAAAAGAATCCACAAAAGACAACAGGGATAATAAGACCCATGAGTATCGAAAGTGGCCAGTGATACTGATACTGCCACCTGAGATACCCGCGCTCATCTTTCCCAGATCGCATGTAGCGCACATCAGCAGGCGCAATTCCTTCTTTGGTACACATCCACCCCATGTGTGCCCAGAAAAAACCAAACAACGGACTATGCGGATCTGCCACGGTGTCTGTTGCTGCATGGTGTGCAACGTGCTTCCCCTTCCACCACTGCATTGGACCTTGCCCAACCGCCGAAAAAAAGAGGAGGAGAAAGTACTGAAGTGCTGGACTCGCTTTGTACGACACGTGCGAGTACAGACGATGCGCGCCGCATGAGATCGAAAGATGACAGAGAAAATAGAAGACGATCGCAAACACGATCGTTCCAGTTTCCGCTCCAACGATTGCATACACCGTCCCGATGATCCCAAGTATGTGCACAAGCACAAACCAAGAGACCCAGCCGTAGTGTAGTTCGCGTGACGTACGCATTGCATGGCCTCCTGTGCCAATGATTAAGAACGTCTCTCGCCATCATGACATCACCTGCGATATTTGCAAGAGAAAGCAAAATGCTATACTGCACGCACACACTACTAATACACATATATATATATGCACACCTACGAAAAAAAAATATTCGCACTACCAACCATGGAAGGAATTTCTGAGCGTCAAGTTGCGGCACATCTTGGTCTTTACGAAGGATATGTAAAACACGTCAATGTACTGCGCGAAGCGATCGCACACCTAGAAACCGATAAAGAAAAAAATGCGTACGCCATCATGGAAGTACGTCGTCGTCTTGGTTTTGAATTCAATGGCATGCGCATGCATGAATTGTATTTCTCACAATTTGAAGGCGGGCCGGTAGCACACACAACGGGTAGTGTTTTTGAAAAAGCTGTATCAGAAAAATATGGATCATGGGACGGCTTCATTGAGCATGTCACTGCCGTCGCACTTTCTCGCGGCATCGGCTGGTCTGTCCTCTACCATGATCCTGTGGGAAATACACCACACACTGCATGGGTCAGCGATCATGAGGTGGGGCAACTCGGCAGTCTCCCCATCATCCTTGCGCTTGATATGTGGGAACACGCATTTATGGTTGACTACCTTCCAAGTGAAAAGAAAAAATATGTTGAGGCTTTTTTCAAAAACCTCAACTGGAGTGTGATTGAAAAGAGATTTGAATCCATATAAAAAGATGACGCCGCGCATTGCGCGGCGTTTTAGTTTCCGAGATTCCAGCGTCCAGGTTCTGCATCTGCATCTGCCATGCAAGAAGTAACTGCACGTAAAGTTTCTCGTTTATCTTGTTTCTTTTTGCACCCGAATCATCCTACATTAGTTTGTCAGACATTAGAAGTCTTATGCTGATCAACGTGTAGTTCTTCGCGCATGTACAGATATCGAATTCCCGCTGTTAGCAATATATATGCTGCCACGACAAACCACATTGAAAAACGCTCCACGGAAATTGACGCATATGGAACGCGAGAACCCCATTCGGCTATAGCAAGAATATACGCAAGCAGGAGATATGCAGGATACGCGAAGAGGAGTGCGCTCATGCCAAAGACCATACCCGCTAACCCTATAAAAAATGTGACGAGCATCGTCAGCGGTACAAAAAGTAGTACAAACACATTTACAAAAAGTGCGACGAGAGAAACAGAACCAATTGCATAGAGCAAAAATGGGAGTACGAATATTTGTGTTGCAATAGTTGCTGTCACATATTCGCGAACACCAAGCCGCGAGGGGACATATCCGAGTTTCCGTTCAACAATCGGTGCACAAAAAATAAGTCCCAGCGTTGCGAGAAACGAAAGTTGGAAGCCGGGATCAAACGCCAATACGTAGGGGTTCCACAACAGCATAATTCCCGCAGTGCACATAAGTGCGCGCAAGACGGCGTACGTTCTGCCAGTAGCGCGCGCCAAGAGTACGAGAAGTGCCATCACTGATGCACGTACCACCGTCGCGGAGAGACCCACGAGTAGGGCAAAAATAAAAATAGCGCATGCGCCAATAAAAAGTCGCACACGTATTCGTGGAATGAACGCAAGGAGTCGCATGATTGATTCTGCAACAATAGTGAGGTTGTATCCTGAAAGTACAATGATGTGGATAATGCCAACGGTGCGGAACCACATTTCAACTTCTGGGCCAAGTGCACGTTTTTCTCCCAGCAACAACCCTGTCGCGAGTCCCGCATGTGGTTCAGGGAGTAACAACTCAATACTTTCAATAAAACGATGCTTCAACACAAAGAGTGGGCGGAGTATGTAGGGCCCGCTTGTGTGCTCGATCATGGAAACGTGAGCAAACGAAATAGTGTGTGTCACATCCTGCGCCCGTAAATATTCTTCATAATAAAATGTTCGGCCAAGATCTGTTTCAAAAGCAGACGGACGCTCGAGTCGTCCTTCAACACGCACACGATCACCATACATGAGATCGTTTCGCAGATTCGCTTGTGCACGTACAACGGTGTCGATGCTCGTGCTTCCAACATGATCAACTGCTACATAGAGAGCAATCCCATTGTCTCGCTTCTCTACATCACGAACTACCACGCCCTCGATCGCAATAGTCGAAGACTCATAGGGTGCCACGGCGGAAACCGTACGCTCATATGCTTGCTCTACAAACGCAAAGCGACACACACCGACTATAAAAAAAAGTATTCCTGCACATGATGCTGCTGCAGCACGCATGGTGAGTAGTTGACTAAAACAAAGAAGAGCAATGACGAGAGCGATCGTGGCACAGACCATACCCACCGTGACAACATCAAAAAAGAAAAACGAGCGGAATACTATTCCGCTCGCAAGTCCCACCACACCCCCATAGAGTAGTGCTCCTGACATGAAGACACTTACGATTTTCGATCCATCGCTTCATTTGCAAGTCGATCTGCATGCGTATTTTGTTCACGACGCACATGAGAAAACGTGAGATGTGGAAATGCTGCGACGCGCAGATTGTGAATCTCTATAAACTGAGGAACCAGTGATGGTTCTTTGATCTGGTACACGCTAGAGAGTTGTCGTTGGACCAGCTCACTGTCCATTTTCACTTCTACTGCCATGTGCTTGGTGTCTTTGCCAAAACGTCGTTTAAGTTCCGTGAGCACAAGAATGACCGCAGCATACTCAGCAAAATTATTTGTCGCATTTCCCAAAAACTGTGAACCTTCAAAAATAACTTTGTCATGACTATCAAAGGCAACACAACCTGCTCCTGCAGGTCCTGGGTTGCCACGAGCTCCTCCATCGGTGTAACACACGACTTTCTTCATGAGGGCATTATATACCTCAAAAGACACATCCGTCCAAGCACCCTCTTCTACCCTTGAGCAGGTGAAACCTCAACAAGACGTAGTCGTACCTCACGTCGACCACCAAAAAAACTCTCCTCAACATGCGCAATTACGTCTACAAACTCATCCGCCACCAGTGGCGCTTTATACGCATCGGCTTGCTTAAAAAAACCTATAGCAGTAATACTCCGTATGCCTTGTTTAAATATCACCTTTACGTGCCCTTTTTCTTTTCCAAACATTGTTACTTGATATGGCTTAACATTTCTAAACAGAAATAGTGGTTTGTGATTTCCAACACCAAACGGTGCAAAGCGTGCGAGAGTACGCGCAAGAGCATCGCCAACGTGATCCAACGTGAGCTCCGCATCAACGACTATTGGTTTCGTCGCACGTGCTGCCTGTGTTTCGTCGCCCACCAAAGTTGCGTGCGCTTGAAGTAGTGCATTACTCAGTGTGTGTATACGATCTTCATGCACAGAAAATCCACCAGACATGTGATGTCCACCGTATTCCAAAAACGACTCTCGCGCCTCATGCATGAGATCGACAACACTCACACCACCACCCGAGCGACACGAACCTTTCAAAATATTTCGTCCATCGCGACCCCAGATAAAAACGGGTCGAGCAAATGACTCCGCAAGTGTGTTTGCGGCGAGACCAACAAGTGCGGGACGCCACGAAGGATCACCGACAACTAACACTGATCCTATCTGCTCAAGTTCCGCTACTTTTTTATTAATTTCTTTTACCATCGAACCAACGACTCCTTTGCGTTCATTATTGATATGATCAAGATGCTGTGCAAACATTCCAGCTTCGCCCGGAGTAGCTGCTGTCAACAGTTTAAACGCATCTTCGGGTGAATCCATTCGTGATGCTGCATTGATGCGAGGCGCAATCATAAAACCAACATCATCTTCGGTTATCGATGAGGCCTGCATCTTCATGGTACGAAATAAATGTTGCAAACCGAGCCTGCGATTTTTTTTCATCACAAGCAATCCATAATGTGCAAACAATCGGTTCTCGTCAGTGAGTGGCACCATATCAGCAATCGTTGCGATACCGACCATATCAAGTAGCCATTTTTCTTGACCTTGTGTTAGTGAGAAATTCCCACGTGCAATCAGAGCCAAAACAAGTTTGTATGCAACACCTGACCCACAGAGACCTGAAAATGGGTAAGCGCTATCTACACGCTTAGGATTTATGACAGCAATCGCAGGCGGCAACAAGGGCCCTGGTTCATGATGATCAGTCACAATAGCATCAATACCAATTTTTTGAGCATGCATCACTTGATCCACATCAGTAATACCACAATCGACAGTAATCATCAGAGTCACCCCATCACGCTGCAAACTATCAATTGCCACTGTATTGAGACCATACCCTTCATGGTGGCGGTGTGGAATATAATTTTGAACATGCGGATACGCAATAAGCTTAAAAAAATCGTGAAGCAAAACCCCACCAGGAATACCATCACAATCATAATCACTATAAATCGCTATCTTCTCACCTTGTGCAATAGCACCCAAAATACGCATTACAGCTACTTCCATATCAGGAAGTAGAAATGGGTCATGGAGACCGCACTCATACGATCGATCAAAAAAAATCTGTGCATCCTTGGCAGTCACAATGCCGCGACCGAACAGCAGTGTCTGTGTCAATGAATCAAAGTCAACGAGTGCATCACGCAGGATTGGCGATGGCTCTTCACGCAATTGATAATGGGCAGACGACATGATTCGCACATGGTACCATAGTAAGAAATATACGTATGGACGACCTTTTTTTAAAAATTATCAGTGGCGACATACCGAGCGCTAAAGTCTACGAGGACGCGCAGGTCGTCGCTTTTTTAGACATCCGTCCCTGCAACAAAGGACACACACTGGTCATACCACGTACACACTATCGCAATATTTTTGATATGGACAAGGAAGCGTTTGGCACACTCGCAGCCGCGACGCACACGGTTGCTCTTGCGGTACAAAAAGCTACCGATGCCGATGGTATCAATATTGTCATCAACAATGAGAAAGCAGCGGGCCAAGAAATATTTCACGCGCACTTCCATATAATTCCACGCTTTAACGACGATGGTGTGTTTGCGCCGCCTGCACACACGACCTATGCGCCCGGTGAAATAGAAACAATGGCAGAGAAAATAAAAGCAATGCTCTCGTAACCCCTAGCGGGCGCCCCCGGGCGAAACACCCTCATATCTTAGACTAGCTCGTCTGCGCAGTACGTAGTGCTTCAATGCCAGGCAGCGTTCCTTTTTCTAGAAACGTAAGCATTGCTCCTCCAGCCGTTGAGACAAATGTAAACCGGTCAGTCAATGCGCTATCTTGGATTGACGCGACCGTATCTCCGCCACCAACAATCGAAATACCTGGAGCATGTGCGACAGCTTGCGCAAACTGTTTAGTGCCCGCATCAAAGCCACGCTCATAATCACCCAAAGGACCATTCCATAATAGTGTCTCAACAAAACGCAGCTCTTCGGTCAGCATCGCTATGGTTTCCGGTCCAGCGTCCAAGATCGCATCATCGTGAGCAACTTCAGAAAGCTTACGCATCATAGGTCCTCCCGGCGTTAGTACCGCAACATCAATAGGCAACAAGAGTTTTGGATGCTGATACAGCGATGTTGTCTTGATATCAATGTCTGAGATTAACGATTTTCCGATAGATAAACCGTTTGCGACAAAAAAATTGTTCGCGAGCGCCCCACCAACAAAAACACGATCATACCGCTCGATCAAAAGCTCCACTAAGGGGAGTTTTGTCTCAAATTTTGCTCCCCCAAGTACAAAGAGCGAAGGTGATTTTGGTGTACGCGCCAATGACAAATGCTCCAATTCGTCCATAAAAAGCAGGCCCGCGTACGACGGCAAAAATTTTGGTATTCCCACAATTGATGCATGCTCACGATGCGCGACAGAAAAAGCATCATTAACATATATATCGCCGTACGAAGCAAGCGTTTGTGCAAACGCAGGATCATTGTCTTTTTCACCCGGGTGCAACCGCAGATTCTCGAGCAGCAACAACTCCCCTTCTTTGAGCGACGCAATCTTTGCATCAACCTCGGGACCAACTGATGTTCCTACCCACGCGACAGGTATATAGGTATTCAAGACTTCGCATACCCCCTTCAGAGAATCGTCCGAAGACCCATCTGCCCGTGAACTATGAGCGATAATAACGACTTTTGCTCCTGCAGCCCGTAACAGCTGCAATGTCGGTAAGGCTTTTTTTATACGAAACGTGTGTGTGACTGCGCCCTCTGCAGAAAGTGGCACATCAAGTCCTGCACGGACGAGCACACGCTTGCCGCGCAAATCTGTTCGTTCACTTATTTTATGAAGCAATGGTATGAAATCAACGTTCATAGGTTGTCGTAATAATAGTACTAAAATCTAAAGGACGTAAGCTGGCACCTCCTACGAGAAAACCTTGACTGCCGCCTCCCGCTACGAGCGCTGCCACATTCTTTTGATCAACTGACCCACCATAGAGAATGCGCACACGCTCTGCAGCACCTCGACCATAGAGATCCGTCAAAATCTTCCGGATAAAGAGCACCATCTCATGTGCATCGTCGGGTGTTGCGGCTCGCGCAGTCGCGCTCGCTGTACTAATCGCCCACACCGGTTCATACGCAACTACCAGATGTGCGAGTTTAGTTGCGACTACGCCGCGCAGCGCAGCGCGCAGTTGCTCTTCGACAACACCAAAATATTTCCCTGAGGTGTCACGTTCGCGCTCTCCCACACAGACGACTGCAGTAAGTCCTGCTTTTAGGACAAGCGCCGTCTTTTTTTCAATTTCAAGATCTGTCTCTCCACGTGCACGACGTTCTGAATGCCCAATAATGACATGGGAAACTCCAAAGCCCTGCAACATACCGACAGACACTTCCCCCGTCAATGCTCCCATAACTTCACTTGAAACATTTTGTGCTCCGAGCAATAGCGGACTTTTTCCTATGTTTTTTTGCAAATCGGCCAGGTACACAAACGGTGGAGCAATAACAACCTCAGTTTCAGACACCTTTTTTAGATGCTTCTTAATCGCCAAAAAAAGCACCTTCGCTTCTCCTAAAGCACGAGGATTCATTTTCCAATTGGCAATGATGAGCATTCCTCGATGTGTGCGCATAGATAGTGTATCGGTATCGCAATTGTACCATAGAGCAGACCTCGTAACTGCAAAGCAAAGCTAGTTCATCTCGCGCCACTCGATAAAGCGGTAGGTATCCGACGTATACGGTGTTAGAGGTGGCGGACTCGACACCAGTGAACGATCATACGAATTGAAACGTGTAGTATATCCTGATGTCTGAACACCACCCGATACCCACTTTGTACCCTCACGTCCATTGCTGACTATCGTACCCTGCACAGTGAGTGAGTTTCTAAATACGTATGGGTCAAGTGAATTGGGGCTCGTATTTGCAGCGGTGTAGTGGTTTCGTCCAAATCTACCGTTTTGTGCGATAAAAATACCTTTGATTGTCATATTATTCGGTGAATCAAGACCAATGAGTATAGAGTCCTCCGCGATCGCCAATATGCCCACAGACCCGTCGTTTGTGGTGTAGGTGATGTTATCGGGAATAATGATGCTTGGGTTCACACCAACAGTAATGACATTTGCGGCGGCGACCGTCACTTTTTTACTAATTACCCCCTCAAGCCATACCTTATCTTCAACATACACGAGACTGCAACTTGGTGGTATGGGGTAGTTAGCAACAAATACTTCAGTGCGTATGACGTGTCTCTCAAATTGCCATCCTGCTTCAGTTGTATATCCTTGAAAATTTTCGGTATTGGTCACGCGATACACATCAAATGTGTCATTGTTCTTGAAAATAAGGTGATACCCGTAGTTACCTGATGGGGCGATGTATCGACCGCCTGCAGAAACGGCTTTGGTTTTCATGTTCGTAAGATCAACCGATAAGCCCGCAAAACTAATAGGTGGCGATGGAAAACTCCAGAGCGCACTGTTAGGCCCCGCACCGAAAACACCATCCTCGGTGGAGTTTGGAGAGCAGCCAAATGTTGCCGTACATAGCCAATCCTCTAGGCCACTTGAAACACTTGAATTATTGGTACCATCCATACGTATACCTCCATTTGAATGATACGGACCAATAATGGTGCGATCAGCACCAGCCCACACATTTGAATTGATAATGTATGAGAACTCCGTCACCGTTGGGCGCGCGTATTTACCATAGACAGTACGCGGTACCGATGGGGCACTTGTCGAGACACCCGTTGAGAGAATGTCGATCGATGCAATGTCACCGCACACATTATTGCCGGTAATGTCAAGCGAGTATGTACCAATGAGACCCCCTTCTGGATCAAAATAATTGTGCACATAGGGTCCCGTTGTTGCTGTACCATTCGTCACATCATTGGGATAATGCGAAAGATACCATTTATAATAATCGAGACCAGCTTCAGCGACCGCTAGCGCTCGCTCTTTTTCAACTTTTGTATTTTCTGAACGATGTTCTGTAATAATAAATCCTAACAACGCACTCACCATGACAAAAAACACTGAGCCAAATACCAACACGATAACAATCAGATAGCCACGTGAATATAATGATGTTGGATGCATATATTAAAATCTAGTTTTTAGATTGCGAGGTGCAGCGCTCGAGTTTATTTTAAATTCACCAGGCGTCTGAATAGGGTTCACATTCACAATCATATTCACTTCAATATACCGTATATCGGTGATACTCGTCGTTGCAACTGCAGCACTCCCATTCTCAAGAAAATATAAAAACGTCGATGTGGCCTGTTCACCATTGCGAATATACTCCGAAATAGTGATGTGTTCATCAGGTGTCGTTGAACTATAACCCACCGGTGTTCCTGTCGCATTATAAATATCCTTGTACAACGTGGTTGTGGCGAGATAGTAGCGAACATACTCGACGCTATTATCTCGATCAATATCACTATAAAACGCAATCGTGCTGGTACCCATGAGAACCAACGGATACGTACCATCATCCCCGTAGGTCATTTCACGAAGATCGCGCGTAATCAGTGCCATACCCCGTCGTCCATTACTCACTTCATAGGTCTGCGCTATTGTGTATGCATTGGTTTTATATAAATAGTTAATCGAGGAAAAAATTGCAAGTATCGTGATCGTAAAGAGAGAGACGGTGACGACCACCTCAACAAGAGTGAAGCCGGTACGATGACTACGGTGTAAAAGAAACGTGCTCATGGTGTAAGGACGATGACGTTTTGCTGCATACCACTGACTGAGAGCGGCGAGAGTGAATACGAAGTATATCCGGGAGCAGACACGTCGACGGTATACCCCACTGCGTTTGACATACCGCTAAAAAAAGTCTGTCCGCACGCTGACGATGTTTCTGTTTTATCAAATACTCCAGCATGCACACGTACGGTCGCGCCAGGAATCGATGCCCCTACTGCAGTGCGTACATGCACACGAAGGGAGTGTGTTGTATGAGGCTCGAGTATTAAAGTCGTGGTAGCTGCAACGCCAGGACTTAAAGCAAATGGCGTCACTGGACAAGCATCGCTAATATCGTACCCTTCGGCTTGACCATTGATCGAAATATCATATTGGTCCCATTCTAAATTATTGATTTGTACGACACCACTTGCATTAGTGGTGTGCGTTTTAGAATATTTCAAAACGGGAACTCCAAAAGTATCCGTACCAATATTTTTTGTCCCCTCAAGTGTGAACGTTATATCGGGAATAGGTACGTTTGCCATCATGTACGAGAATCGCCATTCATGAACCTGAGGCGTGGCACTTCCATCAAGACTTTGCAAAACCGCCCCAATAGCAAGACGTGGATACGTCGCGACTGGCAACGTCGCAAGATCAACAGGACTCACGGTCAATCCCGCACTATTGCCAGGCAGATCACTATCTGGAATGAGCGTATACGCACCCGATCCATCCACTGCATATATATAGTATGCTGTTTGTGTTTGTGGATTCAAAACTTCAGACCATTCTGCACGCTCCCATGAAAGCAGCGAGGAAGCAGCTGGCTCAACTACAGTACTTGTTGCACTTCCCTCTGCTGCATACACGCCAAGCACATTGGTGAGTACCAAATCTCCCCCAAGGGCTTCAACAGATGATGACGATACGGTACCAGTCATATCAGGAAATAATCTTGACGTTGTTTGCTCAGTCGGTGGCTCTACCGTCTTTACAGCAAGCGTACTGACCCGATCTATACCAAGATTGACTGTCGAAACACCATTTGCTACGACCGCAACATGTGGTGGATTTGGATTTGGGTTCGATGTCGAGGCACTATATGTTTGATCCAAAGAATACCCTACTGCTGTAGCGCTCACTTCATATCCACCTGACGCAGGTGCGCCGGGAAACATGGTAATCCCTGCAATGTTCGTGTACGAAGTCACATCGATTGTCGAAGTGGTCGTGTTGTTTACAATCCGCACTGCTGCGCCGTCAACCGGTGCAGCTACCGCATCGAATACATTAACAACCAAGGTCCCTCCACCCGCCAGTGTTTCAATTCCTGGCGGGATCAAGTTCGTAATGAGCGCCACTTCATGAGGGACCCCTTTTATCGTCCACGACACCTCAACTTTTGCACGTTTATAATCGGCAGCAATGCCATTGCTATCAGCAACACCAGAACCATCCGATGGATCATCAACATATTGAACCAACACGCGTCGATTATATGAAATCCCATTAAGGTCTACAGTCGAATTCTGTGGAATAAGTCCAGCAGGAATACCCGCAACAGTGCCGACAGAGTCGTATGGAAGACCATGCATGTACTCAAGGTACTTGTTTGCAATCCCAACCGCGCCTGCTTGCGCACGCGTCTGTGAACTTACTGCAAGCGTATATTGAAAAACGGTAAAAAGAGCGCCAAACACCACAAGCATGAGTGCAGAAGCAACCAGCACCTCGACAAGTGTCATGCCTCGCGTGCGGTGATTTTGCATATTAAACATATGGTTATGAGATGCCATCACCAACGGAATAGATAGGTGCAATCATCGCTAGTGCAAAGAAACCGACACCGCCACCTATCACCACCATAAGTAGCGGCTCAATGATCGTCGAGAGATCTTTTGTCTTGCGATCAACCTCAGACTCATAAAAATCCGCAACCTCAAGGAGCATATTCGAAATTTGCCCCGTCTCTTCCCCCACCGAAATCATCTCTCCCACTAAGACTGGATAAAGATCCGTGCGTTCAATGAACACCTCCGAGAGCGATTTGCCTTTTTCAACGCGCACGGCAGCTTCCTTGATAATTTCTTTATAAAATGTGTTTTGTACGACATCACCCGTGATTGTAAGTGCCCCAACAACATCAACACCTGAAGAAAGTAACGAGGAAAGTGTGCGCGCAGTACGTGCGGAATTTACCTCTTTTGCAATATTTCCGATAACCGGAAGACGCACCAAGACCCATTCAAAACCGCGCCTCCCACGCTTGGTCCGCAAGAGTGACACAAACCCAAAGATGACGAGTGCAATAATGCCAAATGCGGCAAGCGTGTGCTGACTCAAGAAATCGCTGATTGCAATAATGACTTTTGTTGGGAGTGGCAGATCAATTTTCATCTCTTTGAATGTCGAGGTGAGTGTCGGCACCACATAGATCATCATCAAAATACCAATGAGAAACATGATGGCAATGACGATCAAAGGATAGATCATGGCCCCCCTCACTTTTTTTCGAAGTTCCGACGAACGATGGAGTTCGGTGCCGATGATCGTAAGCGCTTCGGCGAGCGTGCCCCCCTCTTCTCCCGCTCGTACCATCGCAATATAGAGCGAAGAAAAAACTTTTGGATGGCGTGCAAGCGCCACGTTGAGCTGATCGCCTTTGTTGATATCTTCACGAAGCGAAACCAACACGGATTTCAATTTCAAATTTTTTGTTTGCCGCTCCGCAACCGAAAATGCACGGGTGAGTGCAAGTCCGGCTTTGAGCATCGCTGAGAGGTTGCGCGTGAACATCACCAACTCATCACGCTTCACACGTGCAAGGGCTACATTAATGCGGTCCATCTTGATAAATGCCGAAAAAGAAAACTTCCCTTCCTCGCTTATGGAAATAACTTCGTGGCCATTTTTGCGCGCCACATCATACACATCATAACGATCAGCAACTTCCACTTCTTGCTCCACGATGGTGCCGTCAGCTGCTTTTCCTTTATAGGTAAATTTTTTCACAAAAAGATATTTAGTAAATATGTTTATTCCGAAATAACACGGAGAACTTCTTCTATGGAAGTACGTTTTTGTGCAGCCTTAAAAATCCCATCTTCAACCATCGTCAACATCCCCTCTTTTCGCGCTTGTACTTGGATCTCATCTGCCGTTGCATTGCGCATCACCATCTCTTTGAGTGAATTGCTCATGAGCAGTACTTCGTGAATACCGATTCGTCCCTTGTACCCATCCTCACACTCCGTTGACGCTTTCGGTCGATAAAACGGAATGTTGTTCCACTTTGTTTTTTCATCAATTACTTTTTCGTCGCGCATCACCTGCATCACATGTTCAAAATCAACATGCTTATCAAGATCCGCCTTCTCTTCTGCCGATAGAAAATATTCTTCTGCTTCGCCACAAAGCTGTCGCACCAAACGCTGCCCGATGATGACGCGCAGTGTCGATACGAGGAGAAATGGTTCCATACCCATGTCGCTCAAACGAGCGACTGTTGCGGCAGCTGAGTTCGTGTGCACGGTTGCAAAGAGCAAGTGTCCCGTGAGCGCTGCATTGACGGCAAGTGACGCCGTTTCTGTATCGCGAATTTCTCCAACCATGATAACGTCAGGGTCTTGACGCATGAGTGAACGCAGACCATTCGCAAAGGTGAAGCCCACATTGGGACGCACCTGCGTCTGGTTGATGCGAGGCATCTGATACTCGATCGGATCTTCAATGGTTGAGATATTCACTTCGGGCGTATTCAAAACATCGAGCGCAGTGTAGAGCGTTGTTGTCTTTCCAGAACCCGTCGGACCAGTAACCAAGATCATACCCGTCGTTTGCTTTGTTGCACGATGAATACGCTCGAGTGATTCTCCATGGAAACCTAAACCTTCGAGCGTATAGCCATTGCGCCCTTCACGCAACAGACGCATGACGATCTTTTCCCCAAAATAGACTGGGAGAACCGACACGCGAAATGCGACTTTCTGTCCCTCAACTTCCATTTTAAATCGTCCGTCTTGCGGTACTCGTTTTTCATCGAGCTTGAGGTTTGAAAGCACCTTGATACGCGCAACAATCGTTGGCGCAGCACGAGGTGGCAGCGTCATAGCGTCTCGCAAAATACCGTCGATACGATAACGGACCAGCACCTCGTTCTCCATCGGCTCAATGTGAATATCTGACGCATTCTGCATGATGGCATGCCGCAAGAGTGTATCGACAATACGCACTACCGGCAGATCTTCCGCCATTTTCTTGAGATCTTCCTCACTCGTCTCATCGCCCCCTTCCTCCAAGACCTTGAGCGCAGCCGTCTCCTTCATAATGATGTCGCCAAACTCATCCTTGAGCGTTTTTTGGTACTGACGAAGCGCAATTTTCATTGACTCCGTGTCTGTGAGTCGTGGCAAAATCTTGAGTCCCACCTTTTTCTTAATAAAATCGATCGCGGGAAGATCAGCAGTATCGAGCATCGCAACCTCAAGTGAGTCTGCGTGTTTCTCAAATGCAATAATGTTGTGGTTGCGCGCAACCGGTTCGGGGATGAGCGAGAGCACCTCAAAATCAATCTTGCGATCGGCAAGTGCAATAAACGGAATCCCTAGAACATATGACTCGACACGACGAAGATCATCTTCACTGATCGAACCTTGGTTCACGAGCGCTGTTGCAAGCGAGATGTGACTATCTTTTGCAATTTTCGCTGCCGCATCAATATCTTTTTGAGATACGAGGCCGGAGTCTAGAATGAACCGCTTCAATTGTGTGTCTTGTATACGCATAGCGCACTCACCAAAAGTGAAGTGAATGACTTTAGTATAGCAAGCACTCGCAGAAAAAAATGCACACAATTATTTTTTACGTGTATAAAAAATAATTGTGTGCCGAAGCAAATGCCCCGTGCATAAAACGCAGCAAAATTGTTTGAGCACTTCTAGCTCGCCATCCGCATTTTGTCTGGCGTATCTGGTCGCAATGTATGAATTATGCGCTCCACTAAAAAGACAGGACTACTTGCATCATCAGGAGTAATGAGCAACCTATCACCTCGTTCATCTTTCAAAGGATTTTTGGTGATGTCGAATAAAATACGCGCACCTCGTTCATCTTCAATAAAACAATCGACACCATGTTTGGTATCTAACAAGGAACCACGCGAATCAAACAAAGTCAGATGATCCAACCCCTTCTCTTGAAGTAGATGTAGAATTCTGCCCATCACGCTATGCACCGGAGGCACTATAGGCCCACGTGCATGTACAAATCTCAGTGCATGCAGGAAATCATCATATTTTTCTAAAGTTTTTGAAAACCGGAACTGAGAAGGGCCCAGCACATCATCTTCAAACTGATGACCTGTCTCATCTGAATATAAATCCTCTACACTTTTAATACTCTCACCAGCTGTTGAAACACCTCTCACATTTTCTTTTCGAACGAGCTGTGGAACCGGTGGTTTTGCTCTGAAATTTTGTTCCCCTAAACGCATAGGGATAGTATAGCAATAATTTTGTACATGCCTCAATTCTAGAATCAATACTATAGCAGTAACGTTTCTATTTTTTGACAAACCCAAAAAAGAGAGTACTATGAGGGGACCTGTTTCTGTCGACCGCGCGGTCGGCATTTTTGTTAGGAAACTGCGGGAAATTTTATAAAAATACCAAGTAAAATAAGGGTTTTTATAAAATCGATGCCATACGAGACGCCGACGAGTAAAGATCCCGAGGCGTATTTGATATACGATGAGGGTCTTTGCAAGGAAGGCAACGATGTAGGGCGCGATTTTAGGAAAACCCGCACCATATTATGTTTGATTTAAAGGTAATAAATTCGGTAATCGATCAACTCGAAGAAGAGCGGGGTATTCCACGTGCCAAAATGATCGATGCCGTGGAGCAAGCGCTCGCAACCGCCTATAAAAAGGAGTTTGGGAAACGCGGACAGATCGTACGTGCCAAGTTTGATATTACAACTGGCACCACGGAGTTCAACCAGATCAAGATTGTAGTGGATGAAACGACCATTTTTGAGAGCGATGAAGCGCTCCCTGAAGAGCCAGAGCGCGACCGCCGTGAGTCTCGCGAAGCCGCCGAAAAAGTACCCACCGAAGACGCACGTGTACGCTTTGACCCTGAAAAACACATAATGATCGCTGATGCGCGCTATATAAAGAACGATGTGAAAGTGGGCGACGAACTGGTGTTCCCGCTTGAGTCAAAGGACGACTTTGGTCGTATTGCCGCACAAACTGCTAAGCAGGTCATCATCCAGAAGATTCGTGAAGCAGAAAAAGAGTCAGCACTTGCTGAATTTGAAAAGAAAGAAGGCGAAATTATCGTTGGTATAGTGCAGCGCTTTGAACGCGGCAATCTCTATGTAGATCTCGGACGTATAACGGGCGTGATGCCATACGACCAGCAGATCCCCGGGGAACGCTACCGACCAGGTGAGCGCATCCGTGCACTTCTCCTCTCGGTTGAAGAAACACCACGCGGCATTTTCCTCAAATTGTCACGATCACACCCTGATTTCCTCGCACGCCTCTTTGCTATCGAAACACCGGAACTCCAAAACGGAGCTGTTGAAGTGCGTGCTGTTGCGCGCGAAGCAGGTTCACGTTCAAAGATCGCTGTTGCTTCAAATGATTCACATGTCGATCCTGTGGGATCACTCGTCGGTCAACGCGGTGTACGTGTCTCGACTGTCATGAGCGAACTTGGTGGCGAAAAGATCGACATCATTGAATGGTCTGAAAATCCAATCACTTTTATCGAAGACGCGCTCTCACCAGCACAAGTTGTGAAAGTAGAAGCAACGAATACTGAGGAGCGCCACGCGACTGCGCACGTATCTCCCGATCAGCAATCGCTCGCAATCGGCCGTGGTGGACAAAACGTACGCCTTGCCGCCAAGCTCACCAATTGGAAAATTGATATCGTCTCAATCGGAGCACCTGCAACTGAAGAAAAAGCTGCTGAGGCAGAAACGGTCCCCGACGCAACACCAGCAGCCGATGCCGTATAATACGACGTATTATTTAGCTAAACACTTTCGCCATGAATCTTTGGCATGATATCGACCCAGGAACCGAGACCGCATTCAATGTTATTGTTGAAATTCCAAAATTCTCAAAAAACAAGTACGAGATTGATAAAGAGACCGGCATGATTGCGCTCGATCGCGTGATGCATTCTGCACAGGATTATCCTTTTGACTATGGGTTTGTCCCTCAGACTCTGTGGGACGATGGTGACGCACTCGATGTGCTTCTCCTCACCACCTACCCACTGTTCCCTGGTGTCTTGGTGCCGGCACGCCCTGTTGCGATCCTCAACATGATCGATGACGGAGATTCAGATGCAAAAATTATTGCGGTACCACTCAAAGATCCACGTTTTGATACGGTCCTTGATCTTGCAAGTATCAATCCACACACGCTCAAAGAAATTGAGCACTTCTTCTCAACATACAAGAAAGTACAAAACAAAAATGTAGAGACGCAGGGGTTTGAAAATGCTGCTGCTGCCAAAGCTGCTTTTGTTCGCAGCAAAGAGTTGTACAACACGAAGTTTCCACACTAGAAGCTTAAAGTCTTTAGATGCGAGGCGCACAGGAGCGAGGACCCGAGCCGTACTTGATGTACGGTGAGCGGTCCGAGTGACGCATGCAACGAAGCAGATAGGGGCTTTAAGGTTTTAGTGCACTGTGCAAAACACCGGACGCCTTTAGGCGTCCGGTGTTTTATACTATAGGCACTAGGGACTTTATTCGTATGTATACACCAATGAAACAATATTCACATCGATTAACACACGCTCTATACCTCGGCGCCGCTTTGATTGCGATTGGTTTTTTCGGCATGAGCGCACTTTCGTATGCTGCAGCACAGGGCACTGCGCCGGTTGAAGAAAGTAATCCTCGCGCAAAACTGATGATGGAGAATATGGAAGACCGTAGCGACATGATGCAAGAGGGTCGGGAAAATATGGCATCAAACACCGAGGTGATGCGCGAACAAATACAGGAACGACGCTCAGTACTCTCGGAAAAAATTCAAGATCGCGTCTATAACCTACTCCAAAATATCATTGGCCGCATGAATGCCGCCGCAGAACGCATGCGCGCTATCGGCAATCGCATGGAGATGCGTGCTCGCATCCTTGGAGAAAGTGGAGCTGACGTAACGGAAGCTATGGCGCAGATAGAAAAGTCACGCACCTCAATAGGAGCTGCGACGACTATCCTGCGTTCTGACCTTGGGGCATTTGTGCTCACTGAAAAACCACGTGAACAATTTGCACAAGTCCGCACCAGCATCAAGGAAGCAGGATCGCATATCAAGGATTCGCGTGACGCACTACGACTCGCGCTTGCTGCACTCAAAACAGCATCACAGAATGTAAAACCTGCAGCAGCAACGACGCCGATTACTAGCCCAGTACCACTAAGTGAATAATATGGAAACAAACGATCAAATAAACACCGTACCTACAACCTCAACAGGTGGCGTACCGACCCCTGCCCCTACACTCACACGAGGTATCGTCATCGGACTATTGGTTATTGTTCTTATTATTCTTGTCTGCGCACTGTATGTGTGGGGATCAATGATCTCACGCGATATTGAAGCTCCTATCAATTTTGAAGCACCCATCAACAACGAGCCCGAGACACCACGAGCTGACGCTGATGTTGAAATACTACGCACCATGAGCAGTTCAGATGAAGTAGCGTCGATTGAGGCTGACCTTGAGAGCACCAATCTTGACTCGCTCGATAAGGAACTCGATCTTATAGATAGTGATTTAAAGCAATAGGTCCAGGAATAACCAAAAGACAATCAGCCGCGGTTTCAAAAGAAACCGCGGCTGATTTCTTTGCATTTTTACCAAACGCATGTACACTATTTTGCTATGAAACACGATCATGCGCACAACCATGACCACACGCTCGTCAAGACGTTTACCGTCACCAAAGGAGCAAAATCTACCGTCAAGATAACTGGGGAGATTCCTTTTGAACAATTGCAAAAACATCGCGCCGCCGTCCTTGCTGACATGGGTAAGGATGTTGAGCTAAAGGGCTTTCGCAAAGGTCATGTGCCTGAAACGATGCTGATGAAGCACTTGGGTGAGATGGCGATTTTGCAAGAAATGGCAAATCACGCTCTCAGTGAACACTACCCACACATTCTCGAAGAGTACTCACTCGACGCTATCGGTCGCCCGAACATACAGGTAACCAAGCTCGCACCTGAAAACCCCTTTGGTTTCACCATTGATCTTTCGGTCATCCCAGAGATTAATCTACCCGACTACAAAAAAGCGGCGGCCGAAGTTAATACCACGCGAGCAGTAGTCACTATTACCGAAAAAGATATCACGGAAGCCATCGAACGTATCCAGCGACAAAAACTTTCATACGATCGTATTCAGGAAAAGGCAAAAAAGAAGGCGGCACAAGATGCGGCAGTCAAAGATGGTCTCAGCCTCCCCACTCCCGAGACAGTGGAAACTGACACCGAAGAAGATATTTCAAAGCTACCGGTTCCAGAACTTACCGATGACTATGTAAAGACGTTGGGTGCATTTGCTGATGTTGCCGCATTTAAGAAACAAATCACCGAGCACCTTACCCAGGAAAAAAATAATGAGGCAGCGAGCAAGCATCGTGCGGCACTAATCGATGCGCTTGTCGAAAAAAGCACCATTGAACTTCCCGATATTTTGGTACAAAGTGAATTGGGACAAATGTTTGCGCAGATGGAAGATGATCTTAAGCGTGCAAACCTCACCCTCGATGGGTATCTTGAACATGTGAAAAAGACGAAAGAGGACATGGTCAAAGAATGGACGCCAAGCGCAGAAAAACGGGCCAAGACACAACTGATTTTGAATGAGCTTGCGCGAAAAGAAGCAATTACGCTCAATGAGGACGAAGTCGTAAAACAAACGGCACAGCTTATGACACAGTACAAGGATGCCGACCCAATGCGTGTACGCATCTACATAGAGTCCATGATGCGCAACGACGCGGTGATGAAGTTTCTTGAGGAGCAGAAGTAATAAACAACGTAGGAGCAAAACCCCCGCGATGCACATATGTGCATCGCGGGGGTTTTGCGACTTCATACACCATATGTTATAAGTCTTGTGGAAATAAAAGGAGTTCCGATGACAACCTTTCTGCAGTCAGCCCCAGCAAGCCGCGTCCGTTGTCCCAAATGCAATACTGACGTCGAGATTTATAGCTTCTGCAAAACTGACAGGCACGAAATCGCCGGGTACAAATTTAGATCACATTCATATAAAGTGAATGTCGAGCATACGAGTGGCGGGAAAGTCGAGTCAAGACCGATAACACTATCGTGCAGACATACGGATCAGGCTGTGGAGATGGTGGAACTGCAAGCAGCCATAGAGCGCAAAATTGCATTTCCAATAGTGGTACGCGATAAACCATTGCCGTCTGCGCGACCACCTATAAACGGTCGCTCCCGATAACGCACCTCACCTGAGGTGCTTTTTATTTTTGCCACTTCACATTTTTTGACACAAGACTATTTTTGTACTATAGTTTGTGTCGCTTTGTTCAACCTGTAGGGGAACCTAATGCGTGTAATTCTTTTGGCGTTCATCGTATCTGCCCTGACTAGCTGTTACGAGGATAAACGCCTACCTATCCGTACGACGGACGTGACAGCAGTCAGACCCGCCCTTATTACCATAAGTCTGACAGATACCGATTTCATCAAGCAATACGTTGAATTCGGATGCACAACACCACCTACGGTCAAGAGATCGGCTGGAAATCTACAAAAAACTGGGTGGCCAACAAAAAAATTTAGAGATGTACAGATGTCACTCGACGCTCAATATGTGCGCGTTGAAGATGGTCGAGAATCGATTTCTCTCTGGCTCACCCACAACAATGTCGACTACGAAATGCTCTTTGATGGGAAGGGTCGCTTCGTCCATGGTGAGTCCCAAGCAGACGACGCAAAGCTCTATGACCTCGAAAACGACATCATCGTTGGCCAAGAAAACCACGAGTTTTGGAGGGCGATAGTCGAAGAGACGGTCAAACTACTCAGCTCGAAGATCAAGTCCGCTTGCCGCAGCCGCTCTATCTAATGTGCACCCGCTCGTCCCTTTGGACGAGCGGGTGTTTTTCTTTTTAATGATTTTTTGCTACCATACTTCGCATGACACACAACAATAGTAACAATGCAGGAGAACATGCACCGGAGTACGCGCAGCTCGTGCCGATGGTCGTCGAAAAGACCCAGTACGGTGAGCGCGCATACGATATTTATTCACGCCTCTTAAAAGAGCGCATCATTTTCATGGGTGGTCCGATCAATGATCACATTGCGAACCTCATCATTGCACAGCTCCTTTTCCTTGAATCTGAAGATCCAAAAAAGGACATCTCGCTCTACATCAACTCTCCGGGAGGTTCAGTGACCGCAACGCTCGCTATGCTCGACACCATGAACCATGTGAAGCCGGCAGTATCAACTGTCTGCGTAGGTATAGCAGCGTCCGGTGCCGCAGTACTTTTGGCAGGAGGTGAAAAAGGCAAACGCTACGCACTCCCCAACGCTGAAGTGATGATCCATCAGCCATGGGGAGGAGCACAAGGACAAGCGACTGATATTGAGATCACTGCGCGCCATATCTTGAATACCCGCGATCGCTTAAACAAAATCCTCTCAAAGGCGACTGGCCAACTACTGTCAAAAATCGAAAAGGATGTGGAGCGCGACTTCTTTATGGAAGCAGAAGAAGCAAAGAAGTACGGCATTGTCGACGAGGTGTATAAGTAGATATTCAAAGGCTCAGAGATAAAAACCGCCGAGCACCCAAAAGGTGCTCGGCGGTTTTTTGTTGACATACGATGGGCAATCACGTATTTTGTGGCAAACCGTTCTTCATATTCGGAGGTGACTCGTGTCGAAAATACACCATGATCTTTTCATCATCTTGGGAGTCATTGTGGGAACATATATGGCAAGGGAAACACTGCGCCAATATGTCTTACAAAAATCCACAAAAGGGCCGCGGCGCGCGGTTCTGAGTATCTTCAGCAAAATCCTCAAGATGGGGATGTGGGCTGGAATAATGACTATCTTCACCAGCCTACCGCTCATGCTCCGTTTCAAAGATACCCATCCATCAGCAATGATGGGTGTGGTAATTATCTGCAGCATGTTTTCCGTGGCGCTTTGGTTTTTAAGCGCCAAAAAGAAGAGCCACCCTTCGAAAGAAACACAGAAACTTGCCTTCCAGTTAGATCGTCCCGTAGAGACCGTGGAAATTTGGTTCAATCTCTTTGCGGGGACTTTACTCACGCTGATTGTTGGGTATGCGGCTTACAAAAGCATCGCAACACAGTCTCTAATGGTTGGATTCTATATCAACCTCTCGGGACCCTTGCTCACTGCACTTGTCTTCCTTCTACCCTGGGTAGGAATGGGAATACTCTATGTACTACTCTCAATCCCTATAAAGAAATAAGGGTGCCCTGACAACTACGTCAAGTATCTACAACATGCTTGGCGTTTTTTCTTTGCGCTCAATTCGACAAGCGAAAAAAACTCTGGTATGGTGTGAATGTACCCATTATATTTTAATGGTCCCTGCACGACCATACGACTGCACATTCCGGAGCCTCTTTTGACATAGAATTTCCATGTATCACACGCCACACACAGAAGGACAGACACTGACATACATTCTATATTTGTAGACTCCTCGCGGTCGTGTAGTGACCCACGAACCATATGACCATTACAAATCTGATACTTCTCGCAGTAGCGGGAGTGATCGGTATCGTCGTAGGATACTACTTCAGATACCTCCAAGCGATCGGAAAAAAGCAATCGCTCGAACTCGAAATCAAACAAGCATTGCTCGAAGCAAAAGAAGAAGCAAAAAATATTGTCGAACAATCAGAGAAAAAAGTCGAAAAGATAGAAGCTGAACTAAAGAAAGAAGTCGCTGAAACCAAAGAACGTCTCGAGAAGAGCGAAGAGCGCCTCATAAAAAAAGAGGAGCTTTTGGATAAACGCCAGATCGATATCGATTCTGAGGTTGAAGCTGTGCGTACTAAAATCGACGAGATCAAAACGATCAAGGCACGTCTCGACGAACGCGCAGGCGACATCGATGCAAAACTTGAAGAGGTGGCGGGTATGACCAAGGAACAAGCGCTCGAAGTCGTCATGCAACGCCTCGAGGCCGCAAATGCCGAAGATGTCATGATTCGTCTCCAAAAGATGGAGATCATGGGACAAGAAAAACTTGAAGAAAAAGCGAAAGATATTTTGACTTCCGCGATCCAACGTCTCGGCAACAGCGTACATGCCGACATCATGACCTCGACCGTTGATATTCCGTCAGATGACCTCAAGGGCAAAATCATCGGAAAAGAAGGCCGCAATATCCGTACGTTTGAACGTTTAACTGGTGTTGATGTACTGATCGATGAATCTCCGGGCGTCATCACCATTTCTTCATTTGACCCCGTGCGTCGCGAAGTTGCGCGAATTGCACTTGCGACCCTTATCGCTGACGGGCGCATTCAACCTGCGAAGATTGAAGAAGCGATCGAAAAAGCACGCAAGGAAGTTGGCGAGACCATGCGCAAAAAAGGTGAGGAGGCGGCATTTGAGTGCGGGATCCACAACCTCCACCCTGACCTCATCAAGATCCTTGGGCGTCTCCACTACCGCACCAGCTACGGACAAAATGTATTGTGGCATTCGGTTGAGATGGCGCATATTGCCGCGATCATTGCAGCAGAGATTGGTGCAAACGTCGAAGTATCACGAGCAGGGTCCCTGCTCCATGACATTGGAAAGGCAGTATCACATGAAGTCGAAGGGACGCACGTCGAGATTGGTCGCAAGATTTTGCAGAAATATGCCGTTGATGAGGCTGTCATAAAGGCGATGCAAGCGCACCATGAAGAGTATCCGTATGAAACAATAGAATCCATCATCGTACAGGTCGCCGATGCAATCTCGGGCGGGCGTCCGGGTGCACGCAGCGACAGCATCGAGAAATACATCAAGCGCCTCGAAGATCTTGAAGCGATCGCCAATGCGCATCCCGGCATTGAAAAGAGCTACGCTATCCAAGCAGGACGTGAAGTACGTGTGTTTGTGAAACCTGAAGAAGTGTCCGATCTTGAAGCCTATGAGATAGCGCAAAAGATCGCAAGACAGATAGAAAAAGAGTTACGCTATCCGGGAGAAATCAAGATTTCAGTGATTCGCGAGTCACGATCTATCGAATACGCACGATAACAAACAATACATAGTTGCAAAAAGCGCCACAAAATGGCGCTTTTTGCAACATTGCCATTAGTATTGCGCTCAAAAATGCCTGATATATAATGATTTAAGCCATTTTTCTGGCGTAGGAGATCCTTCCTTGCAGCACGATTATTATTTAGCCGAATAAAAATCATTTTTATGAACAAAGCAGACATCATTTCTAAAGTGCATGAATTGCTCGGCGGTACCAAGGCAGACGCAGAGCGCGTGGTTGAATGTGTGATTGATAATATTGTTGGGTCACTCAAGAAAGGAAACGAAGTATCGATCGCAGGCTTGGGCATCTTTTCTGCAAAGATGCGCCCAGCACGTCAGGGTCGCAACCCACGCACCGGTGAGAGTATTGAGGTACCCGCTATGCGTGTACCGAAGTTCCGCGCCGCAAAAGGACTTAAGGATGCAGTGAAGTAATTGACGACAAAAACTCAAAACAGCCGCGACCTAACGGTCGCGGCTGTTTTGTATTCTACTATTTTATGGTTTACTGGAACGAGATCGATTGGGATTTGGAGGTTCGCATGGAAGCCGTGTTTTCTTCGATGTTTTTCCAGATAATGTTTATAGCATTATCTGCTCTTGCATTCGTAATTCTTAATGCAAATGGCGCAATAACAAGGTTTTGTATATCACTTTGCACAATTCCTGTCTTACTGGCTGGCCGTCTTGTAGATTGGCTTCACGACAAGAAAGTTGCTCAAGGCAACGCTCAGGAACGGTTACCTTGGTATCTACACTGGTATGGATGGAAAAGTGAATCTGAAGATGACAAAGAGTACGATTGCGAGCGCAGTATCGCGGTTGACACCGGGAATAATACTTGGGTTTCCTTAGTCAGACGGAGAGCAAGAAAGTCTGATCATCCTTTTGGATCGTAACAGCACAGGACCATCTGTGTTGTTTTTATTTGCCTGTGGTCTTATTTGGGTTTGTGACACACAGCTTCCAAATTGTGTCCCTCTATATCGAGAACAAATGCGCCGTAGTAATTTGGATGATAATGCGCACGTATTCCTGGTGCGCCATTATCCGTTGCACCTGCTTCTAGTGCGGCTTTATAAAATGTATCTACTGCCTCCCTACTCTCTGCAACGATAGCAATATGCGTGTGTGGCGTAGTCTTCCCTTCTTCGGCAATCCAAAAGTCTGGCTTTCCGTCCTTGCCAAAACCTGCGGCACGCACGGAATGCTGAGGAGGGATAGCTTCCATCACGAGTGTATAGCCCAGTGGTGCTAGTGCTTTTGTATAAAACTCTTTTGCAGCGTCATAGTTTTCTACACTGATGCCTATGTGGTCGATCATAAAAATTTGGTGTTACTTATCCAGCAAAACGCGCGTCCAATTCTTTCATAGTATCAACAAATGCTTCTTCAAGATTAATGTCATATTCGTGCGCAAGGACAAGGAGTGACCAGAGACAATCGGCCAGTTCGTGCTTGAGTCTCTGATCTGTGTTTTCAATGTCTCGAAGACCTGACTTTGCCATCACCAGTTTGGAGAGATCACCAACATCTCCCACCAGTCCTTGCGCGATGTCCTGCGTTGTCCAGACTCGAGCGCCCTTTTGTTTGGCAAGAGCAATGTACTGTGCGCGGATTTCCATTGCTCTTTTAGTGAGTTCTTCTGTGGTCATGGGTGAAGTATAGCAAAGAAATAGCCCGAGTCATGGCTCAGGCTATTTCTTCAAAACCTACCTCATTTGGGGTCAAGTTTCTAAGTATTTTTGATCTTCCTAAGATCAGATCAAAAATACTTAGAACTTCCTCCCCGAGCTCGCCCGTCGCCAAGGCGACATGGCTCCGCTTCACCCATGTATGAAAAAACAACGCACTGGCGTTGTTTTTTCTCACGTGTGCGGGATGGGAATCGACCCTTACAGGGTCAGTACCCGTTGCGGATATTTTTGTTCGTCCTTCGGACTTCAAAATTATCTCGCAACAGCTTCGATTCTCCCATCCCGCAGAGAAACAGCCTGAACAAAAGTTCAGGCTGTTTCTTCAAAACCTTCGGTTTTGTGCGGGATGGGAGAATCGAACTCCCCACCTCAGTTTGGAAAACTGATGTTTTACCAATAAACTAATCCCGCAAATACCTTTGAATACAGCGATTCTACCACAAAATAACCACTTTCAAAGCAAAAACCGCCCTTTCTGGGCGGCTTTTTGCTTTTTGACTACGCCGTTTCTCCTTCAGTCTCTTCTTCCTCTGTCTCTTCATCATCAAAAACGTAAATCATGTTGCTTAATTAGTCTTGTAAACGCGTATGCGTTATCAAGGAAAGGAGCCCAACGGGCACTCTCTCGACAGCACTATAATACCATGCAAACACTCGGTTTAATATTAGATGATCACTGTTAATATCTGTCAAGATGACAGCCGTAACATGCTATACTTTTTCTGTATATGAATCTCAATGATCTCTTTCTCCAGGGCTGCATCAGTCTTCTTGGAGGATATGTGGCCCTTTCAGGATACCTTGCATCGTCTCTCCAAGAAACGTTAGTTTCACTCAACTTACTCACACCGCCAGCTCCTATAGCTGTCGCGGTACCAACCAAAAAAGAAGAAGTCCCTCCGGAAGTCGTCCCAACAAAACTGCCTTCTCACTACGAGATTGGGGGCCCGATACCGCGTATTCTGCTTGAAAACATTGAATACCAACAAGCTGCCGTTGCTGGTGCTGGTAGTTCTCGTGAAGAAAAGAGAATAGCTGCAAACGTTAGCGACGCACTCGTCAATATTTTTTGCACGTATCGGGAAGGAGATCGCATACGCGCGACGACCGGCAGCGGAGTGTTTATTGATTCACGCGGCGTTATACTCACCAATGCACACGTCGCTCAATTTTTGCTTTTGACTGAAAGCCGAACTGACGCAACATGCACCATTCGACAAGGCGATCCGGCGGTCGAAAAATATACCGCAGACCTGCTCTACATATCGCCAGCATGGGTGCTTGAAAATGCGAAACTTGTTGACGACGCAGCCCCCACCGGTACTGGTGAACGCGACTACGCACTACTCTATGTTACGGGAGCTATCGAAAGCGATCGTCCAGATGAATTCCCCGCACTAGCATTTAATACAACACTATTGAAGCATGATGTCGTTGGCAACAAGGTACTAGCTGCAGGATATCCTGCTGAGATTTTTAAAACTGAAGGTCCTCGTGCACACCTCGTACCAAAAGTTGCCACGACGACGGTGACTGAGCTATTTACGTTCGGCAGCAAAGAAGCTGATCTTATGGCTATTAGTGATTCAGCTGTCGGTGAACAAGGCGTATCTGGTGGACCGGTGCTCCATACGAACGGCACTATCATGGGTCTCATCGTGACACGTGGCAATGCAGAGAAAAACGGCACACGGAGTTTGCGCGCGCTCACCATCCCCTACATCAACCAGACGATACTCGAAGAGACTGGTTTTGATCTTCGTACGACACTAGAAGGAAATATTGCACGTCGATCGGGCATTTTCAAAAAGGCACTGGCATCATTCCTCTCCTCACTGCTAGAACGTGAACTCTCACATAACACTCCCTAGACGTCTTCGTTGCGCGAAGCCACAAAGAAATACCCACTTTTCCACAATAGACGAAATTGAAAGATACGTATATGATATCTGCTCCGCTCGCACATCGTAGTGTATGCGGAATCGTCATTGCGACGATTTTTTGTTCTTTGTGGGAGCTTGATCAAGCTAAAGTAATAAAATCCGCACTACTCCGTGAAGAGTTACGAGACCGCGCTACGATGCGAAACGTAATGAAACACATATGCTGCGGATTTTATTATGCCTGACGGTTTGCTATCCACGTAAAGTAATTTCTAAACAGTGTTGTCCCGTATGGTGACGGTTGCACCAAGTCATCAATACGCATACCAGAGGGGAGATACCCGTTTCCGTGCGATAGTCGCGCATGCACATCTTCAGCGGTCATTTCAGGATGAAACTGCGTAGTGTACACTACGCCACCATAACAAAGCGCAGACACCGCACATCGTGCACCGGTCGCAAGAAGCTCCGCTCCGTCGGGAACACGGTCAAGTACATCCTTATGCCCATATTGCACCTGTATTTCGCGCGGAACGTTTTTGAACAATGGGTGTGAAAGCGACGCTTCCTGCATCACAATGGTATGTGTACCAATCTTGTGCTGTGCTACATCATGATGCACTGACGCACCACGATACGCCCCAATAATCTGATGTCCGTAACAGATTCCGAGTGTTGGTATACGCTCAGCAAATACATAGTCAAAGAGCGGTTCAAGCTGCTGCAAAAATTGCTGCGACTGCACACGAACCGCATCATCGATAGGACGTCCCCCGTCAAAATCAAAATCTCCAGAGCCTCCTAAAATAATCCCATCGTAACCATGAACAATCTTCTTCGGATCATGCCACGGCTGGCTAGTATCGAGCGCATCAATAAAATCACATACGAGGATATCCCCCGCTTCCCGCACAATACTCTCCTGTTCACTTTTGATCGTTATAGGATTTTTTCTAAATTGAATACCGAGAATTTTTTTCATACGAAATCGCAACGTATAACCGTTCGCAATTCAACTTTACTATAAAAAAAGGAGGTGTGAAACACACCTCCTTGGCACTACCCAAACACAAACGGAGAAAGTACCGTACCTCGCACATGCCCTCGAATCCTCGGATTTGGGCGAGGGCTTGAACAGACCAAACCACCAAGTACTTCAAAGTCACCGGTATATGGATTGTACACTGCGTGCCCATAAAACACTGATGCATACTCGTCGCCGATTAGCGTCATGCTTGGCACGTATGGCTGTGCAACAAATCCACCAGCTGTCGCATCGATCGCGGACATTACATCGTCCAATCGGCTGTAACACTCGGGCCAACATCCTGAAGGTGCTCTTCGACGTAACTCTTCCGGCACCAAGAATCGCAATCGAGGTGTCACGTCTGCATCGACAGGTCGAAACACAAATGCACTATGTGCAATATCGAGTGGTTCTCCATTTCCGTACGCAATAATCGTCTCATTGCGACTAACCGACACAATGTCCACGCTGCGCCATAGACCCATGCCAATACCATACCGACGACCGCCATGTTCAAGTGGAACAAGCGACAATCGCTTATACTGCTCACGGACACGACGTTGTTTTTCTTTATCGTTGTGTGCAAACAGACCACGAGCCACGAGTGCACTCTCCGCCATCAATGCTGTCTCGTGATCAATCGTATCAAGATACAGACCGTCATCAGCTTTTGCTTTGTCTTTCGCCAAGATAAACCGTATCGGCATACCAAGACGATAGGCAAGATACTTTATCAATTTTTCTACCCGTTCTCCCAGTGACGGATTGAAATACGATGCGGTCCCCAGGCCATAGCCGCGCGGGTCAATAGACAGTACCTGCAAGGCTCCCTGCTGATCAAACGAGCAGCAGATTCCAAGCATAATGGTTGGGATACCAAATGCTTTGTATGCAAGATTGTCGTATTTGCCATACGGACTTTCACCAAGCCACCCTCGCACCGCATTTTGTAGCACGGTGCGATGGGTTGGAGAAAGTCTGGTGACATGTCGAGGTAGTACAGAATAATCCACCCAACCGACACGTGGCAGGTGCAACTTATGATCCTGAATTTCAACCATCGTTTTCTCCTCTATGAAAGGAACATGACATCTTGAGTACCGTGCGATCGCATGTACATGCAATCGCATGGTACTCAAGCTCAAACCAAATCTCAGAGCTACGCCTTGAGATTTGGACATTGACGCAAATCTTTTTTCGCACCAATGTCCACCCCTCAACCGTATAAACTAAAACCGGCCCTTGCGAGGCCGGTTTTGTCTTGAGAAAAAATATACAGACTAACGGACCCCGCTTTGGGACATAAAAAACATAAAGCGTGACCATGTAGCGTTGTTTCGTTGCATAGGCATACTGTAATTCTTTTTGATTTGGAGGTCAACTAGTACGGTGTCGAAGACGCTGGCGTTGAGGTCCCAGCAACTTCAGCTTCTGGCAGTGTTGCTTCAGTACTCGAAGCTACAGCAACTGTCGATGTGGCGACTTCAACAGACACCGGCACTTCGCTCGTAGGCGAAATGAGTTGCTCAGTCATAATCAGCATGTCGCGGATGAGTTCCCGTGCTTCTTTTGCTGCTACTTCCGCATGTGCGAGCGTCTCTTCAGTATGTGAAAGTGCAGCGTCAATAATAACAATATCCTTCAGCACGATATCCATACCCGTTCCTATTTTAGTAATCAAACCATCGTCGGTTGATGACGCCATGCGCGCACGAATAATTGCGATACTCGATGTTGCTTCAGCGGTAAACGATCGCAGCGCATCTTGGCGTTCTTCGTCGGTCAATATTTTTGGTACCAATTCCTCAAGTGTTACTGAGCGGCGCACATCAATATCCGTCATGAATGCAATAATTTTTTGCGTATCTCCAAGCACCTCCTTCAATTCCTTTATAGCTTCTATTGCATCGCCTGATTCTTGCAGCTCACGCACATGCCCTACTCGGCGCCCAATATCTTCCAATCGTCGAGAAATATCTACGCGCTCATCGTCTGAGACCGCCGTATTGATCGTCATGAACAACTCATGAGCACGAGTTGTTTCTACTTCGACTTCAGCAGAAAAGCGCTCATACGAGGAGAGCGTCGGTTCATCAGCATTCTCCACACGCACAATCTCACGCGCATCACGCACGGTCGAGGCGAGCATTTGTATCTGCACATCTTCTTTGGTTGTTGATCCGTGGCCAGTTTCCAACACTGCGCTCTGCACATCGAGAGCGGATTCCAACACAACCTGCGCAACCGCAGCCTCATCGGCATTGTTTTCACGCAGTGTAGCTAGCTCCTTTTGTGCGGTAGCCGCATGCGCTTTCACCGTTTCATTTATTTGTGCCTCAACAACATCAGTCAACTTCCCTTCCTTCGCCAATAGCCGCGCTTCAGCAATGCGCCGTTCTACACGACGTGTCTCCCACACCACTTTTTCGTATGAAGAAAATGATAGCGATGCATACGCTTCTTCATTGACATGAAGCTTCACCGCATACAGCGTCTCGCCAGGCACCGCGCGTTCTGCTGCAAGCGGCACACTCGCTACGAGCAGTATTGCAAAAGCTCCCGCCGTTATGCGCGCAGACCATGACTTAAGACCAACATGTATATATGAAAATTGTTCTGTATAAGCAGGCGCTGGTTCTTTTGCTTTTATTTTTTTAGGAGTTTGGAACGACACTGGCAGCGGATGATACTCCATGTATGAAATGATACGTTCACGCAACAAATGACTCTCCGCTTTTTTTAAGCGAATCTTTTGTGCTGCGTGAGTAATTTTTTTCTCGAATTGTTCCATGAAATGTTACGGCGTCCCTGTGATCATGTCGCGTAACACTTTCATGCCACGATTGATCCGTACTGAGACCACGTTTTCTGTTTCTTCAATGAGTACCGCTATCTCTTTTGGGCCAAGTCCATCTACGTACCTTAGTGTCAAAATCTCACGATAGACGAGCGGCATTGTACCTATAACTTCGATGATTCGTTTTGCATCGAGCGCCGCCAATGTCTCCTCGAGTGACCCTTCCGCTAGATCGGAAAACCGTCCACTGTCCATCCCCTCTTCTTCCAACAGTGCGTCGAGCGACTCTGTGCGACGTCTGCGATACTCGTCAATGATCAGGTTACCGAGGATTTTGTAGAGGAATGGTCGATATGTCTCAACCACATTTCCCCCACGTACGTACCCCCAAGCTTTTGTAAATGCATCATGCACGAGCTCTATTGCCCGCTCATGATCAGATACACGTATGACCGCATGCCGATACAACGCATCAGCATAATCATCAAACGCTTTCAAAAAACGTTCTTCGTGGCTCCCCGCTGCCTCGTTCGCTTTTAACGTTCGTTTGGCCATGTGGAACCATTATATATAAAGACGTACGAGAGTACGAACCCTTTCAGTGCTTAGGAAGCACAAATGGGGAAAATACAAGGTTTAGCGAAATTAACCGTTTTATGTGCAATCATTGAGTTTGTTCTTAGGGTTTGGGGGATGAATCTAAGCCTATTTATTTTAGAAAATGGCTTTGTTGAAGTGTTTTTATGGTTTTAGCTTGACATTTTAGTTAGATATGACATTATAAAAGCAGGACTGGTTCTAGGAAAGGATGGACAAAATGATACGCGCGACCATTCAGGGTTCGTTTTCGGGTCAAGCCGTAATCGACGCCGTTAAGGCCGTTGCTGAAGAATTGTATCTAGTTGAGGATGGGTTCGACGATGGCCCAACAAAGACTGTGGGGCAGCGTTCCAATGACCCGCACAAGCACATCATCGTGCTAGTGGATTCCTCCGATTCAATTCACCCGAAGAGAAAGTATTCCGTGGTTACCGTTCAACATCATGGTTGGGGTGGTAGGGTATTCGCCATTGAGCCCACAGCTGAATGCAAAATTCAGGAGGTCAGAGACTTTTGCAGCAGACTCTCTGCCTATTTGAATTTGAACCCTTGATTTTCGATTTTCACCCGCCCAACCCCAGAGATCGCCCGATCTCTGGGGTTGGGCGTTTTCTTTTTTTGTATAAAGACGTGAGTTTTAGAGGGAACGGGGCCGAGTAATCGGTCACAACTCTCGCTTCGCTCGGTCGCGACCCCGCCTCAGCGCTGCATCCCGCCCCGCGGGCGCGCTTGCGGCCTTCGATTCTCGGACGGAAAGCACCCCGTGCTTTCCTCACCCAACGAAAATACTGCGTATTTTCGGGGCGCTAGATCGTCCCCAAAATTCTAACTAAAATCAGTACTACGTCTGATTTTAGCTAAGATTTCTGGACGGCGACTCGAATATTGCACTGAAAAGTGCAATATATACTGCGCCGCTTCGATTCTCGGTCGAAAGCTTTGCTTTCTCGCACCTCACTTCGTTCGGGGCGCCGAGAATCGAACTCGGTCTATCTGGTCCCAAACCAGACGTACTACCGGTATACTACGCCCCGTATATATTTATTTTACATTAAAACCAGGCCTACCGGTCCGCTAGCTGGCGGAACTACGCCCTGTATATTTGATGTAGCCACTATCCTAACACGGCACAATAAAAAAGCGAAGAAATTGGCTAATTCTCAAGCATATAGAGCATAAAGGTCATAATGTCCTTTATGCTCACCCACTATTCTATTTACAATACTTCCCATTTGTTACACGTGAAACTACTGATACCGTCACAAAATTCTAGTTTATTTTTGAAAATTTCTTCACAAAGATATAGTTTCACATGGAACACTATTAATTACAATACAAAAATCACTCCATGATCACATTATCAATAATCCGAATAGTAGCTTTTCTCGATACTGGATCAATTGCCACAGCCGCAACATCAAGCTGCCAATCCCCTTTATATTGATTTTTAGCAATCCATACTTGGATAGTGTTGTAGACTTTTCTCAATTTATCCCTATGTACATTGTCTTCTGGTCTGTATGTTCCATGTGAAACATTATATTTAGAAATATTTTCCCCCATTTCACGTGAAACTGTCTTAACTTCAATGAAATGAACTCTTCTATCTTTTTCTAAAATGATGTCAATTTCTCCTGTTTTTGCCCGAAAATTGGATTCAATATGAGAAAAACCTTGCCTTTTGAGATGGTTCCACGTGGCAATTTCGCCTTTCCTACCCAGAGTCATCTTTAAAGTTTCCATAGTGTACTAGGTAAAGTATATCCAGTAATAGAGTTTTCTGTTGCCAGTATGCACAGTTCCATGTGGAACAGTCAGATAATACTGACCTATTCAATTATGTAAGAAAATACTTGAATAGAACTTACTTTCTACTCATTCAAAATGAAACACTGAATTCACTTTGGCATGTTTCATGTGTAACATGTTCCACGTGGCACACTTATTTATAGAAACCTTATTTTAAGCCATTTTATAAAATTCAATGTCTTTTATATTTGTCCTTTATACACATATCCACTGACTTATACACAGGTGGAAATTTGTCTGAAAAAGTCATTTCCACAGTCTGTACAGCTGTTTTGCAGAGGAAATCAAGTGGAAATTCACAGCGTTGTACCCAAAAATTACCTCCACTTGTGGATAAATAGGGAGGACGTGTATCTAGTTTCATGTGGAACTGGATTTATTCGTCTTTTAGTAGAGTTTTGGGGTCAGGTTCGTAATTCGTTTCATCTTTCAGTGAAACTCATAACGACCTCCTCCCCGGACTCGTGGTTTTTGCACTAGGCAAAAACATCGCTCCGTCTCACAAAACGCAAAATACGAGACGTTGGTCTCGTATTTTGTCTGTTTTGTGCGGGCAGGGGGAATCGAACTCTACGAGTTCGGTATGGTCTGTCGCTATTTTGTTTTGTCTAGGACTCACAAAATTGCTGGCAGACCCTTCGATTCCCGGCAAAAAGAAGGCTTTTTGCTCCTGCAGCCAAATACTGCGTATCTGTGCGGGCAGGGGGAATCGAACCCCCGACTCATCCATGGCAAGGATGTATTCTACCACTAAACCATGCCCGCTTTGTGAGACGATTATACTACATCACCCAACATAATCCAGCGTTTAAATATGCTGTGCGCTATATTTTAATAAATTGACTAATGTAGATATTGCTGTAGATTGACGCCTAGGTTCAATCCAAAATAGGGGAGTGGCGATGAAATCCAACGCAGAAGCAATCTCCAGATTTGTACGTGATCTGGAGGTAAAACTTGACCTTGCGTATGCGGTTCCAGGACACATACTATTTCAAGACTTTCAGCTTACTCCAACTGCGGAACCTATGGGAGTCGTGGAGATCTTGTACAACTCATGGAAGAGACTTGCACCTCCTGAACAATCCCGCGCGACTGACCTTGTTGCTGACACCCTCACATGTTGTGCTGCGGTGTACACGAGAACGAATTTCGATGTCACCATAGTCCTTTTGGATTTGGCATATGCCATCAATCCAAAGCTGGTGCCCAGAGATGTGCTCCGTACCCTCTTCCTTCGGCCATCGGGGCTTCCTCATGAAGAAGCGGTACATCCGGTATTTCTCGGCCGGCTTATGAGTAGCATGATGTCGAAAAGTCTTAAGAATCCGCTAACCAACGACGAGTGGGCTTGGGTCGGAAGTCACATCGAACTACTTTCTCTTGACAAGCTAATCTACTACACGAGAAAACATCCCGAAATCGACGTTGCTTCAGTTCTGAGACGGCGAATTCAGGAAAATAGATCTACCTTTTTTGTATTCGGGGAAAATCCCGACGTACTTCTTGAGTTGCTCTCAAAAGCCGCCTGACAGGCTCCCAATCGGGTGCCTGTTTTTAAATTCCAATACGCTCGCAAATGTTGTCCTGCTTTGCCCATGTATGAAAAAACAACGCCCATGCGTTGTTTTTTCTCATGTGTGCACCTGTCAGGACTCGAACATTACATGTTCAGTTCAGGTTGTATGATAATTTCTTCCATTGGTCGAAATTATCGACAACCTTTTCGAGTCCATGGGCCTGAAATAAAAAACCGGCATAAAGCCGGCTTTTTATTTCAGGTGCACCTGTCAGGACTCGAACCTGAAACGTCTCGTCCGAAGCGAGATATGATATCCATTTCACTACAGGTGCATGTGACACTGAGCTTACTACCCTTTCATTAAATATTCAAACTGCATTGATTGCCAAAATTTCATTTGACAAAGAAGCGCGTGGCTCTTAGGTACCTCTATACGAAGACACCCAATGTACCCTGGGCGTTTTTTAACGCCCAGGTTTGTTGGTTTATATACAGTTTTAACAAATTGTGCTTCTGAAACTCCAAGCTTTTTCATCCAAAGTGCCTCGAGATGTTCGTGTGCGTATGGTTTGTGAATATACAACCGATATCGCAAGGTTATACGCTCTCGTTGTACGAATTTCTCTAACCAATGAATCATGACGAGCGCCATTTCATAGTCAGAATTCGTGAATAAAAATTGATTATGTCGCCGTGCTCCCTCAGCCCAATACAACGCAATCCCGATATGAAATAGGGGATCATCCTTATACTGCTTAAAAATTGTTTTTGCGGAAATAAAATACTCTTTTTCGCGGATAAGTCTGTTTCGCCTATGCACCGCACCTGCACGTATACGACCTCTTGTAATATTGCCCTCTTTTCTTTTTCTCAGAAAGATCTTTTCTTCGGCAGTTAACGGAAAATCTTTCAACCAGAGCGATAGGGAACTTTTCGACACCAAAACCTCTTTTAGAATTTCTTTGTAGCTTAAGCCCTGTCTTCTCAATTCTATTGCTCTATTTTTTTCTATTAGTTTAGGGACCATGTTACATTTCATAATAACATGGTTCGAACACCAGTCGAGTAGCTAAAATGCAAAAATGGTTCTAGAATGACGGTATGTCAATGATAGTCCGCAGCGAAATTCCGAAAGAAGTACTCTTTGTCGCAGACACGCTCGAAGCAGCGGGTTTTGAAGCATACCTCATCGGAGGCTGCGTGCGCGACATCTTAATAGGGAAGCGACCAAAGGATTGGGACATCACCACCAATGCACGTCCAGAAGAAATAACAGGACTCTTTGTGAACACCTACCAGAACAATGATTTTGGCACGGTGGGCGTCGTCAACGACGAAACGACTGACGAGACGCTCAAAGTAGTCGAAGTCACTCCATATCGCGTAGAATCAAGCTATTCTGACGCGCGCAGACCTGATTCTGTCTCATTTAGTACTTCAATTGAGGACGATCTCAAACGCCGCGACTTTACCATCAACGCTATTGCGTATCGCCCTAGAAACGAGGAATTTATTGATCTGTTCGAAGGAATAGGGGACTTAAAGGCAAAACGACTCCGCGCGGTAGGTATTCCGCATGACCGCTTTGCTGAAGATGCTCTCAGGATGATGCGTGCCGTTCGACTTGCGGTCGAGCTTTCATTAGTTATTGATGGTGACACGCTGACCGCCATAGCGGGCAACGCCGAAAACCTAGGTCGTATATCGAAAGAGCGCATTCGAGACGAGTTTATCCGTATCTTGCAATCGAAGCAGCCCATGCAAGGCATTATTTTCCTTGAAAAGCTTGGCCTTTTGCCCTATATCGCTCCTGACCTCCTCCGGGGCATCGGGGTCGCGCAAAACCAAGCCCATGCTTTCGATGTATACGAGCATCTCCTGCGCACCATGCAGCATGCTGCAGACCAAGATTGGCACTTTGATATCCGCCTTGCAGGACTTTTTCATGATATCTCAAAACCTGAGACTCGACGCTGGTCCGATGAGAAGAAAGATTGGACGTTTCATGGGCACGAAGTGGTTGGTGTACGTGTAACAAAAAAAGCGCTTGAAGCACTCAAGTTTCCACGTGAAACGATGGATCGGGTCCTAAAACTCGTACGCTGGCACATGTTTTTTTCAGACCCGGATCAAGTCACTCTTTCTGCCGTACGTCGGACCATACAAAATGTGGGGGAGGAGAACGTGTGGGATCTATTAAAACTCCGTATTTGTGACCGCATCGGCACGGGGCGACCAAAGGCACAGCCATTTAGACTCCGCAAATACACTGCGATGGTGGAAGAAGCACTTCGCGACCCAATTAGCGTCAAGATGTTGAAGATTGATGGGGCAAAAATTATGGAAATTAGTGGGGAAAAGCCCGGGCCAAAGCTTGGTCATGCCCTCCATGCACTCCTCGAAGAGGTACTTGAAGATCCAAAGGTAAATACGGCTGAATACTTGGAAAAGAGAGCGGCAGATCTTATGAAAATGCCTATTGACGCACTTAAAGCTCTTGGTGATAAGGGGAAGGATAAGCAGCGATTAGAAGAAGAAGGTGCAATCAAAGCTATCCAGAGAAAGCACCATGTAGCCTAAAACGCTGAGGGAGACTTGATCAGTTTGATCATTTTTGCCCTAGAAAACTCTAAAACAGAGCGGCTATAAATAACAAAGGCCCAAGAAGAGTGAATCAAATGCTGTGGGTGACTAAGCATGTGATGATGACAATTCTGGGCCTTTTTCAAGCGTGTCCTATAGAAGGACTGTGTGACACTTTTGGTCACGACATATGCTTGTGGGCATCGCAACCACAATGAAGTGTGTGGGTTGAGCGATCCCGTCTTCAACATCCAGCCATGTTTTTGGTGATGGGTGCTAAGGGCGGGACCACTCGTTCATTGGGAGCAATACAAAAATATTGAAGAACATAAAGTAGTTTGGAGGAACTACTCTTTCTGGTTGTGAATGAACAATTCGGATGCCTAGCAAACTAGGTATCTATAGCCTTCAAGGGCCAACCCTTAGAGTATGTCCTTTAGATTATCATGTAAAGGACATACATGTGGATAAGTGTCCTTTATAAAGGACACTGCCTACTACCCAGCGCAATGACGCCTCATGTGTTATAGTTTTTTCCATTATGGAAAATAATACTGCGACAAAAAAACAGCCGACTTCGGTACCTACAAAAAAAGCCAACGGCAATCAACGGGAGCAGATCGGTCTTATGGGTGCAAAAGGTAGTTTTTCCGAAGAAGCGGCGCGTACCTATGCAAACAAGGCAGGGATAAAGGCCTTCGACCTTCACTATCTTATCAATGCAGAAAATGTACTCTCTGCTCTTGAGAAAGGGGAGATCGACATCGCTATCTTTCCTATAGAAAATAGCAACGGAGGCATCGTCCTTGAGGCAGTGCACGCAATGTCCAAGCACAATTTTGATATTAAGAAGATCTTTGAGATTGACGTCCATCACAACCTCCTCGTGAAAAAGGGGACAAGGGCAGGGGAGATCACGGCGATCACGTCACATGACCAAGCCATTAAGCAGTGCCGCATGTACCTCAAGCGCATGTGGCCTACAGCGGAGATACAAGTATACGTAGACACTGCCAAAGCAGCGGCCGACCTCGCCAATGGCACGCTACCAAGAACAACTGCTGTCATAGCCTCCCGCGCAGCAGCAAAAATCTACAAGCTCGACATCCTCGAAGAGTCGATCCAAGACCTCAAGTGGAACTACACAAGCTTTATCGCAGCGACTAAACGAAATACGTAAAAAAAAGCCGCACTCTCGTGCGACTCTACACTACGTCCTTAAAAATTTTTCTAATTTCTTGAGTAGTACGTACGCTTCAGGATACTTTTCCTCCTTTATTTGTTGTCTGTAGAGTTTAGCAAGCTTCTCCCTTGCTTCTTGTATTGCACTAGAAGATAACTCAATATTTTCATCAAGGAGATCTGGTCCATATCTCCTATAGTCCATTGTATCTACTGCCGCATAGCTGGCTGGCTCCACAAGGGCAACATCAAACATACCCTGATTAGGTCGATCATTATAGGTTACCTTGCCCTTAAGGAGCACCCCATCACACTCAACCTCTACAAAGGTTTGTATCGCATACAAGCGTGCATGGCGTTCTCTTTGTTTTCGAAGTCGTTCTGCTTTTGCGATCTCAATCAATCGCATTGCTTCTCCTTCAGCATGAGCGCGAACTACCGCCGGTCCTTTTTCAAGCAACTCATGTGGTATGACAACCTTTATGTCAGGGTTGCGCTCATGCTTCCACGCATAGCCACACAAGACAAGCTCCCCTGATCGAGAAACGACATAATCAAGACCCCATAGCGTGTGATTCGTATCGTATCCAACCATCTTTTTCCCTTTCTCTTGTAAACGAACATCCGCCCGTATGGGCGGATGTAATATGTCGTGAGTTGATACATCGCCCCCCATACGAGGTTGGATTTCGCACCTTACATTCTGCAGGTTGCGGACAGAGTTTTGGGCCAGTTCCCTTAACACCTCTGCTCTCTTGATGTGATCTACTCGTTGCAACAATTGATCAAAAGTAAAAGTTCCATATTTTTAAACCTGCCACCCACAAATATGTAGCTACACTTCAATCTCCAATGTCACCGGGCAGTGGTCTGAGCCGAAGATGTTGGGGAGGATTTCTGCTCTTTTGAGTTTTGGAATAAGATCTTGGCTTGCGAAAAAGTAGTCGATACGCCAGCCGACATTGCGATCGCGGGCTCGCGTCTTTTGATCCCAGTATGAATAGGCGCCAGTTTTGGTAGGGGAGAAGTGGCGGAACGTGTCGACATAGCCGTGGCGCACCACCTCATCAAGCCACGCACGCTCCTCAGGGAGAAAACCGGTGTTTTCTACATTTTCTTTGGGACGCGCAAGGTCGATCGCTTCATGCGCGGTGTTTACATCACCACAGAAAATCACCGACCTGCCTTTAGATCGAAGCGCATCGACGTACGCGAGAAAGGCATCATAAAATTCCATCTTGTATGCAAGTCGCTCGGGACCTTGCCCTCCGTTTGGAAAATAGATATTGAGAAGAACAAAATCTCCGAAGTCACCGCCAATGATGCGCCCTTCGTCATCAAACTTCGATATACCAATGCCGTATATGACTTCTTTTGGAGCCACTTTTGTATAGAGCGCAACCCCGCTGTATCCCTTTTTTAATTTCGAGGAGGAAAAGTACGAAGTGTATCCCGATGGAATACGCAGAAAGTCCGAAAGCTGGCTTTCTTCTGCTTTAGTTTCTTGAAGACAAAAAATATCGGGCGCGAGTGCGAGAAAATCGGCAAAAGTTCCATTTCCCTCGCATGAGCGCAGGCCGTTGACGTTCCATGATATGAGTTTCATCGGACATAACTATACCAAATCTGATATAAAAAACATGGATACATCCCTAGGCTTACCCCAGGGGGTGGTTGGAGATAGGCAGGTTTAATGGTATATAATGGATCCGTTGGGTGTGTACTAAAAAAATAATTTAAATTCACTATGGTTAGAAAAGCCAATCCTGCACTATTAAAGCCGATGAACCTCTCAGCTGAACTTGAGGCAGTTGTTGGAAAGGGTCCAATGCCACGTTCACAGGTTGTTAAAAAGATTTGGGAGTACATCAAGAAGAAAGATCTTCAGAATCCAAAGAACAAGCGCAACATTTTTTCTGACGACATGTTGAAGCCCCTCTTTGGTGGAAAGAGCGAAGTGACCATGTTTGAAATGACCAAACTCATCTCAGCACACATCTCGTAACCCTCAAGCCTCGTAAAAGCCCCGCGACCAAATGTCGCGGGGCTTTTACTGTATATCACGCACACATCAGAATTAAAAAACTCATTGGTGTAATGGCACCAGTGAGTTTTGTGTTAGTGGATCTTGCCCTCAAATCGTGCATACCTGATATCGGTTGCACGAACAAGTACGCTATGTGCCACCCTCACCGAACGAAGCGGCCCCTCAATTTCGCGCTTCCAAAAATCAAGAAATTCTTTGAGTCTTGGAAACTTAGGTGAATAATCATATTCCTGCCAGATATAGACCTGCAGGAGACTATAGTCAGGGAGTCTGTACTCGATTTCTGCAGTGGTCAGTCCATAGTCCCCATCGGGGTCAGTCGATCGAATGATATGCACCATCAGACACCTCCCAAAAACAAACCCCTACCAGTAAATCGCTGTACGAGCGAGAAGTCAATATGACAAACGAATAGCTACACAGCCAAAAACGACCCTGCTTTTTTGCGGGGTCTTTTTTATAAAAAAAAGACCCCGCAGCATGTGCCACGAGGACTTAAGTTTTTGTTGGCATCGTTCGCAAAAGAAGCAGACGGGCTTCAGCGATCAAAAATGCAGCAGCTTGTACCGCCTTGTCTGCCTCATCGAGGTATCGCTTTCCGGAAGCGACAATATCTGCCCGTACGTGTACCGGTAAAACCGCAACACGCCGAATAGTCACTTTTCTTTTCATGATAATCAAACTCCTGTCAGTTAAAGCTTGAAGGAATCATCCTCTTGCAAAAGTTTCCTACGGTAAAATTCTCTACCCTTAGGCGGTATACTTATAAGTGCGTATTGCGCGCAAAAGTTGAATGGGTATGGTAATGACTCATCATTAAACCATCGACCGTTTCGCCGTTTGTGTACCAGGAGTCCCGAGGCACATGCCGCCCTCTCTATGTGTTCAACATCGGAAGAGCGCGTCACGAAAAGATGATACAGGACACCGCCGACAGGGCATTCAAACAACTTGAGTCCCATAAGTGAGGGGCTCAAGTTGACACTATATTGGTGTATGGTGCGAAAACAATCCTCTATAGGCAGACACCTTCTGCCTATAAAACAGACATGATCATACAGACCAACATACGGAGCACGTGACACCAGGTTCATTTGTAGCCTCCCCACAGGTATCGTACGGAAGATCTTTACATCTTTGCCAAGTATGTTGCATTTTCTTTTATTGTCAATTTACGCTGAATATGTGCCTCTTAGCAATCACGTCCATGACCATAAATTTGTTTATATGCACTACATAATTCGTTAATGAGAAAAAGGCGCCCTCTATGAGGGCGCCTTTAGCAAAAGACAATCTCTCTCTTTAGGTCCGTTGAACATTTCTCACACACCATTCGGCATCAAAGTTCGTGTTTTCACACAACGACAAGGCACCTTAAACTTAGACAATACAATTTACCAGGGAATGGCTTCCTCTGTCTGTATTCCTCTACATCCAACTGTGATGCTCGCGCAGCCCGAATAGCAGCCTCGACCTCTTGTATTGGAACAACTGCAACGCGATAATCGTGCCCAGATCTCCATACTCTGAATAATCCGAGTATCCATGGAGCATGCTCATACTTGAGCCGTAACTGACATAGGAAATCCGTTATCGCAGACTGCGTCTGCGATCTAGGCACACATCCAACAAAACAAGCTTTGTTAAGAACCGTAGCCCGAAACTGCTCTCGTGTAATCTTCCCCTGAGGCATTCCTTCAATATTCCAAGGCACAATGCGCATCTCGGCCCCCTTTATGAATTCCGCTACCAGAGTACGCCCAAAGAAAGTCTGCTGTCAACGTTACCTCCGTCCCTTTCCATGAAAGTTTTTATGCACTTCGCGCAAGTGTGCATCGGTAACGTGGGTGTAGATTTGGGTCGTCGCTATGTTCGCGTGACCTAACAGTGCTTGGACGGAGCGAATGTCGGCGCCATTGCCCAGAAGGTCCGTGGCGAAGCTGTGCCGGATAATGTGCGGCGTGACCTTGCGAGTGATGCCCGCTTTGATCGCATACTGCTTTACCGTACGCTGCACCGCGCGTACCGTGAGTCGCAATTCCTTCGTATTTTTCGCATTTTTTCCATACTGCACAAACATCGCATCATCCATATCTTTGCGTACCTTGAGATATTCTTTGATCGCATTTTTTGCGGTAGGGGAGAGAAAGACAACCCGTACCTTGTCGCCCTTGCCGCGCACCGAAAATTCATCACGAGAGAGATCCACATCATCAGTCGAGAGTGCGCAAAGCTCAGAAACACGTAGCCCTGTTGAAAAAAGGAGTTCGAGTATCGCGCGATCACGGAGACCCTGTGTCGTTTTAGCATCGGGCGCCGCCAAAAGGCGTTCGAGCTCGGCTTGGGTGATAAGGTCGAGAGATCTCTCACCGACTTTCGCAAGCTCAATACGTTCAGGAGAAACTGACTCAATGCCGCGTTTGCGGAGAAACTTTAAAAATGCGCGGAGTGCTATGAGGTAGTAGTTCTGTGTACGTCGCTTCATCGTCTCGACATTGCGCCCGACTTTGGTACCCGCTTGCCTGTTGAGCCAGACACGATACTCACGAATCATGCTTTCCGTGATATCTCCCGGATCTTTTATTTTTGCATATACCACAAAACGCTCCAGGTAATGCCCATAGTTGTCGATCGTTTTTGCACTGCGACCCTTTTCAATTTCAAGATACTGCAAAAATTCTCGGATACCTTCAGTAATAGTCATACGACTATTGTACGCTGCATCACAAGCGTCGCACAATATGGTAGAGTGTTTGCACTATGGAAAAACAACAGATGAAAATCGAAGTGGAGAAACATGCACACGCACTCACGAATGTTATTTTTGGGCACAATGGGGAACAGTTTGATCTTTTGATGGTTTCCGGCCACACCGGACGACACTATGTCTGTACACCAGCACACGCAAAGCGCGTTTTGTTGCGCCTTGGCGAACACATTGCCGCATTTGAGAAAGAGCATGGCGAAATCAAGGTCTCTTTGCCAAAAGTAGCGAAAAATGAGAGCGGGGAAGAGAAACGGGTCGGTTTTTAGCCAAAAAGAAGCCTTGGGGGGCTTTTGCAAGGTGCAGTTACGACAGTACTTGCAAATATTGTCAATCTGTGCTATAGTCTAAACATGCTTACGAAACGAAAGAAATTGAATGCCACGAAAGAAACGCGTCGGCATGACAGCGATACCGGATCGCCTGAAGTACAGGTTTCTCTTTTATCAAAACAAATTGACGAGCTTTCGACGCATTTGCGCAAACACAAGGGTGATGTGCACTCACGACGTGGACTTTTGCAAATGGTTGCTGATCGTCGCAAACATTTGAAGTACTTGGAGCGTACTAATGTGAAAGCATATAGCACACTCACAAAGAAACTTGGTCTCAAGAAATAAACGCGCCAACGGCTCCCGAAGGGGGCCGTTATGCTATACTCGTTTGTAGGTACCGTTCATTATTTTTTATACATTAAACAGACGCATTTCTTCAAAACATTGGAGAAAGGATTTATATGACTATCGTTAAACACAAAGAACAACGTGTCGGTATCTTTATCGACACACAAAACCTCTATCACAGTGCAAAAAATATTTATAAGGCAAAAGTAAACTTCGAAGCCGTTGTCCACGAAGCTTTGGGCGACCGCAAGCTCGTTCGCGCTATTTCCTATGTCGTCACAACTGAAAGCGGGGAAGAACAGGCTTTTTTCGAAGCTCTCCAGAAAATCGGCATTGAGACAAAGACCAAAGATCTACAAATTTTCTTTGGTGGGGCAAAAAAGGCAGATTGGGACGTCGGTATGGCGATTGATGCCATTAAGATGGCTCCTAAACTTGATGTTATTGTCCTTGCGACAGGAGACGGAGACTTTGTACCGCTCGTTGAATACGTGCGCGGCCAAGGATGCCAAGTGGAAGTACTCGCTTTTGGACGTTCAGCCTCTGCGCGCCTCCGTGAGATTGCAGATGATTTTCTCGATATGGATGAAGACCCACATACGTTCCTCATTGGCCACAGGCAATCACATAAACACAAACAAGGGAGACAGGATCGTCCCGGTGCAGGCACCATTGAAACCATTGGTGCCGACGCGTAGAGCTGTAACTACATCGAAAACCCCCGCGACAAGCGCTGCTTGTCGCGGGGGTTTTCTTTTTGCCGTGTGCTTATATATACTCTATCTATTATCAATAGTCGGGAGGTAGGCGGATACAGGTTTGAAATGCAAAGAGCGTATGAACGCTTAGACTTCAAATCTCCATTCCGAAAATCTCCCACGTTTTGGAGGTTATGCAAAAAAAATCATTCACGACCGAAATTGCAGGAAAAAAAATTACTGCCGAATTCAATGACCTTGTCGAAAATGCGACCGGATCCGTCATGATGCGCTCCGGCGACACGGTCATTTTGGTCACGGCCGTCATGGGTGCCGAAGAAAAAGCGGGCCTTGGGTACTTTCCACTCTCGGTAGAGTTTGAAGAGCGCTTCTATGCTGCAGGACAAATCCTTGGCAGTCGTTTTGTACGACGCGAAGGACGACCGTCGGACGAAGCGGTGCTCTCTGCACGTATCGTCGATCGCACCATACGCCCGCTGTTTTCACACACGCTGCGCAATGAAATCCAGGTCGTAATTACGGTACTTGCTGTCGGGGAAGATGATCCAGATATTCTCGCTGTTATTGGCGCATCGCTCGCACTTTCTGTTTCAGAGATTCCATTTAATGGACCTGTTTGCGCAGCGCGCATTGCAAAGCGTGCGAGCGATGGCGCACTCCTCGTCAATCCTACCTATCTTGAACGGGTGACCGATAGTCTTTCATACGAAGTATTGGCGTGTGGGAAAGACGACACCATCAACATGATCGAGACCGAGGGCAACGAGGTATCTGAATCTGACGTCGCTCTCGCTCTCGAGAAGGCACGTGACATGCACCGTGCCCTCGAGGTGTTTCAAAAAGAAATTATTGCACAAATCGGGGTTCCAAAAAAAGACGTAGCAAAGCCACAGCAGGCTATAGAAGCTCTTGAGCTTTTTAAGACAACGATCGCACCAAAAATCTATGACGCTGTGTTTTCTGGCGCTCCCGGAAAACAAGCAATCACAGCACTCAAAAAAGAATGGCACACGATCATAAACGCGGCACTCCCAGACGCCGCGCGTGGCGCCGACACCATTTTTGAACATGCGATCGATGAAGCCCTCCACGAAGGCGGCATCGTAGATGGAAAGCGTCCCGACGGGCGCGGCTTCGATGATCTGCGTCCACTCTTTGCACAAGCTGGCGGTATTTCAAATGTGCTTCACGGATCAGGTATTTTCTATCGGGGCGGTACCCATATTTTTTCTGCGCTCACACTTGGCGGACCACAAGATTCGCAGATTATCGACACCATGGAAGAGCGAGAGATGAAAAAGCAGTTTATGCACCACTACAACTTTCCACCATTTTCGGTGGGAGAAACGGGACGTGTGGGTGGATCAAACCGCCGCATGACCGGACACGGCGCACTTGCAGAAAAAGCACTGCTTCCCGTAATCCCTGCAAAAACAATATTTCCCTATACTATTCGACTGGTTTCCGAGACTATGTCATCCAACGGTTCTAGTTCTATGGGCTCGGTTTGTGCTTCAACACTCGCACTCATGGACGGAGGCGTTCCGATCAACCGCCCCGTTGCCGGTATTGCTTCAGGACTCTTGCTTAAAGACCACAGCTCATATGTACTTTTAACCGACATCCAAGGACCTGAAGATGAGTACGGCGATATGGATTTTAAGGTTGCTGGCACCCGCGTGGGTATCACTGCTATCCAAATGGATGTGAAAGTCGATGGCGTCCCAATTGCGATCCTCAAAGAAGCTCTGGAAAAAGCAAAGTCTGCGCGACTACGCATCTTGGATGTTATGGAAGCAGAGATAGCTGCACCACGATCGGACATTTCACCACGCGCACCAAAGATTGTTGTCCTTCAGATTCCGGTATCTAAAATCGGTATGGTCATCGGTTCTGGTGGAAAGACCATCAACAAAATCAAAGAAGAGACGCTGGTTGCCGAAATTACTATCGAGGATGACGGTACCATATTTATTACCGGCAAAGACGGTAGCGCAGAACGAGCTGCTGATCGTATCCGCATGATGACTCACGAATTTAAAGCAGGCGAAGCATTCATGGGCAAAGTTACGCGCCTTGCAACGTTTGGTGCTTTTATCGCCTTAAACGACTTCACGGACGGACTCCTTCATATTTCTGAAATTGCGCCATTCCGTATCGATAGGGTCGAAGAAGCGCTTGCGGTCGGGGACATCGTGCCGATTGTGATTAAAGAAATTGAGGGTGAAAAAATATCGCTATCGATCAAACAGCGAGATCCTGAATTTGCCGCACGCAAGGGCTTGAAACCTTCGACGCATCCTCCAACTCCCCCACGTACTCCATACCGTCCGCGGAATTAACACCCCCCACAGCCCGCAATCGCGAGAGTGGCGAGAGCATGCGATACTATAGACGTAATGCCTCCCGAGAAAAAAGCAACGGTACTCCGTGTCAGAACGTTTGCTGACGATATTAAACGTGCCGAAGGAGGGGCACCCACACACCTGCCGGGTGCATCGGCACAATCTCCGTCACACTCACTCGCTGATGCACTTGCAGCGCATGTTGATGACATAGCAGAACGACCAAAAACACCCGTGACGGTGCCTACCGACACCACCCCTCCACAACGTACGCAGGATCATTTTGATATTCGTCGTGCCGAATCAGATGGTATGGAGGAAGGTACCATCATCCAAGATCGAAAAGAAAAGGAGTGGTCATTTTTCGATGCGCTGAAAACATCTACCGAAACATGGTGGGCCACACGCGTACAACCGTTGTTTGAAAAAAAGAGCAACCAAGGGAAGGCGGATATTGCACCACTTTCACGCGGACCAAAGACTATTGTTGCTCCCGACGCATTCACGATAGCACCCCGAGACGACCATGGAGCACTCCTCAAAAATATCCGCGGAAATGAAGAGCATCCGCTACAAAAAGAAGTGACGCCACAAACACCCGCCCCGGCTATACGACCCCCAGCACCGATCACCACTGGCTGGCGTCGTATCAGCGAACCAAGAGAAGGAACCGCTGTTTCACATACCACAAGCGAAGAAGCACGTACCTATAAAGAAGATCTTCGTCGAGCGCTACCACAAAAAAATACCATCTCCCCGTCTCTTAAAACGAGCGCACCACTCCGCAGCATACCTCGCACTGATATTGTCGCAAAAAACACCGCTCCCGTAGCACCGGATATACCAGAGCGAGAAGCGACACTTGCACGAGAGCGTCTAGCAGCTTTGGCGCACGAAGCAGCAGCGAGTGTCCCACAACCAAAACGAGTGTCTCGAGACATCCCTTTTATTCCACCAAAACTCACACGTACCGAAGCTCCACCATTGCGCACCTATCGCAACGACGTTCTGACCGATGTTAAAGCGCGCGATCTTTCAGCTCCAAAGATAGCTGCCGCTGAATATGTACGCCGTGACCAACTGGGTACCATGGGCATCCCTCAAGATCGCCCGCGTCTTATTTCTCGTATACTACCCATTTTCATTGTTTTGTTGGTGATCGTTGCTTTGAGTGCTGGTGGCTATCTCCTCTACCCACTACTCACCAAAGAGTCTCCGATTGAAACAGTACGCGGGGTACCAGCCCTCTTTTCAACAGATGCACAAAAAGCATTGCCACTTCCTACAGAACGCGGTGAACTTTTAAAAAACCTAAACACGCTACGTCTTGAAACGCCACTCAAAGACGGCGGATTTCTGCAACTATATGCGGAAATCAAAGACGGTGAAACGACACGCATAGCAAAGACAAGCGACATTATGAAAGTGCTTGATCCACGAGCGCCCGGTGCTTTTATACGATCTCTCAAAGAAGAGAGTATGATCGGCGTCTACGACAGCACTCGTGCTCCATATATGATTTTCACAACCGACGCATTTACAACGGCATTTGCTGGAATGCTTGCATGGGAAGAGACCATGAGTGTTGATCTCGCACCATTCTTTGGTGGTCCTGTACGGCGATCTTATGACGATACTGCACTTACAATCGATCAATCAAAACCTGCTCGTTTTACCGACATTGTCGTACGAAACAAAGATGTCCGCATGCTCTATGACGAATTTGGCGAAGAACGTATTGCCTACACCTTTGCGAACGAAAATACGATTGTGCTCACCACGAGTTCCAAGGCGCTTGATGCACTAGTGAACGCACTTAAATAGGCCAGCGGAGTGTGACCTTGGTCTATAGGGGCCATAGATACTGCATATTCTGTATATGGTATGATTGCACGTATGGAAACAGCACACTACAAACAGAAACTACAGGAGGAACTAGCGACCGTTACTGAAGAATTGCAGACCCTTGGTGTGCAGAATCCCGACAATGCAGAAGATTGGGTAGCAACACCGACTGATACCGAGACCGGCGAAGCAGACGAAAATGTGAGTGCGGATCACGCTGAAGATCTTGAAGAGCGTACTGCAATCCTCGCTGATCTTGAGAAAAAATACAACAGTATTCTGCATGCTCTGAGAAAAATAGAGACCGGAACATACGGCATATGCGAAGTAAGTGGGGAGCAGATTGAAGAAGATCGACTCGATGTAAATCCCGCAGCACGAACCAACAAGGCTCACATGGAGGAAGAGGATACATTGCCGCTATAAACACTATGATTGCCCGCGTCTTCTCGGCACAGCCAGCGGTTCAAGGAGGACATGTGGTCACGATCGAAACAGACCTCGCGAGAGGTCTGTATTCGTTTACGGTCGTCGGCCTCCCGGACAAAGCCGTCGAAGAAGCGCGCGATCGCTTGAGCGCCGCTATAAAGAATTCCGGTTTTGAATCTCCCAAAAGCAAAAATCACAAAATTATTATTTCATTGGCGCCTGCAGATTTGCGCAAAGAAGGGCCGCTCTTTGATCTTCCGATGGCCGTGGGGTACTTGATCGCCGCACACGACATACAAGCATCGGTTGCAGACACGTTAATAATCGGTGAACTTGCGCTCGATGGCACCATACGTGGCGTGCGTGGCGCATTGCCGATTGTTCAGGTAGCAAAGAATGCAGGGTTCAAAACGGTCATCGTACCAAAAGAAAATGCGCTCGAAGCAGCACTCGTGCCTGAGATTGAAATCATTGCAGCCGGCACCCTCCTTGATGTCGTACGACACCTTGATCACACAAGGGAAGATCATCAACTACTCACTCCAGAGCCTCACACAGACATTATTCCAACGTGGAGCGAGAGCACTATATATCTTGAAGATATCAAAGGACAGGAAAGTGCAAAGAGGGGACTCTTGATTGCCGCAGCAGGACGACACAACAGCATCATGATCGGTCCACCCGGCACGGGGAAAACGATGCTCGCGCGCGCATTTCAAAGTATGTTGCCACCGCTCTCTATAGAAGAAGCGCTCGAAGTCACCGCGATACATTCAATAGCTGGCACGCGCGACGAACCGGTGATAACACTCCCTCCTTTTCGTGCACCACACCACACAGCTTCACACACTGCGCTCGTGGGTGGCGGTATGCATCCGCGACCTGGGGAAGTCACCCTCGCACATCGGGGCGTACTTTTCTTAAAGTCAGTCCCACAAAACGTTTAGTCTTTCTAGAAAAGGTGCTTCTCTTAATATTAAGTAGCGAATCTTTTTTGAGGTGATTTATACATTCAGTGTAATCAGTAGGTAACAGTTGGTAAAATAAGTCACATGTTAAATTGTAGGACACACTTTATGAAAACAGTCCTTCAATAATTTATTGAACCAAATCGATTTTTCGCCAAAAAATGCTATATTTAGGCGATGGATGACATCATAAACAGATCGATTTTAAAGAATAAAGGTAAGCTTTTGTCATACTATAGAGAGCAGGCAGCAGAGCTTATAAAAGAACTCAGAAGAGTTTACTCTGACAGCGAATATCGAAAACGAGCCGTTGCTGTAAATAATGGTCTTACAAATTTGAGAAAATCTCTTATTTCTAATTTATTGGAAAAAGCGGAGACCGAGTCTTGGTCTGCTGAGGAGGTATTGTCTGGAGTACTACTGGTGACATATACCAACTATGTAGTAATGATGGAATCCAGAAATGATGTTTGGCCGTATGAGTATATGGCTTTTGCTCGTAGAATTGGTGAGTTGTGGGAACCATTCTGTCAGTTATGTTGGGTACATCCCGTAAAGGCTGGCATTTCATACATTGAACCTCCTGTGTATTCACATGTTAAAAATCAGCTTTTAGACAATATCAAATCTTACGTTAATGACCTAAAGCTGGAAAAGGAACAAAAGGATGTTTTGTTAAATCATTATGAAACTATCTCTGCACTGGTTAGTTCTGGTGAAATAAATCTTGAGCTTGATTTACACTTTAAATCAGGCGGGAAAAAATATGTCGTTGATTTTAAAAGTGGCTTTAGTTCTAACGAGAAAGGTAACACCAATCGACTATTACTTGTTGCAAATATCTACAAATCCCTAAACGAGGGATACAATTGCCTACTTTTTGTAAGGTCAAACGAAGAAATGAACAATCATTATCTTCAAACACTTAAAAAGTCTGGTCTATGGACAGTTTACTGTGGAGAAGAAACCTATAAAATAGTAAGTACATACACGGGTTTTGACCTAGCGTCGTGGATGAAAAAAAATATTAACTGGGCTGAAGACTTCGATGAGAAAATGTATGCACATTTAAAGCAAAATCAATTGCTACAGTATTTAGAATGGTAGATAAAATTATTCAAGGAAAAAAACGTACTCATAGACAATACGCTTCATACTATACAGATTCTGAACCAATCTTGTCTTACATGGTACAAAAACTTAACGTCGCCGAAGGCGATGCAATTTTCGAACCTTGTGCTGGTGACGGTGCCTTTATAGAAAAAATCTTTTCAAAAAATTCAAGTGATATTTCGATTCACGCTGTTGACCTAAACCCCATTGCTGTCAATAATCTGAAAGAAAGATTTTCTTCAGCGAACATACTAGTGGAACAGGTTGATACCTTGCTCGACCGCTCTGTGTTGACTAAAAAGTATTCAAAAATAATTGGCAATCCACCATACGGAGCTTGGCAAGATTTATCAAAAAGAGATGAATTAAAAAAAATATATGGAGGTTACGTAAAAGAAACGTACACTCTCTTCTTACAGAAGTGCATTGATTTGCTTGAAGAAAATGGAAAGCTGGTATTTATTATCCCAGATACTTTTCTTGCATTACATATGCATAAGGGAACCAGAGCGAAGATTCTAACCAAAACACGAGTCGAAGAAATCCTGTTAATACCATCAAATTTCTTTCCTGGGGTTAATTTTGGTTATGCAAACCTCTGCATAATTACACTTGTTAAAAGTGAATCTGTGGCAGGTAATACTATAAAGATTGCCTCGGTTAGAGACTCTGTTGAAAAGTTAACAACGCTTGCAAGTGGAGACTATTCTGAGTGTCATTCTTTGGAATCTCTTTTGCAAGATGACGTTTTAAACTCAGAAAATCTTTCGTTTTTTATTGGAAGCAACGAATCATCAAGAAGCTTAATGAAAGAGGATGTTCTCAAACTTGGAGACATAGCGGATTGTGTTACCGGTTTCTATTCAGGGGACAATAAGAAATACATCAGGGTTCTAAATAAGGACATTAAGAGGTCGAATGGCTACTCAATAGTAGATAGTAAAGAAGTCGAATATACCCATTTTCCAGCTGACATTTTAAAACAAGGATTGACGAAAAAAAGCTATATTCCGTACTTAAAAAATGCGATTGGTACTTTTTCAATTGAGACCCAATGGTTCATTCAGTGGGACAAAAACACAGTTCAGGAATACAAAAAAGACAAACGAGCTCGATTCCAAAATTCTGAATTTTATTTCAAGGAAGGTATAGGAGTACCAATGATTAAAAGCAGTAATACACACGCAGTATTGTTAGAGAAAAGGTTGTTTGACCAGTCCGTTGTTGGGGTCTTCCCCAAAGATTTGAAACATAGAGATTATCTGCTAGCTTTCCTCAACTCAAAAACTTGCAGTAAGTTACTAAACATTATTAATCATACGGCTAATAATTCCGCAAACTATCTCAAAAAACTCCCTATCATCGTCAATGACGAGGGTGTAAAAGTGGTCAATAAAATAATGTCGAAATACTTTGAAAGTAAGGACAAAACCAAAGCTCTTGCAGAAATCGATGAATTCTTTACTAAACTCTACAATTTGGACTAACGAGGAGTCTATTTACTTTTCTTCAAAAAGAAATACTATTTACTGACAACTTAATATAAATGACCTAACCCTCAGTCGTAAGATTGAGGTATGGTCGAAAACCGTTGAAGACAAACACCCCATTATCAGGGCGCGTCTTCAACGTTATAAGGGGAAACTCTTATAGGACTTCGGTCCACCTGGTAGTGGGTTTTTTGTATCTCGTTACCAGAATCTTACTTATTTAATGAATAGATTTATGAACGAGAAAACTAACGTTTTGGATAAAAAAATACCATGGTGGGCTGGACTAGCATTTTTTATATTTGTTATAAGTACGTTACTGTACGGACTTTTAGGAGGCTTTTCTACAGCTTCGAAAGTTGAAGAAGTTTCAAAGGAAGAAGTTAAAACTGACCAGCCAGCCAAAGAACCAATAATACAAATTGCGACCTTGTACAACATTCCAATGTCGAAGTTGTCTGAGCAATTTACTGCCCCACTGAACAGTGCGGGGAATCTTGTTATAGATACCGATGAGTACAAGCTACTGATTGAAAGTAAAAACGGCGTGAACTCAGACTATGTGGAAGTGCAACTCAAAGCTCTTGGTAGTTGTGCTAAATCTGGTGTACCCCGAAACAGTGATGAGGCACTGCAACTAGTAGGGTTGAAACCGCAGCTAAAGGGTAACCCGACCAATCCTCCTGCTGGGATAGCGAATGGTGCGATTGAGTACTGTGACTATCCGAGTGATAAATTCTCCGTCGGTGCTTCATGTATGTATGACGGTGGATATTACGATGTCAGCCTGTCTCCACGTACATATTGTGGCAACTAGGGTACGTTTAGTTGTCCAGAAAACGTTAGCTACGGCATTCGATAGCGGAAAGGCGAGGTAATATACCAACCTCTGTAAAAGTTATTCACAGTCATTGAGTTACAGAACAATAATATTTTTTAGTCAAAAACCCTTATTTAAAGGGGTTTTTTGCTTATAGCTTCTTCTATATACTTCCAGCTCCTTATAGATTTTTATAGATAATTACATCTTCTTCTACGTGTACGTCAAGACCATCTAGGTGTAGTGTTCGGAGTAACAATGACTAATCAGCCAGAACAGAACATTGAGCATGGTCCCGCAGGTGTCGAATGGACACTTCTCTTTGGGAAGCTACTGACCGATAAGTCAGCGTCGAAATTATCAAATAAATCTGAAACCGACACCGGCAATCAGATTGCAATCAAAACAAACAATGAAAACACTTATAACGAAGCAAACGAATTTAACCAAGTCACCTATAACTCTCGCTGACCTCGTGAACACTGGCTACGCTCATATCAGCACTGACATTAACAAAGCAAGAGAGAATATCGAACGATATGCAACTACCGCAGTTCGAGTGATTGCACCAAAGAATTGTAGAGATATAACAATCGACTTATCAAAACCTGACAAGCCGAGAGTGAGATACAAGATTACCAAGAATATGACGAGCTAGCATGGCTAGAAAGAAAGTTCAGCAAAACGAAAGATTTCCTGGCTTTCCAAAAAGCATCAATCGTGGATTCTTTCGGTATCCAACAATTCTTGAAAAATACTGGTGTGACCTCGAAGGTTCTGAACAAAAGGTTTTAGACTACATCCTTCGTCAGACTAAGGGTTGGGGCAAGAATTTTGACAAAATCAGCTTGTCTCAGTTTGCGAAAGGAAACGGAAAAAATACAAAGGGTGCAGGTATTAGTGAAACGCAGGCAGCTGCTGCGCTTAAAGCGCTGGAAGTGAAAGGCTACATAACAGTCGAACGACGAGCTAGAAAGACGAATGTTATTCACCTCAAGTATGACGAGACTGTCAGTGATAGTCCGAAGTGTAGCGATGAGATTCGAGAACTCATCATGCAATTTGAACCAGTCGCTAACCACTTAGTAAAGGACTACTTGGAAGATGAGCGTGAAATATCTGCTCTTGAAGAGCTTGTCACCTATTACGGCTACCATAAGGTGAGAGATTGTATCTCGGTACTCAGGGATTCAAACCCAGAGCAGTACATGCCTACGATAATCTCACCCAGAGACCTCAGAACAAAGATGCCTAGTCTATTATCGGCTATTGCAACTATGCAGATAGAGCACGATACGTTTTGGCAGGTCAATCTAGATAATGATAGACGTTTCGTCTCGAAAATTGAAAAAATACTTTGAGGTGGTTAGGTGATTGGTACAAAAGTTGGATATCTGTATCACAACTGATACCAGGAAAAAGTGAAACTGTACCAATCTGTTATCAGACAATAGATAGATAGGTATCTACAAAATTGTATATATTCACACTCACTTGAAAGTGAGTGTAGATAATTCTGGAAATAAGATTATTTAACGACCAGTAATTAAATAGGGAGTCCCTACCTCGCTTGTTAACAGTCACACTACACAACATATATACAAAGTTGTAAAGATATGGAATTATATAACTGAGAAACCGTTGTTTTAAGCCAAATTTCCGGCTGTGGCAACTACCCCTTCTCAGTTATATGAACCATATTGACGACATTAAAGACTACTTAATCGCAGATGAGATTCAGCGCATTCAGTCGTTGTCACATGAACAATTGGTTTGTGAACTGATTGAAGTGAAAACACGAGATATAGAGCTGGGCAAAATCACCATTAACACTAACGTACATGGAAACTAAGAAAACACTAATTATTAACTCAAAGAGCTTGAACGGGTTGCGCTACTTCGGCATAACTAAAAAGTGTATCGAACATTGCCAGACACAAAAATGGGCTATCGAACCCGATAACATTCATAGCGAAATAAACCTCACTCCTTACGTAGAGTATGAAGGGGTACCTGAGAACGAACCAGTCTACATGATTGAAAAAAATAGAGTTGCGTGTCTGCTCACTTATTCAATCGAAAGCCTTGGTCTATCACTACGTGAACTGCTAGAACTCATGCATTTACTTGAAAAGCATGAGGTGAGGCTCGTCTCAGTAACTGAGAAACTAGAACCCGACACTCATTCGGGAAGACTGAGGATTCACCTAGCCGCAATAACCGCTGAGTTTCGACGTGCGGATAATGCTAACTATCTATGAATGACCCAGCTACTGTAAAGAACAAACGTGTTGCTATATACCTCCGTGTCTCCACTGACGAACAGGCTAAGGAGGGTCACTACGGTTTGAAAGTTCAAGAAGATAGACTTCGACAGTTTTGTGCCAGCCAAGGTTACGAACTCAGTGAAGAACATGTTTACCGTGACGAGGGCTACTCTGGGACTCTTAAAGTTGAAATGCGACCTGGTCTATCTGCCCTGTATGAAGCAGCAAGGGAAAAACAGTTTGACACGTTGATTGTCTACAAACTCGATAGACTATTTCGTAATCAAACCAAGCTACTAGTATCACTTGAACAGCTCATAGATTATGGCGTAGGTTTCCAATCAGCAACGCAGTCGTTCGATACGGATACATCAACAGGTCGTCTCATGATGCAAATTCTGGGTTCCTTTGCTGAACACGAGCGAGAACTGATTCGTGAACGAATGACAGCCGGTAAACTTCGCGCAGCTAAAGAGGGTAAATGGGTCACTGGTGTTCCGCCTTACGGATATCGAGTTGACGAAAAAACACAAACACTCATTCCACAAGCTGAAGAAGCTGAGGTTGTCCAGAAATTCTACGAGTGGTTGGTTTATGAAAAATGCTCTCTGCGTGAAATCACTAAGCGTGCAATAGAACAAAACCTACCGACCCCGAAGCACAAGAACGCGAAGGGTAAGAATAGAGTTGGCGGAAAATGGTACAAACGAACCATTAATCGAATTCTGGTCAATGAAGTTTATACAGGTCAGTTTTACTACAACAAGTACAAACGACCATTCCAATACCTGAATGCTGTACTGGACGAACAACATCAACGACCACAAGAAGACCATATTCTTATCACTGTTCCAGCAATCATTTCATCCGATTTGTTTGAGAAGTCGATACAGCAACTGCAAGACAATCGTCGATTCCAAAAACGAAACGAGAAGCGTGTCTACCTGTTTGCTGGACTACTCTATTCAGGAATATCGGGACGTAAGTTGCAAAGTGGTTATCAAACACCCAAAAAGGATAAGACAACCCCGATTCTAGGGAAGTACTACCATGTATACGTTCCAGACATAGACAGGAAACCTACTGATTGCGATAAAAATAACCCTGAAGGGCAATGTGCTGAAAGTCGATTGATTCCTATTTGGGATACGTTGGTCGCGATACTGAGCGACCCGAAGAACGTAATACCGCAACTGGAAGAGTACACCTTTAAGACCAGCAACGAGGTCAAAGTGAAGAAGGAGTTAGTGCTACTCGAAAAGCAATTCGAGACACTTAGAGTAAAGAAGCAACGTGTTCAAGAAGTGTATCTGGAAGCACAAATGGATAAGGACGACTACAACAGTCGGATGAAGCAAGTGAGAAAGGACGAAAAGGATATAGTCATCCAGAAACAGAAACTGTCACAACTACTCCTAAAACAAGATGAACAAAAAGACCGAGATAAAATCATTCAATCACTCTACGGCAGACTAAAAGCCAGAATCAGTAACGTGACCTACGAGGAAAAGCAATACATTCTTCGTTTGTTTGTCGAAAAGATTACTTTACACCACAAGAAAGGATATGCGGAGGTAGCATTCAAGTTCCCACTAAACACGAATGTTCCAACCACTGCACCTGCCAGCATGACAGAGGGTAGGCATATGCGACTGGTACTGCATGTGAAGATTTATTCTGAAAAAGAACGACGAATTCAAATCTTTCAAAGTGTTCCAGAGATGTGTAAAAAACCAGTAGCAGTATAGGCCGTTAATCTTGCTTATTAAGTGAGTGGATGACGGCCTTTGCTATACCTACAATTTCGAAGGAATCTGATTTTTTAATTTTCAGGTCTTTATATTCAGGATTGCTAGATCGAAGTATTATTTCATTACTCTCCTTAATAACCTTTTTTATTTTAGGTTCACCGTTGTGTAGTACTAACGAAAGTTGGCCTGGAGAATCTAAGGTTTCATCCTTCTGAAACAGAACTAAGTCACCAGAGTTAATGTTTGGAGACATTGAGTCACCTTTTGCTAACACCGCAAAGATAGAGCTGGGGTCAGAGATATTAAACATCTTTGTAGATATAGAAATCTTTTCTTCGAGGTTAGACTCACTTACCAAGTCACTAGCATGACCGCAGGAAGCCATTCCATACCTACTGATGGTAACGACATCTTCTACAGGGCTTTTCAAAACCTCAAAAGTTGAGTTGTCGCCTCTTCGGAGGTAGCCCTTATTTTCTAATTGACGTAAATGGTGAGCCACATTCTGTGCGCTACCAAGGTCAGCCTCTTTTGCAATTTGCCAAAGACTCATCTCAGACAAGGCTTCTTCATTTTCAATCAAAAAATTCAGCAGCTTTTGCTGGCTGGGGTGTAATTGCATAACAAGAGCAGTATATATGACAGGGAGACATTTGTACACACTTTATTAACAGGAAACGAAACATTTGACGTTTTCCACCGCTACCGTACAATAGTACGAAGAAAGCCAGCTTGCGCTGACTTTCGAACGAATATTATTCCTCTTCAGGTTAGTGTAACACCACTTTCCTGAAGGTCCGACCGACTGGTCTTACTTTACATAGTATTCCAGTTGGGCGGGCTAATCAAGTATTGGCCTATGCGTAAGTATTACGTAAACCACAACGAACAGCCGGAGGGAGAACATGAGGTACATGACTGGAATGCGAATTGCTCGCACCCACCACTCATGCAAAATCGTGTTGACCTCGGTTATCACACCACGTGCCGTGGTGCAATCTTTGAGGCACAAAAACTTTATCCGCACTCACATGTAAACGGTTGCGCTTACTGTGTTCCAGACTGTAACTCTGACTAGTTATGGCTCAATACGAACGCAACTCCGGCAAACGCTGGACAGTGAAAGAGGAAAAGCAACTCCGTTCTCTAGCAAAGGACAACACACCGACACGTGTCATTGGGTTGAAACTTGGCCGCCCTGTAGGGGGAGTGCAAGCTAAAGCACAAGAACTGGACGTGAGTCTGAAACCAACCAATCAGTCTCCGTACAATCGAAAGAAGTAGCAGAACCTTTACAGAGCATAATAGAATCCCTGCTTGTCAGGGGTTTTGTTATCATTGTGGGACAACTTTCCTAATAGTTGTCCTCCAGTTTATAAGATTTTGAACCCCAAATACTGCCATCTATCGACTTTTCCGTCATTGGTGGTATTTTTGTTTTACGTGCTATGACGCAAAAACGCCAAGTACCTAAGGAAAAAATCCAAATATGTGGGTTATCGTTAATGGAACATACTCAACCGAGATTGAGGATAGCGTTGTTGAACGTGTTCTTAACCTATACCCAGAAGAGCGGCTTCTGAAACGTAAAGTATTTCAAAGTGCTTTTGCAACAGGTTCTATCAAACTGTCTGACCTAAAAGATGAATGCGATAAACTACTCATCCCATGGCAGATGTTCCTACTGGATACAGAAAACCACAAGAAGCAAATTGAACATATTGAAAAGACCAGAGCTGATAAGATTTCAGCTCGACTTCTGGCTAAACGAAAGGGTTCTGGTGATGTTACTTCAAAACGCATTGTAGACCGACTTATTCGCTTGCAAGGTTTTGTTTCAGCAACAACCTCACTACCGAACAATCCCTATTGCGATTCGCTGAAGAGCAAGAGTGTAAAAGTGGCCGCAAAGCATGTAATCGACTATTTCAAAATTGACCAAAACTGGTTCTGGTCAACTCGTGGGAAAGGAACAGCGTTGTCAAAACTAATTTCTTTGGTAGAAGCAAAAAATATCAATGTGTGTCAGGGTGTTCTCCAGAATAAAATGCTACCCCATCACTCTGTTGTAGCCGGTGATGTATATAAAAATACCAGCGGTTTTTCTATTAAGGACGACAAGGTACCATTTGTATTTTTGCCGAGTGAAATCAACCCTGATGAGGTTGAGAGTCGTCAAATTTTTACACTTATATATCTCTTGGTAATTATTGGTCTTGGTAAGTATGACTACTACCTAGAGAAGGATTTTAGTACCAAAATGGTAGGAACAGACCGAATCTCTCGCAGAATTTTCGATATTACAACAGAAATTCTAATCCCCGAATCGGAAACTGATAAGTTGCGAAGTAAGACAATCACGGTATCTATGCGTGACGAGTTGGCGAGTAAGTTTAAAGTCTCACCATCAGCTCTTATTACCACTTTGCGAATCAGAAAAATAATTACTAAACCAGAATACAACGCATTAATGCCAGAGAAATATAAGCCTGGTACAAGAAAGTCTGGTCCAATGAATACTCAAAAAATTTCAACTTCAGTACAGAAATTCTGTGGACGAATTGCCGTAACTCACGTCAATGAAGGAATCAGAAAAGGTGGAAGGGGTGGAGGGGTTGAAAGTATTCAAGCGCAGTACATGCTTTTTGGTGCTGTAAACAAACCGCACTACCATGACTACCGTAAACAAATGGGACTATGAATCTAATTGACACTGTTGGTATCAATCACATTTTTGAAAAATCTCTTAAAATGAGTGAGGTTTATTATCTTGCTCCAGACATTTCTGAGGAAGTCGAGATGACAGAAATGATTCACAGTAAACGCATCCCTGATGAGGTCAGATACGCAGCAGAGGTTGATGAATTTGATGAGTCAGTATATTTGCACCATTACAAAATTGCACTGAACTCCTATAAAAAACGGTCATTCTATAACATGAAAGGATTTGGTGATGTATCAATTATTGCTACAGTGAAAACAATTCTAGATGGATATAAAAAACAGGATACTGAACAGCTTTTTTCAACAAAAGAACCAGTCATTGTTTATACTGGTGATACAAACCTTACAGAAGTCTTAAATGCTGAATTTGATAGCTCGGACGTGCAGGTAAAAGGGATTGCCGACATTAAATAGACGATTCCAACTGGGTGACTGTTGTTGCAGTATCTGTTCCTCAGTTTTGGCGCACTGAGTTGAGTAACAGTTATTGTAGAAGGTGTCCTACAAAATTGAGGGACAATAACATTGGATGAATTTCCTGAATTTGACCGAAGATCAATTGATACGTTGCGCCAACCGCTTGAAGATAAAGTAGTTTCAATATCGCGCGTACATGGACAGGCAACATTTCCAGCAGACTTCACCCTCGTTGCCGCTATGAACCCCCATCGTGGTACCCACGATGGCAGTGACCCGAGTGACAGCATGCTCGATGCATACAAAAAGAAAATTTCAGGGCCCATCATGGACCGCATCGACCTTTGGCTCACTGTTTCACATATACCGTATGAGGAACTCGCACAAAATGAGAAGCATATCGATCAAAATCGTGACGAAACCAAACGCGCACGAGAACAGGTACAGGATGCACGTCTCAAACAACGGCAACGCTACGGAGTTGCAACAAAAACAAACGGTGTGCTCTCTGCGCGAGATATTGAGATACATGTGCGCTTGGCGAAAGAAACAGAAACACTACTCATTGAATCTGCCAAAAAACTAGCACTCTCTCCGCGCGGCTACCACAGACTCATAAAAGTCGCCCGCACTATCGCAGATTTAGAGGGCGCAGATGATATTAAAACCACGCACGTCCTCGAGGCGCTCCAATACCGCGCTCGGATATGAAAAAAGCGCTACGATTTTGTAGCGCAGAAAACCTTATTGCAACTTGTAGCCACACCCCCACATTGGCTCAATGTTTAGCCCATCAGTGCCAAATTCCCTCAGAGCTTTCCTCAATCTGCACACCAATACGTCAACGATTTTTGCGTTAGGAACCGTGTCCCGTCCGCGATACAACCAGGACAGGATACCTGACTTTGTAACGGCGCCATCGGAGTTCTTGATCAAAATTGCAAGCAGAAGCCCTAGTTGTCTTGAGAGTTTGACGCACATGTCTCCACTCTCAAGATTAAATGCTGCCCTCGTTCGCACACCAGGCATTCCCTCTTGATGTGGGTTCTGCCGCAATGTGATCTTTTTATACGTTAATGTCTCCATGATCCCATTGTCTAACTCGGGAAAAAGAGCGGCACTTACCAAACGATGGGCCGATGCATGAGTTGTGTGCAGCGCATTGGGTGTATCTTGTGGCGCGGTCAACCACTCTCCGACCATAGCCTCAGAAAGTCCCGGGTAGATGCTTGCTGCTTGAGCTCGTGTCCATGCACCCTCCCTGACGCCATCCACTATGTACGCTTTTCGTCGTGGCGTAAGTCGCCGCCACGTATATGCATCCATCTCCAGGTCAATCAGTTTAGCAAATCTCATTGCGCGTACTCCTGTAAGGTTCAAGCTGGCTGCACACTATCATACATAGTGAGCGATGTAAAAACAGGCGGGCACGGTTATTTTGTTGTAATGATTTTAAAGAAATTCCATACATACACCTCGCGCCTCAAAATCGCCATCTGCGAGGCGTCAAGGAAGAAAAGTGCGCGGCAGTGAAATATGCTGGGAGCATATTTCACGATTTCTACAATGAACATCTTTGCGACGCCATCCGCCAGCTGGCGGAAACGAAGTAGCTGACGATTTTGGTGCGTGAGGTTAGAATGGGTTTTTGGCGCCACGTACTTCAAAGTGTAGATGTGCTCCTGTTGAGCGACCAGTCGATCCAACACGTCCCACCGTTTGACCTTGTGCAACATAATCTCCAACAGAAACTGCATTGCTACTCATGTGCGCATAGAGCGTCTGCGTGCCATTTGGATGTTTAATAACGACATAGTTTCCATAGCCACCGTTATATCCACCGACACGTGAAAGGATGACATTGCCTGAAGCAGCAGCAAGGATAGGAGTACCGATGGGCGCACCAAGATCCACACCATTGTATCCATGGATACCCTGCGTTCGTACTGAGCCAGGCAATGGATGCTTGAAATAGCCACTAGCAATTGAGCCGCCCGCGGATCCTACCGGTTTCTTTTTTGCCGGTGCGGCAACCACTTCACCTCCGGGGATTACGATCGTTGCGCCAGGAGCAATATCTGAAGCATCTGCAAGACGATTATACGCAATAATATCATCGACATCACCATGGTATTTCGTGGCAATAGCCTTGAGGGTGTCACCCTTTTTCACGACATGACGTACACCTGAAACAGGAAGCACAACCAAAGTATCTCCTGGTTGTATGGTATTTACATCCTTAATATCATTTGCCCATAAAATAGTATGCACCGACACGCCAAACATATCTGCAATCTGTGAAAGAGAGTCGTCAGGACGCACCACATAGGTACTAATCTCACCATTATTGATCGCTTTATCTTCGCCTGAAGATGGACCGAGACTTGGTACAAGAACGCCGTCTTCATCAACCACAATATCTCCGCCACCAATAGCAGCGTATGGATTGCTATTTATCGCAGCGCGTAAGAGCGGAACAGTCTGTGCATTATATATATCCGACCCTGTATGTCCTGAAAATTCGGCTTGTGCAGTAAGACCAAAAAACGACGCAACAAAACCAGCCTGTATGAATACGGGGGTAAGCAACGCGCCTACAGATGCATACTGCACCAATAGAGTGTATTTTTTATAATATGTCGTCGAAACCTTCGCGGCGAGAGTGGTTAGTGAAGGGTCGATGTCCTGTTGGTTGAGTTCAATAAGCCTTTTTATTATGGACGCGCCGCAATGCAGAGAGCGAAGGAAATTCAGAGAAGAAAGAAAATAGAGCCTCGAAGCTCTACACTTTTTTTGATAGGTTCACCCACTTCAACTGATTAACGCCAGAAGAAATGAGGTGCATTTCTGATGCACCATCTATCGGTACCAAGTCGGTACAGGTACCACTATAGCGGAGTAAAAAGGAGAATCAATTGACGAAAGAAGAATTGTCCACAGCAGTCGTCCTAAGCCTTTTTTGGCCTTATAAATAGGGATATTTTAGCTATTGACTAGATATGTTTATTGTTGGTTAATTTGTGTACGGTGTAATAATCTTTCCAAACGCCTTTTTGAACTTTTCAATGCCGTTCGTCTTAATTACAATTACCGGCATGCTATAGTGGCGCACATACATGGAATATCTTTCCGTTCTCAACGCCCAACAAAAAAGTGCGGTCACCAAAACAGAAGGTCCCGTACTCGTCTTAGCTGGAGCAGGGTCAGGAAAGACCCGCGTGATCACGTACCGTATTTTGCATCTTATTGAACAGGGTATTGCTCCCGACAAAATTCTCGCCGTCACCTTCACGAACAAGGCTGCCAAAGAAATGCGTGAGCGCGTTTTGGCGCTCGCGCATAGCTACCCTCACATAGAAAGAATCTTTATGAACGTGCAGCCGACGATCGCTACCTTCCACTCATTGGGCGTTATGATGCTGCGCGAACGACATAAAGAGCTAGGAGTTAAGCGCTATTTTACGATCTACGACCGCAGTGACTCCCTAACCGCCATCAAACAGGCACTCGAAGCTTTAGGCTACGGGGCTAAACAATTTGAGCCCCGAAAGATCTTGAGCCACATCTCGAAAGCAAAAGGGGATGCGCACACCGCACAAACATACGGCGAGCAAGCAAAAACCGCCATGGAGAAGGTGGTGCGTGATATATGGAATCGGTACGACACCATTCTCCGAGAAAATGAAGCATTTGATTTTGATGACCTGCTACTCCGAACACTCAATATGCTTCGCGCAAACCCGCAGGTTCTTAAAGAGTACCAAGATCGCTTTCACTATATTCATATCGACGAATATCAGGACACCAACAAAGTGCAGTACGAAATCGCTCGTCTTCTTGGCGGTGGCACGGGTAATATCTGTGCTGTCGGCGATGTCGACCAGAATATCTATTCATGGCGTGGTGCAGATATGAACAACATCCTTCAGTTTGAACGTCATTTCAAGGGTGCCGAAGTCATTCTGCTCGAGGAAAACTACCGTTCCACCCAGACCATTATTGCCGCTTCGAATGACATTATAGAAAAAAATACGGCACGTATCCCAAAGACTGTTTTTACCAAAAATGCTGAGGGTGAGCCGATTTCTCTCTATGCTGCATACAATGAAGAGGAAGAAGCGGTCTACGTAGCGCGCGAAGCACAAAAGCTGATCCGAGATGGATGTGATCCATCCGCAATAGCGGTGCTCTTTCGAGCCAATTTTCAATCCCGCATTCTCGAAGAGTCGTTCCTTGCATACAATGTTCCGTACCAAATGCTCGGTACACGATTTTTCGAACGCAAAGAGATTAAAGATGTACTCTCGTATGTGCGCCTAGCTCTCAATCCTGCGAGCACCAATGATCTTTCTCGTGTCATCAATATTCCTCCACGTGGAATTGGCAAAATAACGCTTCTTAAACTGCTCGAAGGCCAGCGAAACTCCATAACCGGCAAAACGATAGCAAACATCGAAGCATTTGAGGCGATTATGGAGCAGATCCGCGCAACGCTCACCAAAGGACCACTAAGCAATGCACTTCGTGAACTCGTTAAAATAAGTGGCCTAGAAGCAGAGCTTAAACAGGGCGGGGAAGCGGAACTCGAACGACTGGAAAACATCCACGAACTGGTGTCACTTGCTACAAAATATGATAGCTACGAAGGTCTTGAGGGCGCAGCGGCACTTCTTGAAAATGCGGCTCTACAAAGCGACCAAGACGCACTTGATCCAAAAGATACGAGCAAGGATGGAGTCAAACTGATGACTGTACACGCCGCAAAGGGTCTCGAATTTGCCTATGTATTTATAACCGGTATGGAAGAAGGGCTTTTCCCCCACGAACGACTCTCGGATGAACGTATCGACGAGGAAGAAGAGCGCCGTCTCTTCTATGTAGCACTGACCAGAGCTCAAAAAAAGGTATATTTGTCCTTTGCAGGTATCCGTACGGTCTTTGGGAGCCAACGGATCAATGCACCCTCATCATTTATTGACGATATCAGTGAAGCGCATATGATGTCGGCAAATCCTTCGGAAACTGGCCATGAGCGGACAGTATACTTGGACTAACATTATGGAAAAATTTACTGCCAAGAAATCGTTGGGACAGAACTTCCTAACCAATCCCAAAATAGCCGAGCGCATAGCGCAGGCAGCGGATATCAAGACGGGGGAGACGGTACTTGAAATCGGCCCAGGGACGGGGATGTTGACGCGCGCCCTCCTAAAGGAGGGCGCGCGTGTCATCGCGCTCGAAGCCGACAGTCGCACATTGCCAATCCTCAACGCCAGTTTTGAAAAAGAGCTATTAGATGGTCAACTCACCCTCATACACGGAGATGTCAGGACATACGATATAGCCAGTGTTTTAAAAGGTTTTTCGTATAAAGTCGTCGCCAATATCCCGTACTACCTCTCGGGTATGCTCTTTCGACTTTTTCTTGAAAATACTGCTGACCAACCCTCCACAATCGTCTTTTTAGTCCAAAAAGAGGTCGCGGAGCGTATTGTACGCAGCAAAAAGGAGTCCATCCTCTCACTTTCTATAAAGGCGTACGGTGAACCGAGCTTCGTAGCCACGGTTTCTCGAGGAAATTTCTCCCCGCAGCCGAATGTCGACTCTGCCGTCCTTAAAATAAGCGATATTTCCAAAAATAGCTTCAAAAGCGTCCCCGAGTCGGCATTTTTCACCATCCTAAAGACCGGATTTGCAGCAAAACGCAAACATCTTGCCGGCAATCTATCGCTCTTAATGCCTCGCGCAGATATCCTTGCCGCATTTGACGCACTTAAACTGCCACATGATGTCCGCGGTGAGGACATACACATCGACACATGGCTGGCGCTTGCTGAAAAATTGAAGTCTGCTTAATGACAAGAAGCGCCGGCCTCCATTTTAAAAAGGTTGAGGGTAGGACTGGGTTTTAAAATGGAGGCCGGCGCTTCTTTAATTACCAATCAATAACATCTGTCCCCATAGTGCAAAAAACTTCCTAAAGCGCGCCTGTTGCCCCTGCTATACTTAGGGCAACGCATGACCGTGAATACGACACTACGGGTGGGGGGTGCAATGCTTGTTGGCATTGCTCTTGTTGGTGGAGCACTCCTCTTGAGTAAAAAACAAACAGCCGCAGAATATTCTGCGGCTGTTGTTGTGGCAGACAAACCACGAGCGTATCAAGAAACGCGCGATGGCGATGGCGATGGGCTTCGTGATTGGGAAGAAGAGCTGCGTGGTACTGATCCAAAAACCCCCGATGATCTTTCTAAAAAACCTGAACCTGTAGAAGAAGCTCCTGTCGAAGAGCTTCCAAACACCATGACCAATCAGTTTTCAAAAGACTTTTTCGCATACTACCTCAAACACAATGCCGGGAATGCCGCAATGACGCAAGAACAAAAAGATGCATTTATAAAGCAGGCGGCCGCGGCTGCCGAAAAGCAAGTAGATAGCAAGCTTCTAACGACTACTGATATTATTACTTCCAGTGAAAATAATTTTGCTGTTTGGCGCGACTATGGCAACACTGTTGCAATGATTATGCAACGTTACCCTGTAAAAAATGAAAACGAATTATCAATTTTTAGCCGAGCAATACAATCGAACGATCCATCCATCATAGAAGAACTTGGCCCTATAGAAAAATCATATAACGACACCATTGCGGATCTGCGAACCCTTCAAACCCCCACACTATTTCTCAATGAACATCTCAATCTTCTAAACCGGATGATTTCGGTTCATAATACAGTGATTGCTATGCAGAATGTCTTCAGTGATCCATTACCTGCTCTGGTACGTACACAACAGTATCAAGATGAGGCACAGCAACTATCAAATGCCCTTGCAAGCATGCATGCTCTACTCACAGCTCAAGGTGTCACCTACACCTCCGATGAACCAGGAATCTTCTTTGAAGCATTTCAACCTTAGCGTATGAGACTTTCCAGAAAAGAACAACTACACTACTTCCTCTCAACTGTTCTTGCTGTTCTGTTTATTATTACCCCGCTTTACACACTCATCCCTACACGAGCAAATGCTATTACGGTAACCGTTAATGGAGGAACGGGGACAGTTCCAGATATTATAACCGCAAAAAATACCACCGTTTCTGCTGCCGCAAACACCGCAACCGCAAAAAGTACTGGCTCAATTGCACTCAAGGAATTAAAAATGGATGGGGTCTTTAATGCTTTGGCAAAAATGGTGGTGCAGGGCATGGTGCGCAGTACCGTGGCATGGATTAATTCGGGTTTTAAAGGCAGCCCTATGTTTGTGACAGACCCCGGTCAATTTCTCCTTAATATTGCAGACCAAGAAGCGGGGAGAATGCTGTACAACAGCGAAGACTTAAATTTTCTCTGCAGACCAATGAACATCCGTATTGCACTTGATTTCTATTATCGCTCCTCACGAAATCAGCTACCCGTACAATGTACACTTTCTGGAGCCTTAGGAAACGTGCAACGTTTTATGGAAGGCAATTTCCTCGCTGCTGGTTGGCCTGGATGGTTATCGGTAAGTCTCAACCCCACCAATCACCCGATCGGTGGCGCATTTGCTATGGAACGAAAACTCGAAACGAACATAGCCGCGTTACAAAATCTCAATATTATGGAATGGGGCTGGGCGCGCGGATTCCTCTCAACAAAGAGCTGCGATGATGGGCCGAATGGAAAGATCAATTGTCGAACCATCACGCCTGGCGATACAATCGCATCTGCACTCAATTACAACTTAACTTTGCCTGCAGAATCACTTATATCTGCGGATGAAATTAACGAAGTTGTTGGTGCACTCTTTGCTCAACTCGCTCAACAAGCACTCACGGGTGCGGCAGGTGTCTTTGGCCTCACAGACAGCGGTTCAGGATCAAGTGGGTTTTCTGATGCAGGATTTGGTGGAACAAACGGAGGTCTTGGGACAGCAGCATGCAATGGGCTTTCATATCTCAATCAATTGAGTGACCCCCGATGCAACCTCAATCTAGGATCAGGAAGTATTGCAACTTCTACTGACGATGATTTTATCGGTAAGGCCATTCATGACGAGCAGGCATACCAGCGCATGCATCAAAATATTATAGACGCCGCAAATGATACTATCGCTGAAGCAACTGAACGTGGAAAGGAATGTTCCGGAAACACATCAGTCATCAGAACTGCATCCCGTTACGTTGAAACTGCCAGCTCTTCAATGTTGACCTCAAAAGTAACTGAGGCAAAGTTGGCCGCTTTAGCTATACGCGATGCACAGGGGACGGTGGAAGAACGTATTGCGGCATTGAGCGCTTTTAATGAACTTTCAATATCGGGCGGCCTCCATTCATCAATCACCAACGTGACAACTTCATTTGAAACAGCGGATGTTATAAAAAATATACAAGAATTAAGAGCTACTATCACTGATTGTCCTCGTGATAATAGTAACAACAGCAACAGTGGAAGTTCAGGAGGCCGTGATTGAACATGAAAAAATTACTCCCACATATTTGCGCATGTCTCATCATCGGTATTGGGTTTTTTGTGGCTTCAGAAATCTTTGCACAGGCCCCCGACGCAAAGGTCACAGCTCCTACGCAAGCAAAACCAGGCGCTGCGGAACGCTTCTTTTACTCCGCCCTTGAAGGAACAGTAAAATGGATCGCATTTGCCATTTTGCAATTCTTCATATGGCTAACATCTATTACCGGCCTTCTACTCAACATGTCTATCGACTGGCTCATCATCGGGATGGGAGATATGGTGCGTACAAAGGGTTTTGGAATTGCCATTGATAAACTTTGGACTATCATCCGAGATATTGTAAATATCTGTTTCGTATTCGGACTCGTGTACATTGGCATTACGACTATTGTCAAAAGTGAAGCTTCGGGTGCTAAACGACTACTCTCATCGCTCATTATTTCTGCTCTACTCGTAAATTTTAGTCTGTTCTTTACAAAAGCAATTATTGACCTATCAAACATCACTGCAGACAACATCTATCGTCAGATGATTACTGGTTCATCAAAAGATGGTATATCTGGAGAATTTGTAAGTCAAATGGGCCTCACCTCTATTGTCGGTGGAGGAAAATCAAAACAATCAGAAGAGATACTCAATAAAGTACTCGCAGAAGGTGGAGGTATACCCTTTATGATTGTGTTTGCGTTAGGGTCCGGCATTCTACTATTTAAACTTGCATTTGCATTTGGCATTGGGGCATTTCTCATTCTCATTCGCTTTGTCATGCTCATACTGCTCATGATCTTTTCTCCGATCGCATTCTTGCCCGAAGTGCTACCAAACCTTGGAAAGTACCGACAACAATGGTGGGATACGCTTTTGAGCCAAGCATTCTTTGCGCCTATTTATATTTTTGGCATTTACCTTTCACTCATCGTGCTTCGGTCAAATCCTGTGGCGCTTGGCGACCGCAACCTGATAAATTTGTTCACAGAAAGCGCTGTCGCCGGTACTGTACAAGTGCTGCTGTTTTATCTCATAGCTATCATCATGATAATTGCCACAACCACTATGGCAAAAAGCATGAGCACCTCAGGCGCATCTATTGTTGGAAAAATCAGTGAAGGTGCAGCAAAATACGCCCGAAAGACAGTTGGTAAAACAATTGCCGGAGCTTCAGTTGCAGGTGGAATTGTCGGTAGAAACACCGTCGGACGGGTAGGATACAATCTATCAAAAAAGGAAGGTCTCTTGAAGGCCGCAGCGGGTGGCGGGTTAACAGGATGGGCTGCACGAAGAGCGGTTGATACCACTCGCGCTGCAGCAAAGGGCAGCTTTGATGCTCGTGCACTACCTGGCATGAAAGGTGCTGCTGGTCTGGTAGATGTAGACCTCGGCAAACCTGGAAAAGGAAGCTACGAAGCACGCACTAAAGACATTAACAAGAAAGAGCTTGAGTATGCAGAGTCATTGAACGTCGAAAAAGGGGCTGATGTTGAAAAAGTTAAGCATAAGATCGATGGGCATAAAACATATATTAAGGAAAAGCAGAGGGACTACAATTTGGGGGTCAAGAATGGCGCATCTGAAACAGAGAAACAAAAAATCCGTGATGAGATAGCTATTGCCAAATCTGAATTGGAGGACGCAAACAGAGAACTTATTGAAGTAAAATCAGCAAACCAGAGGAAATATGCAAAGACTTTACAAGATGGTCAGTTAGGATTCATGGGTCTACCTGGGACAAGTATTTTCCCCGCCAGGACTAAAAAAGAGAATGCTGCTGCAGCAAATCATATTCGTGAAGGGATAGAGAAAAAGAAAAATAAGACTGATACCGACCGCTTGATTGATGCCACCAAAGAATCTGCCGAAAAAGCTTCAAAAAATGCTAAGGAAGATGCTCATTAATTATGGAACAATCAATTCAAAAAATTATTTCAGAGAGATACAATACACTCCCCATCTCACTCAAAGATTTTATTTCTAATCCCACCCTTGAAGAAACCCTGCATACAATCGCCCAAAAATATAATCTCAACAAAGATACAGAAGTATTACTTGAAAATGAAGTAATGTTTGTACTACTTGGTTTTGAACCCAGTGAGGAATTTATGGGACAGCTAGCAATTTGCCTACCTATTGACCCCACGACCACCATGAATATTGCGGACGAAATAACAACATCGATATTCAATCACATTGGGCCTGAACTCCACGCACTTGATACTGAATACCTTCAAGATGGGGCGATTGTTGACAGCGCCGAGTCTATTTTGATGCCAACATCTTCCGAAGAAACACCGACTCAAACGCCAGAAATCCACACGGAAACAGAGGAAGAATCAACATCAGTACCAGCTCAACTGCAACCAACAGACGAAATAACTGTACCCGCTCCTGCGGCAGAACCAGCACCATCAGTGTCAGAGGCTGAAGTGCCTGCACCTGCGCCAGAACCTGTTCCAGTGGAACCACCTGAACCCGTTATTGTCCCTTCATACGCCAAACCACTTACCGACACACCGCGATATACGGACGACCCATATCGCGAATCGCCACACTCATAACAAAACGCAGTGTGAGTCACACAAGAAATGCATTCATGACATATACGGCATGTATAATACTAGTACCTATGCGCTTTGAAGTACCACAATTTATTGAAATTGAAGACAAAATTTTTGGGCCATTTACCTGGAAACAATTTGTCTACCTATTGGGTGGGGCAGGAGCGATCTTTATGCTCTTTGTGTGGTTACCATTTATTATTTTTGTTGTCGCCGCAGCACCAATCGTCGCACTCACTGCCGGACTTGCTTTCTACAAAGTGAACAATCGCCCCTTTGCAGCCATCTTGGAATCATTTGTAACGTATTTCATGAATGCGCGCCTCTATCTGTGGAAAAAGCAAGAGCAAAAAGTGGTTCCGACCGGGGGTGGGGCTCCGCAAACATACCTTCCACCATCAAAGACAACGCTTTCAACACTTTCGCGCCAACTAGAGTTAAATGCGCTCAGGGGCAAAAAATAATATGGCACATAGCGAAGCAACACAAAAATTTGTATCTCTCAAGGAAATCCGCGATGGTATTGTTATATTAAAAGACGGTAGTCTCCGCGCTATCCTTATGGCTTCCTCCATAAATTTCGCGCTCAAGTCCGGCGATGAACAGCAAGCGATCTTGCGACAATTTCAAAGTTTCCTGAATACACTTGATTTTTCGTTGCAGCTTTATGTCCAATCGCGCGAACTCAATATCGAACCATACCTCGCACTCTTGGGATCCTTTGAGGCGGGACAAAAAAATGACCTCATGCGCGTACAGCTCCGAGAATACATGGGCTTTATCCGCAAGTTTACTGAGGATGTTGATATTATGACCAAGAGTTTCTTTGTGGTCGTGTCATACACCCCTGCGGCCGTCGACGTCACCAAGGGACTTAAAAGTCTCCTTGGTGGCCCAACTCAAAAGAAGAATCTCTTGCCGACAGAAATATTTGAAGAACACAGAAGCCAACTCGAGCAACGCATAGCTGTGGTGGAACAAAGTCTTCGCCGCATCGGTATTCGCACCGCAACCTTGGGTACGGCCGAAGTTGTCGATCTTTTTTATCATATTTTCAATCCCAACGAAGGAAACAGGGCACTACCCACAGCAACATGAGCATTTTTGATATTTTTAAAAAGCCAAAAGAGACCGAGGAGTCACTTGCACTTCCCAAGGATATTTATGATGCGAGCACTCTTGCTTTGGAAGATGTGATCGCGCCATCTGCGATAGGGGTGAGTCCACGCCAGCTCAACATCAGCGGCAAATTGACCCGAACTTTTTTTGTGGTTGCGTACCCGCGATCACTCACGGAAAGCTGGCTTGAACCGATTCTCGATCTTGAACGAGTATTTGACCTTTCTATTTTTGTGCATCCGATGGACACGACCGAGGTTTTGAAGAAGTTTCAAAAGAAGGTTGCTGAGGTGCAGAGTCAGATTTCCACCCGCGAAGATAAAGGGTTTGTTCGTGACCCCCAACTCGAAGCGGCATACAAAAACCTTGAAGATCTCCGTGACAAACTCCAACAAGCCGAAGAGCGTCTCTTTGATGTCGGCCTCTATATCACTATCTATGGTGACCATGAAGAGCAGCTTGAAAAGGCAGAGAGTGAGATCCGCACCATCCTCGACTCGCGCTTGGTGTACATGAAGCCAGCACTTTTCCAGCAGGAGCAAGGGTTTAAAAGCACAATGCCCTTGGGGACGGACGAACTTTCGGTCCACAGCAAGTTTAATTCTGATCCACTTTCGAGCTTTTTCCCATTCACCTCTTTTGACCTCACGGCAGATACCGGTATCCTCTACGGCATCAACCGCCACAACTCATCACTGGTTCTCTTTGATCGTTTTTCGCTCGAAAACTACAACTCCGTCACTTTCGCAACATCGGGTTCTGGAAAATCGTACGCTGCAAAGCTCGAAATCCTCCGTTCACTCATGTTTGGTACCGAAGTTATCGTGATCGACCCTGAACGCGAATACGAATATCTCGCTGAAGCGACCGGCGGCAGATTTTTCAATATTTCTCTCTCATCTCCCCACCACATCAATCCCTTTGATCTCCCTGAACTACTTGCTGACGAATCACCCGAAGAAGTGCTCCGCTCCCACATCATCAATCTCGTCGGACTTTTCCGCATCATGCTTGGGGGACTCACACCCGAAGAAGATGCAATCGTCGATCGCGCGATCGCAGAAACGTATGCGCTCAAAGACATCACGCCGAACAGTGGTTTTGCAGGCCATGAGCCACCACTTCTTTCGGATTTTGAAATGGTCCTAAGCGGTATGGTGGGAAGTGAATCTCTCGTGACACGCCTTTCAAAATACACTCGCGGCACATGGGAAGGGTTTATCAACCGACCCACAAATGTCGATATCAACCAGCATTTCGTCGTATTTTCTTTGCGCGAAATTGAAGACGAACTCAAAACGGTCGCCATGTACATCATCACGCACCACATTTGGAGTGCAATCAGGCGTACGCTTAAGAAGCGTTTGCTTGTCATAGACGAAGCGTGGTGGATGATGAAAAGTGAAGATACCGCATCATTTCTTTTTGGCATCGCCAAGCGTGGACGCAAGTACTACTTGGGGCTTTCCACCATCACCCAAGACGTCAACGACTTTCTCAATTCACCATATGGTGTCCCCATGCTCACAAACTCCTCACTACAGCTTTTGATGAAGCAGTCACCAACGACGATCGACTCACTACAAAAAGCGTTCAATCTCACCGACGAAGAGAAGTTCCTACTCCTTGAGTCGGGGGTGGGGGAAGGGATATTCTTCGCAGGACTCAAACATGTCGCGATCAAAGTTATCGCTTCCTACACCGAAGACCAGATCATCACGTCCGATCCTTCGCAGATTCTTCAGATCAAGAAGGCTCGTGAGGAGCTGAATATGTCGAAGTAAAACCGTTATGAACAGTAACACCACAGAGAAAAAGATATCGACCGGACTTGGTATTATTTTTCTTACTATGGCGGTAATAATCGATGTTCTCCAGTTCTTCCTTATGTTTTTAATTTTCACGGGAATTTTGGCCGTATTAGGTATAGCTTTATCGTGGTTTCTTGCAGCCGTACTTATACCTCTTTTCATGATGACTATGATGTCACATCATGTACCCCTTTTTTCCGGATCCAAAATGAAGCGCACTGGTGCAACAATTATTGCAGAATTCATACCAATTTTTGGCAATTTCTGCCCATCGCTCTCAATATGGATATATCTCACACTGCGAGAGAACAAAAAGACGATGGTTAAAATAGCCACAGAGGCACGGGCACAAGAGGAAAAAGAGCTCAAACGGAATGCTACAATTAGAAGGAGGCTTGCGCAACAAGCTGAAGCCTCTGCAATAGAGGTACCGCAAGGCACGAGAGACAACAGCCCTGCAGTTCGACGCAGGTACAAAGATGTCAACTATAGACCCGACCCTACGCACGAAGATCTTACGTTTAAGCAAGCCGCTTAGTATGCATACACTCCGAATATTTTTAGCACCCATTGCCGGAATAATAGTTTTTGCATTTCTGTTCATTACGGCAGTTTCTGTACATGCGCAATTTCAGGCTCCCGGTGTGCCTTCAGCGCACATTGAACTAAGTCCAACCTATCCAAGAGCAGGCGAACCGTTTACCGCCCGACTTGCAGACTACGGATCGCAAACAAATGATACGGTGAGTTGGCTCATTGATGGAGTGCTTTTGAGTGACAAACAACGCGTTATTGAATTAACAGCACCACTCCTAGGGGTGCCTATGACCATAGAGGCACGCATAACCACTTCTGGTGGCGCTACCGAAAGCACTAGAATAGTGGCAGTACCTTCAGACATCGACATTATTACCGAAAGCAACACAACAGCGCCGTATTTTTATAAGGGGCGGCGCACACCGAGTACGGGCAGTGACGCGCATCTCGTAGTGATTCCACACTTATTTTCAAAAAAAGGCACCCGAATTCCAACTTCTGAAGTAGAGTACACTTGGAGTATCAATAACGGCCTTGTAAATACGGACCGCAAGGACGGCGCCTTGGATACTACACTTTCAAGTGTCGGGGATTCGTTAGTCCGTATTACGGCTGATGCACCTGCGTATGGAGTACGGTACGAAAAAACATTCACTATTGAATCGGGTGAGCCCCAGCTAGCATTTTACGTATACAACGCACTCACGGGACTTTCTCAAAATGCTATCCAAGATAACTATACCGAAGCAGTGAGAGAAATTTCAGTCCGAGCACAGCCTTACTTTATGGATCGAAACGTGTACAGAAATGTGGAACAAGGATGGAGCATCAACGGAGAGCGTACACAAAATTCTGGCGGCGACCAAGAATTTATTACACTCCAATCAGGCGGCAATGGGGGTGTGACAGATGTTGGTTACTCGATCCGAAACCTGTCTGCGCTTTCACAATATGCCGCTAATCTATTTCGTATAGCTTTCAAATAATCTATGAAGTTCTATTTCTACAGTGGTACCCAATTCAGGAAATATGTATGCTGTTGGTTGCTTTTTGGTATTTTTTTGGTGGCCCCGCTAATATCTATTGCACAAACTGCTCCACTGCCACCTCCGCCAGCACCCTCTGTGGCAGCACAGCCGGCGTCAAAAGAGCCAGCATCTGTTACAACTGGTCCCGTTCAGAACCCTCCACTTCAAAAGTTTCAGCCACTCGCTGGGATACCTGGGGTTACTGATTCCTTGACTCTTGCCGGTTTGTTACAAAATCTGTATCGACTTGCTATCGTTATTGGGGCCCTTATTGCGGTCATAAAAATTACCCTCGCTGGATTTTCGTATATGAGCTCTGACTCAATCGGAAATAAGAGTAGCGCGAAGGATGACATCGCGTCATCGTTACTTGGTCTCGTTATCATCCTCGCTACGGTACTTATTTTGGAAACTATATTTGGCACCGTAAACTTTAATTTCCTTCAGAATGCAGAAACCGTGACGTTATCAGGGAGAGAAACGGTGGTCAGTAATCCAATTACTTCTTACGACATTAAACCTGAATATGGATGTAAACAACTGGAAGCGACAGGTAAAGAATGTCCATCCGGTAACGTAGGAATCTTCACTAAGAGTGGTATGGGTTGTGCGCCAAGTGGTTCCGTCCCGCTAGTACCAGGACAATCCGAATTTAAATACATGGATGAATCCACATGCTGGAGTGATGAGACAAGGTTCGCTGGATATCGTCTCCAAACCAATGAGCTAAAAACACTCGACGGGTACATGAATATAAAAGAGAGTGATCTACCCTCAGGAATGACGATGGATAAGTACAGAAAGGAAAAATTAGAGCCTGCATGTAAAAGTATCAACCCAAGTGCAGTGGTGACCATGGAGTGGAGTAGAGCAAAGTATATTGTGACTGGAGATACTACGTACCACTTTACGTGTACCAGTAAATAATATGAAAAACGCACTTATTATCGTCCTTATTGTCATCATCCTCATTCTCGGGGGGATTTGGGGGTACCTGTTTCTCAATGGGGCGCCAAAAAGTCTCTCTGACGTGGGAGATAATGTCTTTGGCACGAGTCCCGCGGTCGTCCCCGTTGCCACAGATACTGAGGTTACACCAGGTCCTGTCGATAGTGGCGCGAGCCGCACCGTAAAAACAGACGCAATTCTAGCGAAACTCACCACTCGTGCGGTCGCTGGAGCAATGATCAGCACCTCAAGCGTCGATACCTTCATCCGATACGCAGAAAAGGGCACCGGCTACATTTTTGAAATTGACCTAAAGACTGGTACCGAAATCCGCATCTCAAATAAAGTAATTGCGCGTGCAGTGGAGGCATATTGGTCACCAACCGGGAATCATGTCGTCTTTATAACAGACGCACAAGGAAAGAGGGACGAGACACTACTCGGGACGCTCAGCATCAAAAAAGATACAAAAGAAACCGTACTCGATACCGAATCAATAGCACAAGGATCTAATATTGCATTTACACGAAATGGTAAAGAACTCCTCTACACAGAAACAAATCCGAGCGGTGGCACAACCTCATTTAGTCGCACTCTCGCAACGGGGGACACAAAAACGCTCTTCACCGTACCTTTTGCGGAAAGTACCGTACTGTGGGACCTCTGGGGAACGAGTGCCCACTATGTCTATACAAAACCAGCGCTTGGTTTCAATGGCTATCTCTACAAGGTCACCAAAGGCGGTCTTGAGAAAATAGACGAAGCATCAGCACTTTCTGCTGCACGACTCGGTACCAGCACTCTTATTATCAACAAAAATTCTGGTAAAGGTCCGTATAGCCTCCTTGTTGATACGGTAAAAAATAACGGCATTTTCTTGAATATTCAAACACTCTCCGAAAAATGTGCAAAGATTGGCATCTCAATATGGTGCGGAAGTGATGCTGCAGCAAATAGCAACACATTCCCTATATCGTGGTATCAAGGAGAAGTATCCTACGCTGATCTTATTTGGAACGTCGACAGTATGACTGGGGAAGGGAGCATTGCTGTTGACCCTGAGGCATTTATACGCGAACAGATCGATGTGACAGACATGATGACGTCGGACGAGGGACCACTGATCTTTAGAAACAAGCGCGACGATACACTGTGGATCTTCAACCCACCTAAATAAAACGCTTTAAAACCCGTACCTACTTTGTTGTCTACGTCACTTAGACCGCTCACCGTATAGAAAATACGGCTCGAGTCTTCGTTCCTTGACGTCTCGTAGCTACAGGTTTGTAAATGCGTTTTATCGAATTGTTAAGATTTGCCAGTAGAGTTATGCAACTTTTTCGGCGGTAACGTCCACTTCACGATGTCGATCAGGGATTTTGGCACGCACTACGTACTCTTGCGCAATAGACATCACATTGCTGACGACAAAATAGAGCGCTACAGCGGCAGAAAAATAGTAAGCGGTAAAACCGATCATGACGGGCATAGCGTATTTCATCTGCAACTGCATGCTTTGCGTGAGATCTTCCTTAAAGTTCGGCGTCGTGCCTGTCTTTTTCTTGATGGGTGGCAAGGACATATGACCAAAAATGTATTGTGAAATACCCGCAAGTAGGGCGAGCACGATACTTTTTGAGCTCATATCAACAAGTCCTAAAAAGAGCATACTGATCGTTTCTGGGGCAGGGACAAAACTATACAAGAGCGCAGTATTAATACCGGGCAATTTAACACCACCGCCACTTGAGACCGCAAAATAGAGCGCAATGATGATCGGGATTTGAATCAGTGCGAAAAAAATACTCGCAAATGGGTTCACACCTGCAGATTTGTACGCAGCCATTGTCTGCCGTGCCAATTCTTCTTTCGCATCCTTGTACTTCTCCTTGATACGGGTGAGCTCAGGCTCTAGGAAACGCATAGCGTGCTGCGCGTGAGCCGCTTTGATCGAAATCGGAAGCATGATTATTTTAACTGCTATCGTGAGTAAAATAATCGCGATACCGACATCTGCATTCTGAACATGGCCCACAAGAAAGATAAGTCCGTTGTATATCGGATCAAAAAATACGCCGTGCCAAATGGTGCCCCACATAATTAGTATGGTCGTTATTCTACCTCGAATGTGACGTACGTGAAAGTAGTGATGATCGAACGTCACGAAGCGACTGCCGAACCGACACCATAGGATGCTGTTTTAATAGCGGCTGCACTAGGACGATATATGTACCTCCACGTGGGTTTTCGCGCTCGATACCTGCCAAAAGACTATATATCTGGCGCCGTATTCGATTTCGAGTACTCGAAAGGAGGCTCACCTTTTTTGAAACCACGACTGAAACATGAAGGCTCGGTGACGGTTGATAGAGCATCGTAAAGCCGAGCCCAGAAGCACGCACTGAGCGCTTAAAAATTTTATTAAACTCTTCCCGCCCCAGACGAGAACGTTTTGGCAGCATATTACACCGCTAAGCGTGCACGCCCTTTTTGTCTTCGTCGACGCAAAAGCGCCTTACCTTGAGGTGTTGCAGTACGAGCCAAGAAACCGTGCGTGGTTGCACGCTTTCGTTTCTTCGGCTGATAGGTTCTCTTTGACATACCGGAAAGAGTACACTACTTTCTTTTGATTTTCAACTTGCCACAAAAAGGGGCTTGACGAAGTGCGTGTATACACGCTTTCAACAGGTTATACACATTATAATATTTATGTGGCGCAATCATTCATTTTTTTTGTAATAGTTTACAGTTACTCATCGAAGAGTATAATGCTTTAGAAATTTAGCGCATTATGAATGTCTCATCACACACTTCACTCCATGCGCTGCGCACTGAGCAGCTCGACACAAAACAATTGTGGGACAACACGCTCGTCAATATTGAGCTCTCGATATCGGCAGCAAATTTTAAAACGTGGTTTCGTGATACACATATCGCATCTTTTGAAGATGGCACCATCACCGTTGGTGTTCCGAGTGTTTTTGTTCGAGATTGGCTTTCTGACAAATTTCACGGACTGATTTTGAAGACCCTACGCGATCTTTCACACCATGTTCGCAGTGTCGAATACTTGGTCGTACAAAAAAGCGAGCGCAAGAGTGATCGCATAAAGCCGCAAACCATAAATGCGTCGCTACCACTCGAAGAGTACTACATCAACAAGAGCGATAACCTCAATCCACGCTACACGTTTGATAATTTTGTTGTAGGTCCCTTTAATCAGCTGGCGCATGCTGCAGCACAGACCGTTGCGCGTGAGCCAGGCATCGCATACAACCCACTGTTTGTGTATGGACCAACAGGTCATGGCAAAACACACCTCATACAGGCAGTGGGGAATCACCTCAAAAAACAAGGAAAGAAAGTGTTCTATGTCACGAGCGAGCGTTTTACTGTTGACTACATGAACGCGCTGCAAAACGGCACCGCAAACAACTTTAAAGACAAATACCGTCAATACGATGCACTCATCATGGACGACGTACAATTTCTTTCGAATAAAGAAAAGACACAGGAAGAGCTTTTTCACCTTTTCAACTCTCTCCATGATAACAACAAACAGATTGTGTTTTCATCCGATGTGCACCCACGACTCATGAACAATATGGAAGAACGTCTCCAGTCACGCTTTGCTCAGGGTATGATCGTCGATATCCCTAAAACCGACTACGAGTCACGTTTGGCAATATTACGTGCCAAAGCCGCACACAACAATATTGCGCTCACCAATGATGTTGTAGAGCATTTGGCGGTCACTATCGAAGGAAACATCCGTGAGCTTGAGGGCGCACTCAACACCATCATGTGTCAGTCACAACTCTCGGGACGCGCACTCGAACTCGATGAAGTTCGTGTGCTGATCAAAAATAGTACGCGTCCCCGAAAATCCCTTGCTGTTGCAGATGTTGTTGATAAGATTGCACGATTTTTTGATATTGAATCAGCCAGCATTTATGAAAAAACACGTCGTAAAGAAGTGGTGAAGCCGCGACAACTCATTATGTATATTTTGCGAGAAGATTTCCAAATATCATATCCTGCGATTGGTCAAAAAATGGGCGGTCGTGATCACACTACCGTTATTCACTCCTGTGAAAAAATAAAACGTGACTTAAAACAAGACACAACACTAGAAGAAGAGTTGGGGCAAATCCGCGCACTCTTAAAATAGAGCTGTGTATATCCCTGTGTATGTTGTGCACATATCTACGGGGAAAAGATAGCGGAAAAGTTTTGTCGACGACCAAAAAAGAGGAGAGTTGTACACACGGAGTGATTTTGAAACATAAACGCAGGATAACTTTCACACAACTACCGAATAGATTGTGAATAAAAAATCCATAGTATAAAACATATTATTTAGAAATCCCCATATCAACAGGATTAATAGTAAAAATACTTTTTAAATAGAAAATTAAAGAAAAGTTATGCACATAGAAATTAAAAAAGAAGTACTGATAAAAAAACTTTCTTTGGTGGCACGCATCGCCGCGAAGCATCTCACGCTACCAGTACTACAATGTGTGCGTATCGAAGCGGTTGCGGGAAAAATTACTTTCACCGGGACAAACTTGGAGTTAGGTATGACATTGTTGGTAGAGGGGACTGTACATGAAGATGGGGTTATTGCGGTGCCAGGCGCATTATTACTCCAAACAGTGGAGCTTATCCAGGATGGTATTGTCTCTTTAAAAATGGAGAGTGATGTTTTGGTTGTTGTGTCTCGTGGTTCGCGTACAAAAATTAATACATTCTCGGTGGGGGAATTTCCCACTATCCCTCTTCTTGAGGGAAAAGCACAGCGTATAAACGCAAAGACATTCGCGCTCGGTATTCGCACCGTCTCATTTGCCACGTCACAATCCACCATTAAGCCAGAGTTGGGTAGTGTTGCGATTCAGCAACATAAAGAGCATAGCCTTACGTTTATTGCGACCGATTCATTTCGGCTTATTGAAAAAACGGTATCACAAGAACAATTGACGCTCGAAAGTCCTTTGTTGATTCCGCAAAAAAATGCGCTCGAGATTGCGCGTGTGCTGGAGCTTATGGAAGAAGGTCCAGAATGTATTATTGGAGAGGGGCAGATGGCATTTCGTTTTAATGATGGCACCTATCTCACTACACGCCTCACAGAAGGCTCTTTCCCTGACTACACGCAGATTATCCCAAAAGAGTACGTAACGCATGTTACGGTGCTTACCGCTGATCTTGAACATGCGCTAAAGATGACGAATGTCTTTACCAATAAGTTTATGCAGGTAGGTTTCGAAATACAGGGAGCAGAAAAAGCACTAGTGCTTTCTTCTGATAGCGGTGAATCAGGGGCAGCGACGGAGCAGATTGCTGCAGTTATAGAAGGGGAGGATTTGAAATTAAGTTTTAATCAACGGTATGTCAGTGACCCTCTCTCGCATATGCCAGGAGAAAGTATCGTACTGCATTTTGCAGGCATCGGGAGGCCGATGGTGATGGAGGATGTGCGGGAGAAACATATACGGTATCTCGTGATGCCAATGAATAAATAATATGTCGCGTATGCGCGGAGAACACTTGCGCTCAGTTGGTGACCTGCTTCAGAAATATCGCACGCTTCGCGCGCCGCAGGGTACCGTCATCACTTCATTTTTACTAGCGGTGCAGACGGTCTGCAAATTTGAGCTCAAAAAACATGCGGTCAAATACAATCCGCATGCAAAAGCAGTATTTCTCATCCTCGCTGGGCCAGCAAAGCATGAAATACTGCTGCACACAAATGAAATCTTGCAGTTTTGCGTGCGTGATATTGGTGCAGAGAATGCGCCGCGGTCTATTGGTTAGTTTCTATCGGTTTTTCGTGGGGGTTTTTCGTCTTTCTTTTCCTGATCTATGGTAGCTTCAAGGAGCGCTGTTTTCCAGAGTGAAACTGGATATTCCCATAGTTTAAATTGTCCGTCACTGTAGGGGTCGGTGGGATTTGGACCCTGTGGGTCATCTTTTTTAACAAAGTAGAGAATTTCATGCGCATTTGCAATAGTGCTTTGCATAGAAATTTCCGGCACATCATTACCTTCACTCACCAATGCTTCCGTATCAAACCAAATACCCCGGAGTACCGGCTTATAGTGTGCAGGAGTCGCTTCGGGTTGTGCAAATGTTTCAGTGGTTCGCTTTGTGAGGGCAAAATCCATAAATTCACGCCACATAGGGGACACAATAAAACCGGCTGTTTTTTTTGCCATGGAGCGGTTGTCATTGTTTCCTGCCCATGCTCCGACAGCAATCGTTGGTGTATAGCCTATGATCCATGTGTCACGGTAATCATTAGTGGTACCTGTTTTCACTGCGACGTCGCGACCAGGAAAATAGAGGGGAGAATTTGGGCCGAATGTTGGTGTTCGTGCGGCATTGTCGGAAAGTATGTCAGACATTTGGAGTGCAATCTGTCTCTCGAGGACGCGTCGAGCGGTTGGCTTGAGTTCCTCAACTACAGCTCCTGTGCTATCTTCAATACGAATAATACTTGCAAGATCTGAACGCTCACCCTCGTTTGCAAATACGCCATATGCGCCCACCATATCAAGAAGTCGTACTTCACCACCTCCCAAGACTAGTGTAAGACCATACCGTCCTTTATCGGTGAGTGTTGTAACGCCCAGATCTCGAGCAAGTTTGATTGAGGAATCAATACCTGCAAGGTAGAGGGCTTTTACTGCAGGAACATTGATTGACTGAGCAAGGGCATTACGAAATGAAATAGGGCCGCGAAATGTATCATCGTAATTTGATGGTGCGTAACATTTGTCATCTGTTTCAAGATATGAAGGATCGCATGCCGTTGAGAATTGAGTCTTGAGGTCAAATACTACTGTTTCTGGCGTGTACCCTTTTTGGAAGGCAGCGGCGTAGACAAATGGCTTAAACGAAGATCCTGGCTGGCGTTCCGCAAGAGCAATATTATATTTACCGTCTATTTTCTTATCAAAGTAGTCGCGTGAACCCACCATAGTCAGTATTTCACCCGTTTTAGGATCAGTCGCAACGATGGCTGCATTTTCGGCATTGAATGTCTGTTCATTTTTAAGTGCCCAATCATGCACTGTCTGTTCTGCCTTTTCCTGTAATTCCCAATCGAGTGTCGTAATTACTTTGAAACCTCGCTCTCCAAGAAGTTCCTCCCCGTAGGTACGTGCGAGATAGTCACGTACATAAAAAACAAAATGTGGTGCTTTAATACCAGTCGCCACTTGCCCTTTAAACTCCGGTTTTTCAGCAATGGCTGCATCGTACTCTTCTTTGGTTATAAATTCTTTTGCTAGCATGCGCGAAAGGGTCAAGTCTTTTCTTGCATCAAGCGCTGCGCGGTTTGGTCCGTAGGGAGCTAGGTAGGTTGGCGCCTGGGGTAGTGAGGCAATATATGCAGCTTCTGCAAGTGTCACATCAGATGCAGATTTACCAAAAAAAGCCAAGCTTGCTTCCTCAACACCGTAAATAGTTCCCCCGTATGGTGATTCATTGAGATAGTGACCTAGGATTTCTTCCTTACTGAGTTCTCGTTCGAGCTTGAGTGCTAGTATCCATTCTTTCACTTTTCGGGTAACCGTTTTTTCTTGTTTGAGTATCGAGTTTTTTATTACTTGTTGGGTAATGGTTGACCCTCCTTGGCCACCGAGGAGATTTCCACCCTGCATGTTCGCTAAAATTGCTCGTAAAATAGAAAAAGGGCGGATTCCTGCGTGCTCAAAAAATGTATCATCTTCAATAGCAACGGTGGCGTTTTTAATGTGACGTGAAATTTGTTCGTACGGTATAATCGTTCGTTTTATGTCTTGATGGAGGTCATACAGCAGGATTTCTCCAGTGCGATCGTAGATCTTTGTTGATTGCAGGACACGCCGCTGATTGAATGCAGAAAGATCAGGTATTTCGAGAGTTGAGACCCAGAGGAGTAAGAGACCGCTACCGATAAGGCCTACGACAAAAAACAGTATCAGTGCATCGATACTCAGTCGCCAAAATCGTCCACGCCACTTACTTTTTGCTGGCATAGCAAAATACTACCATAATGACGTTTCAAATAGGATACGCCTTGAAAAATCTCGCTATGTGGTATGTAGAGGTGTGCAAAAAATCCTTAGATACGCGACGTCAAGGAATGCAGACCCGAGGCAGTAAAACATGCTGGGAGCATGTTTTACGATCCTCTCAATACTATAAATCCGCCGAATTACATTTCGTCAACATCGTCAAATGAATCATGCTCATCGTCGTCATCATCTTCAGCAAATGGGTCTTTTTCTTCAACTTCTTCTTCAAAAATAGCCGCAGGAATTTCCGTTTCAAGAGGTAGCGGAAGTTCAGCGTCAACGATCTCATCGTCCTCATCATCGCCTAGATCCACGGGAGCATCGACGTCCTTATCTTTTTCCTCATCCTCGTCCATGGTGTGTGCTATGTAAAGTTCAAACATAATGTGTGCTGTATCTAATCTATGAGTTATTTCTACCAGAGTGTACGACTTATAAAAAACTTGTACATATGGTTTATGTGGATAATTATCTCTCGCGTGCGAGCGCTGTCATCGCAATCGCGATTGCATCATACTCATCATCCAAGGCGTCATGTCGTACGCTAGGAATGAGTTTTTGCACCATGCATGCTACCTGTTTTTTGTCACTTTTACCATACCCGGTTACCGCCACTTTTACTTCTTGTGGAGTGTACTCAAAAATACGGCAATGATGACACTGTGCAAGGTATACCACTATGCCCCGTACTTCTGCAACCCCCATGGCGGTCCGTTGGTTTTTGTTGAAATAGAGACGTTCAAGAGCAACGGCAGTGGGTGTGTAGGTGGTGAGAATCTTCTCGAGTGCTGCACCCATTTTTTCTAGTCGAAATGATAGCGGATCTGCTTTATTGGTCGTAACGCATTCTGAGTGGAGCAAGATGCCGTTATGCGCATCTTTGTCCATGACGGCAACACCGAGACGGTCGTAGCCAGGGTCTATAGCGACGACGCGCATGGTGTTATGAAGCGTGTTCGATTTCATCTGCTGCAGTATACACGTCTTGCACATCATCGTGATCTTCGAATTGCTCGATAAGTTCGGCAAGTAGCGCCCCATCCTTCTCGCTCAACTCTAATACAGCTGTGGGTGCATACCCGTGTCCCTTTTTTATGAACGCCCATGCTGCGGATCCTGGTGTTCCTAGGGCATAGCCATTTTTTGAAAGGAGGTGGCGCATCTCTTGGCTGGTGCGGTTCTTATTGTCCGTTTGCGTGACAATGAGTAGTGCAACGCCACCTGGACCATACCCTTCATAAACGATTTCCTCGAGCACTGCTCCATCGGTGCCCATACCCTTTGTCACGGCGCGGTCGATATTGTCGTTTGGCATAAAATCAGCGCGAGCACGCTCAATAGCGGCACGAAGGCCTGGTGCATCCTTGCTCCCTGCAGCTTTTTTCGCTTCAACAGCTATAAAGCGTGCATGTTTTGAAAAAAGCTTACTTTTCTTTGCGTCGGTCGCTGCTTTTTTGTGCTTTACTTTTGACCATTTGTTGTGTCCTGACATGTTGCACAGAGTGTACCGTGCACAGTATCTGAAATCAAATCCTCGAGCGTTGCATGTGCGTGCTAGCGGTGGTCGCGCATTTCGATAGACCGCATGTGTTCGAAGGCGGCCGCAGTTGCTATCCTACCTCGTGGTGATCGATCAATAAAACCAAGGCGCAGTAAGTATGGTTCCAAAACGTCTTCAAGTGTTGCTTGTTCTTCACTCAAGGCTGCTGCAAGGGTGTTTAATCCCACCGGGCCACCATGAAATTTATGAATCAATGTCTGCAAGAGGGCGCGGTCAGGGGCGTGGAGGCCGAAGGAATCTATTTCAAGTAGCGTAAATGTGCGTTCGATGATGTCCTTTGATAGCGTGCCTCCTTCGAGCTGGGCAAGATCGCGGCAGCGCTTCAAAAGATAGTTTGCTGTACGGGGTGTCGCGCGGCTGCGAGATCCAATACGAAAGAGCGCTTCCTCATCGGCGGGAATATTGAGCATTACTGCAGAGCGTTTGAGGATTTCGAGCATTTCGTCATTGCTATAGTACTCAAGTCGAAACGTGCCGCCGCCAAATCGTGATCGCAACGGAGCGGAGAGCATCGATATGCGTGTCGTGGCGGCGACGAGTGTAAATGGCGGCAAATCGAGTTGTACGGTACGTGCTGAAGGACCCTTGCCAATAATAATATCAAGCACACCTGATTCCATGGCGGGGTAGAGCACCTCCTCAATTGATTTTGAAAGTCTATGAATTTCGTCAATAAAAAGTACATCGCCTGGAGAAAGGTTGGTAAGGATTGCCGCCAAATCACCAACACGTTCTATGGCAGGGCCAGACGTTGTCCGCATGTTGGTGCCGAGGGTTCGCGCAATCAGGTGGGCCAGTGTCGTTTTACCGAGCCCTGGTGGACCATAGAGCAAAATATGTTCCGCAGCATGTCCTCTTTCGCGGGCAGCAGTCAGCAAAATACGTAGGTTTTCCTTCACTTTTGCTTGCCCAATGTATTCTTCCCATCCGGTAGGTCGCAGGGTCTGATCAAGGTTATGAATTCCCTCGGTAGGGCGGGATTCAGTCTCTTTTTTGGGGGTACTTGACATAAAAATTAATTCATGCTAGTATAGCACACATACGTTCCCTCGTGCACCGACTCCACCAGGAGCACGCACATTGTTTTTCTCACATTTTGTAGTAAGACCCCACGAAATGGGGTTATGGGTTGTGTGCTATCCAGGCGATAACCCTCTACGCAACGTTGGCAACCACACGAGGTTGTTTTGGTTTTTGACCTCGGTCGAAGTACTGGGGCACACCTTAGTTTGGCATGTCACTTTTTTAATAGAAAGGTTTGCGTAGAGGGTTATATTCTGGATCGCATCTCAAGGTACAGAGGGTTGAAAAGGATTCTAAGGCGACTATAGCATACGCCTATAGCGGGGTGGAATATTGACCGCTAGAAATTACTGTGCGGTGACCGGTGTTTCCTCTTTATACAGGTCAACAACGCGCTCAAGCTCATCAATAGAAGTTGTGCCATCGATTACTTTCACAACACCGTCCTGCTGCATATTTGGTATATGTTGTGGTTGTGCTGCCTTTATGATTTCGGCCTCAGAAAGATCGTTCATGATGGTTTCTGCGACGACAGGAGTGATTTGTATACCCTCATATATACCCGTGCGTCCCTTGAAACCACTTCCGCTACACTTGTCGCATCCAACCGATTCAAAAATGTGAACACCGGCGACCGCGATCGGCATTGGGTACCCGACCAAAATACGCGTAAAGCGGCTTTCTTCAGTAGGTGTGAGTGCGCGCTCGCGTTTGCAGTGCGGACAGAGCTTTCGTACGAGTCGTTGTGCGAGTACGAGATTCATAGCGCTCCCCATGGTGCGTGTATCGATACCAAGATCGCGCAAGCGGGGGAATGCACCTGCTGCACTATTGGTGTGCAGTGTTGAAAATACTAAGTGACCCGTGAGCGCGGCGTTTATGGCGGTTTCTGCCACATCGCGATCACGGATTTCTCCCACCATGATGATGTCAGGATCTTGTCGCAAAATTGCACGCAGTCCGCTTGCAAAAGAATATTCGTCGGTTGTCTGAGTTTGTACGATGCCGGCAATGTGGTATTCAATAGGATCTTCGATGGTGATTATTTTTACTTCAGAGTTGTGTACCATGCGCAAAAAAGTATAGAGCGCTGTGGTTTTTCCAGATCCCGTAGGTCCAGTCGTGATAATCATGCCGTTTGGTCGTTTGAGCTCTGTTTCAATAACGGAAAGTAGAAAATTATTTATTCCGAGGTCAGCAATGGTGACATCGATATTCGATGGGTCCAAGAAACGCATCACAATTGATTCTCCATATCCACCCGGGATAACTGAAGCGCGAATTTCGTACTCCTTTTTTCCAACATCGATCGTAAAGCGTCCGTCTTGAGCGCGGTCGGTGATATTGAGTTTAATACCCGCAAGGAGCTTAAGACGCCCACGCAAGAGATCACAGGTGTGTGTGTCGATTGTGGCTACATTTATGAGTACACCATCAAGTCGGTAGCGTATGTGCGTATCATTTTCCTCGGGCTCAATATGCATATCGGACGCTTTGAGGGAAATGGCGCCGCCAAGAAATATCGTCAAAAGAAGTGAGGCATTGTTTCGGTCGTTGCCTTTGAGGACACCTTCGATGGCGACTGCGACATCCGCGGTAGATTTTATTGCGCCAGCCATGCGCTCAATTTCTTCGGCGGTGATACCGAGAACTCCCTTTTCACTGGCACTTGTTTTTATAATGTCGTGATAACGCTCCCATGCGTGCTCCAAGCTCGCTGTTGAGACCATGAAGATCGTGATCGTGAAATTGCGTTCTTTGAGTGCTGCAAGAGCATCAATCGTCGCTTTATTATTGGGATTGCGAATTGCGACCGACAGTTTCGTTCCTGCGCGCATAAAAATAGCGAGTTCAGCCGCGCGCGCAACCGTTTCTGGTATCAAGCGTATTGCCTCAATGTTTATCACTGTTCCAATGAGGTTTGTGTATTGGTGACCGTATTTTATTGAGAGCGTTTTAATCAATTCTTCCTCCTCTTGTCGGTGGAGAAGGGAGACTTTGTCGCTCACATCATCAAATCGAAGCATACATATATCGTAGCATGGGGTCGGGCGCTTCTGTGGTGATTTTGTTATACTGCCGGTATGGAATCAGTTAGTCAGGTGCGCACTATCACGCTTGATGATATGTCGGTGTTAGTCCGCGAAGTGTTGGCTGCAGTACGCGCGCGCCAAGGCTTTGGCGCGCGCGTACTAGCGCTTACGGGCGAGTTGGGTGCTGGCAAGACTACCTTCACCAAAGAGTTGGCAAAACAGCTCGGTGTTGCGGATGATGTGACGAGTCCAACATTTGTGATATTGAAAAACTATCAAACAACCGACGCCAATTTTAAAACACTGACACATATCGACGCGTACCGCATCGAAGATCCGCGAGAGCTTACGGTGCTGGGTTTTGAAGATATACTTAAAGACACCGAGCGGCTCTTGGTTATTGAGTGGGCAGAGCGTGTTGATGCGCTACTTCCCGAAACGGCATACCGTATGACCTTTTCGCATCTTGATGCATCGTCACGACATATCGCAATCGATACGGGAGCTACAACATACGTATGAAAAAGACCACTCCAAAGAAAGAAAAAAGGGAAGTGGTCCGCAAGCGTCTGGTGCTTCTTGATGCGCACGCTATTTTGCATCGCGCGTACCACGCACTCCCTGATTTCACATCTCCAAAAGGGGAGCCAACGGGAGCGCTCTATGGCCTCGTTGCTATGCTCCTTAAGATTATTGATGATTTGAAGCCCGACTACATGATCTCGTGTTTTGATTTGCCGGAGCCAACATATCGACATGATGCGTTTGCAGGGTACAAAGCAGGGCGGGTAAAAACGGACGATGCGCTGGTGGCACAGATTGATCGATCGCGAGATGTATTTGCTGCATTTGGTATTCCGATATTTGAACATGTTGGGTTTGAGGCTGACGACATGCTGGGCACCATCGTGCATCAAGCCAAGGGGTATCCCAACCTCGATATTGTGATTGCATCGGGCGATATGGACACGATGCAGCTTATTGATGGAAAACGTGTGCAGGTGTATACCCTACGCAAGGGGATCAAGGATACCGTTATCTATGACGAAAAGGGGGTGAAGGAGCGCTACGGTTTTGGCCCCGAGATGATTCCTGACTACAAAGGTCTACGCGGGGATCCATCAGATAATATTCCGGGTATTGTGGGTATTGGTGAAAAAACGGCGACAGAACTCATTGTCAATTTTGGCACGATTGAAAAGTTGTATGCAACGCTCAAAAAAAATGAGCAGAAATTTGTTGCGGCCGGCATCAAACCACGCATGATTGAACTTTTGAAAACAAACGAAGAAGAGGCGTTGTTTTCAAAGATGCTCGCAACAATTCGTCTTGACGCACCCGTCTCCTTTTTGCTACCGGATCATTCATGGAGGGATTCGCTCGACGTTGAAAAACTCCTAGCACTCTTTAGCGAGCTGGGTTTCCGGACGCTTGCTGATCGCGTGCGTACACTGTTTGGGGTCGCTAAGGTGGTGGAAGAGAAAAAGGAGGAAGAGCAGGTGTCGAAAGATGAGATTGAACACGTTGGATTGGCGCTATGGGTATTGCGATCCGATATCACGAGTCCGACGCTCGAAGATATTCTTGCGTATGGCAGTACCGAAGGAAAGTGTGCTGATTTTGCAAGTACGAAAGCATTTATTTTTGAATCGTTGAAAAAACAATCATTGGATACGGTTTTTGAATCGATTGAGGTCCCTTTGATTCCGGTTGTACATCGCATGGAGAGGGAGGGCATTGCACTTGATGTGCCATATTTAGGAGAGCTCTCAAAGAAAATGCATGTTGAACTTGCCGCAGCGGAAAAGACGATTCACAAAAGTGCAGGTATTGAGTTTAATATTAATTCGCCAAAACAACTCGCCGATATTTTGTACGATACGTTGGGTCTTGGTGTAAAAAATCAGAAGCGTACGGCAACGGGTCAGCGCTCGACACGCGAATCAGAACTTGAAAAACTGAAAGACGAACATCCTGTCATTGCAGATATTTTGCGGTATCGAGAGTTACAAAAACTTCTTTCAACCTATATTGATAGTCTGCCCCACATGATTGGACCGGATGGTCGTGTACATACCACCTTTTTGCAAGCAGGCACCACGACGGGGCGTATGTCCTCATATAATCCAAATCTTCAAAATATTCCTATTCGTACAACAGAAGGACGAGCGATCAGACAGGCTTTTGTTGCAGGTGCAGGGAATGTGTTGGTGTCGATTGATTATTCGCAGATTGAGCTCCGCGTCGCGGCGATCATGTCGCGGGATCCAAAATTGGTTGAGATTTTTGCCCGCGGTGAAGACGTCCATAGCGGTGTCGCCTCACGCGTCTTTGGTGTTGCACAGGATCGTGTCGATGCCGAGATGCGTCGCAAGGCAAAGGTCATTAACTTTGGCATTCTCTATGGCATGGGAGTAAATGCGCTAAGGGCAAATTTGGGAGCAGAGACATCCCGCAACGAGGCGCAGGAGTTTTTGACCGCATACTTCCACACCTTTACGCGGCTTGCCGAATATCTCGAAGAGACTAAAGCTTATGCCTACAAGCATGGATACACGGAGACGCTCTTTGGTCGTCGTCGCTATTTTGCAGGCATTCGCTCCACGATCCCCTATGTGCGCGCGAGCGCAGAACGTATGGCGATCAACGCACCCATACAAGGGACTGCTGCCGATATGCTCCGCATTGCTATGGTCCGAATTCACGATCATATCTATAGTGCGGAGAGGCAACATGTTGGAGCACGGATGTTGCTCCAAGTGCACGATGAATTGGTATTTGAAATGCCAGAGGAAGCTATAACGGCTATTGTTCCTGATATAAAAAAAATATTGGAAGGGGTGCTTGTGGGAAAAGAGACCAATGGCGTGCCTATTGTTGCTGAAGTCGCTGTCGGGAAAAATTGGGGAGAAATGGAAAAGCGTAAAATGTAGATGGTATGCTCCATATATTTTTAGGCGACGATATGGTCATGGTGCGAAAAAAAGCACATGATTTTTTAGATAAAAAGCACCCTGATGTACGACATGATGTATTGAGCGAAGATACGTTTTTGCCGGGAATTTTTGTGGAGTACGCCTACGCGCAGTCGCTTTTTGGTGCAAATCCGCCACTGTTGCTCGACATGCTTCTCCGCAACGAAGTAATGCTCGAAGAGTTTTTATTGCACGTAGCGGCATTTGCCCAGTCGCCACACACATTTATTGTTATCAATGAGAAACTACCGGCAGCCGTCGTGAAGACGTTGCGCGAGCACGCTGCATCTTTTCTTGAAGTAGCTCCCGCGAAAGTAGAAGAACGTTTCAATACGTTTTTACTAGCCGACGCCTTTGCGCGAAAGGACAAAAAAGCACTGTGGGTACTCTTGATGAGGGCGTACAGTGCTGGTGTATCAGGGGAAGAGATTGCGGGCACGCTCTTTTGGCAAATAAAAAGCGCGCGTCTTGCAGCGCGCACCAAGTCTGGCGAAGAAGCCGGCATGAAAAGTTTCCCATATAATAAAGCAAAAGCAGTCCTCAAACATTTTGACGAGACAGAACTCCATCGACATTCACTTTCACTCATCGCTCTCTATCACGAAGGTCATGCAGGGAAAGACATGGATATCGCACTCGAAAAATTTGTATTGACAATATAAAAGAAAAAAAGCCACACATGGTGAGGCTTTATATTATTTGTGCAGATTAGGTATGAGAAGAGGTGGCTCCATGCATATGTCAGCTAAATCTAGAAGTCCCGAGAAAGCGCCCCCAGTTATATTGATCATCACGCACCACCCATTACGCCTTTTTTCTTTACGATAGACGACGGTAGTGATTATTCCTGTTCGTTGTGTGTCTCGTTCGCGACATGGGCGCCCAAGAAGCGTCATCATAAGTGCGCGAGTCGGCGACGACTCCACTTTGTCTTCAGGGAGCGGTATATAGCTTTCTGCAGTACAGAGGTGCATACGCTGAGTATTGAGTTCATATGCGCCTATGCTGGCTTCATCAGAGCCAGAGATCGAGGATAAAATGAAGACACGTTCAGAGGGTGCCGCGGTCGTAATAAGATCACCAATCTGCATACCACTGTTCATGTACGGTACGATTTCTCTAGTGCCGAAACATATGAGGTAACCCACGCGGATGCTCATGTCAACCTCCCTGCAGTTATTAGTCCAGTATCAGTATTGTCTGAAGAAGTACTTTCGTCAATAAAAATACCGACCACACAAGTGTGATCGGCATAAAAGAAGGCGGCGGTGCACAGAGTAAACTATGTCCACTCCGGGGGGGTGGGGGGTGGAGGGTGGAGTGCCAGCAACCTAGCTGGACCGCCAGACCCAGACGAAGCCGAGGGGACGCTTCGTCGGGTGGTTGAGCCTATAGCGATCATACTGGAATAGAAACCGTTGTCAATCACACGCCGTAGTCACCCTCATCACTCTCTTGTTGTTCTTGCCGACGCAAACAAAAGACGATGAAAAATCCGATAGCAAACGCACCAACCGTGGAGATCACCATTGACCAAAACGGTATATCGCTATCGAGGCCTGTAAAGTAGAGTCGGAAGAGTATACCGACTGCTATACCGCACAACCCACCGATAGTGCTCTTTTTCAGGATGGTACTCATCGGATCTCCTCCAACTATAATGTTGTCATAGTCCACGAGAGACTATCTCATGACGGATAAAAATATGCAAAAGAAAAGATGACAGAGCCATATTTCATGGTATATTGGAGCCGAGCAAGTGTGCTCGTTTTTTTATTCTGTCTGTAGAATATTGATATCCGCCCATAGCTCAAGGAGTAGAGCGTCAAGCCCTACCCCGTACCGCTTGACCCTTATTAACGAGAAGATCTTCGATGGTATCCGCCCATAGCTCAGCCGGTAGAGCAGCTCCCTTTTAAGGAGAAGGTCCCAGGTTCGATCCCTGGTGGGCGGACAAGAACGAAGTGAATGCCGTCCACGAAGAAAGCGCGGGGCGCTTTCGAGAAGGGATCGAAGACCGTGTGAGATCTTTTCAAAGAAAAGTCCACACGGTGTACTGAAGTTGTAGACTTCGATCCCTGGTGGGCGGACAAGTACACAAAATCTCCCCTGCGGGAGATTTTGTGTACTTGTCCGACGCGCAGCGATGTTTCTGTTCTGCGAAGCAGAGGCAGAAACCGCGAGCGGGGATCGCGAAATTTTTCCGTCAGGAAAAATATTCGTGATGACAAGGAACAGCACCTGCGTGCTGTCTTACAAAGGCATATCAACCGCAAATGCTCCAGCGCCCGTGATAAAAAGTGAAAGTGAAATAGCGATAAGCAGTACAAAAAAAGCTCGCTCAGGTACATAGGCCGCACATTTTTTATGAAAAATAAGTAGTGAGATTGCGAGTGCTAGGACACCAAGTGCTGCAAGTTGTGTTAAAAATCCAACAACAAAAAGTCCACCGAGAGAAAGTTCAAGCATACCCAATAGTATGAGTGCGATACGTGGTGATTCCGGCGCGTGAGACTTGCGCAAATGCTGTATACCAAAGATTGCGAGGGCGCCACCGGTGATGATACGCAGTATCGCGTGCGCCAAAAGCGCGAGAAACATAATAGGGAATACGGCCATCATGCGAGTAGTGTATCATGCACGAATGTCGAAAAAAGATATACCGCTGTATGTGGTTCTACACAATATACGCAGCGCTCAAAATGTGGGTGCGATATTCCGTACTGCCGATGCGGTGGGTATTGCCGAGCTATTGCTAGTTGGGTACACGCCAACACCCATTGACCGCTTTGGACGACCACAGGGTGCTGTAGCAAAGGCATCCTTGGGCGCGGAGCACACAGTTCCGTGGCGACATATCGATACAATAGAGGAATGCATCCGCTATCTGCGAAGAAAAGAAGTGTCGATCTGTGCGGTTGAGCGTGCAAAAGAGGCAGTACCATACACGACCGTTAAAAAGGATCAACCGACTGCTTTTATTTTTGGTAATGAAATTGAGGGTGTGCTGCAGGCAGTCATCGATAGTGCCGACGTATGTATTGCGCTACCGATGTATGGCAGTAAAGAATCGCTCAATGTGTCGGTGACAGCGGGTATTGTCCTCTATGAGTTCAGAGAGGGGTGAAAGGTGCTGGGAGCACCTTTCACGAAACATTAGACTCAGTATCCTAATATTTCAACACCGCAACAACGCGGTCTTCATTATCAAGCAAACGAATAATCTCGCGTTCGCCGCGCCAGAGATCGTCATTTTCATCAAGGTAAATGTGCCAGGTTGACTGCAAAAAGTATGCGTCATATTGATGATTTTTTAGACATCCTGTGTAGGAGAGCGTATCGTCAGCAAACGTACGACAGCTTTTTGAAACATTGGCGCGGTCAGCATTCACGATGCGACAAGAAGACAGTGTTTCGACGAAGTCATAGCAAGCATCATTGTCGAGTGCAATTTTTGCAAATGTTTCCATTTCGGTCAGCGGATTGGGGCACTGCTGACTCAATGAAGGGGTGAACTCTTGGAACTGGGCAAAGTATCCGGTGCACATATTTTCTCGAAACGACATACCAATAGGGGATTCTCCTGTCACAATATATGCGGTATCTCCCGCTGTGAGCATGATGTCGTTTTCGGTAGAGTCAGATCTACTTTTTGGTTTTCTATTACCTTGTGGAATGGTCCCTGCATTTTTAGTTACTGTGCTCTCGATACGCCAGCCAGAGACATTAATCGGTATTGTGATATCACTTGCGGCATAGAGGGTGAGGTATTCGGCGTCTTCATCGTCGCTCCACACATTGCCGCTTTGTAATGTGATCTTGTCTTTGTATGGCGAAACGGTGCCCCAGAGTTTGGTATCGGCAATCCCTTGTTTGAGATCGGTAATAGTCTGTTGGGCGCGCGCAACTTCTGCTTGTACTTGATCGGGTGAAAGTGGGGCTGCGGATTCCTGTTCCGTTTGCGGAGCAGCACTGATGGATGTCTGATTATCTTGCAATAGTGTCTGTTCTCCTGTTGATGTAGCGTGCGGGGCGATGGTTCGTAGGGTGCCCGAAGCGACAAACCACATACAGATGATGATGCCGAAAAAGACGACTAAAAATCCCGCGCTATTACCACCTCCTGCACTTTCATCAGCCATGGCGTTTTGATTCTCCACTACCAAATAAATATGCTATTTCTCCTCGCACGGTTTCTGCATCACTCCATGGTGTCTTCGTGTTTCGAGGTCCCATAATGTATGGGTCCGTGCCTTTTCCAGTAATCAAGACTACTCCTTTGTCAGGTGCGATGCGGAGCGCATGACGTATTGCTTCGCGACGATCCATAATGACCGTGAGTTTGCTCTGATCTTCGATACCGCGCTTCATATCTTCAATAATCTTGTCGGGAAGTTCGTCGTATGGATCTTCGTCGGTCAAGATAATGTGCTCACAATATTCTCCCGCGATCCGTCCCATTTCAGGACGCTTCCATGTGTCGCGTCCACCACCAGTGTTTCCCAAGACACAGATCTTTGGTGTGTCGCCAAATGCTTTGTATAGCTTTTCAAGTGAGTCAGGTGTGTGCGCATAGTCAACGATTGCAGAAATTTGTTTTCCTGCGCCTTGAGGTACTGTTATTTTTTCAACACGTCCTTTTATGGGAGCGAGATTGCCAAGTGCTCGCTCGATGATCTTGAGTGGTACGCCAAATGATCGCGTGCAGGCGATTGCCGCGATGACGTTGTATACATTGAAGAGTCCCACGAGTGGTGTGCGGATAGTTAGTCCTTCAAAAACGACGCTGACCCCATCTTTGGTCAAGGTGTGGAGTTCTGGGTCTTTGAGTGAATAGGGGATACGCTTTTCTACCATCGCCTTGAGAAAATCCTCACCATGTTCATCATCAGCGTTTACGATGATGCGTCGTGGACGTTTCCGTGATTGCTCAAGTTCGTGCACGATCGAAAGTTTTGCTTGTTTATATTTTTCAAATGATCCATGCGACTCGATGTGTTCAGGAGATAGGTTGGTGAAAACCAAAGCATCAAGGTCAATGAACTTGTGACGATATTGCTTTGCTCCCTCGCTCGTCATCTCGATGATGGCAACATTGCAACCAGCAGAGACCGCGTCACGCAAAAACTTTTGCATAAACATACGCCCCGGCATGGTCATTTTAAAGAGATTTGGTTCGGTTCGTTCGCCAATTTTAAAACGAATCGTCCCCGCAACTGCAGTGCGTTTTCCATCTGCTTCAAAGATGGCATTGATGAGCTCGGTCACCGTTGATTTCCCTTTTGTGCCGGTGACTCCGACGACGGTTATTTCTCGTGAGGGAAAGCCATACCAAAAGGCACCGATAAGGGCGAGGAGGTAGTGATATGGTGGGCGAAATGCACCTAAGAGACGGCTCGGAATCAGGCGTTTGAGGTAGTACAAGAGGGTGTTCATACGTAGCGGATACCCAATTATAGCGCAAGATTGCCCTAGAGGCATCAACACATAGTTTTTACGGTAAAAAGGGTTATTTCGACAAACTGCGTAGCGCTTCCTTCACGCGGTCGTTGGTGTTTTTGATTGAGGGGTCGATGCGCTGTACTGCATCACGCGCTTCTTTTTGGCTATAACCTAGCGTTACCAGAGCATCGATAGCGTCACTGTTGCCGTGTTCTCCGGGAGCAACCATGTCATTTCCTTCAAATTTGTCTTTGAGACCCATTACAATTTTTTCAGCACTCTTTTTCCCAATACCTGACATCTTCGAAAGGTAAACAGGGTCTTCAGACGCAACTGCTTTTTTAATGAGTTCAATATCCGCTTGCGAAAGAATTTGCATGGCAGATTTGGGGCCAATCTTTGGGAGGTCGATGAGCATCTCAAACATCTCAAGATCGTCGAGGGAGAAAAAGCCGTAGAGGTCGAGTGCGTCTTCGCGCACGGCTAGGTACGTATGTAAAGACAGGGCGTTGCCTATGGCAAGCCCTTCGGCGCGCCCATTCTGTATAGCGACCAAGTACCCAACCCCATGAACATCGAGCACAATCCGCCCCAAGCGTATATCGGAGACAACCCCTGTGAGCATGCGTATCATAGATGTGATATAGCCGTATGGTAGCACAAATAGTCCCCACCTAAGCATTGCGTAATCTGGGCATCTTCCTATAGTGAGTCTATATGTGGGTGAGTCATATATATGACGATCTGCCGATAAGTTTTCTCTCAAAATACGTCTTATCCAGTGCGGGCCTCGTGCTCGCATTTTTGTTTCTCGCACCGCACGTCGCACATGCAGCATTTACGCTCTCATGGGGAACGGTTGTCTATGATGAAGATTCAGGAGACATCATCTTTGATGATCGTATCTATCTTCCAGATGGAGCTGAAACAGAACTACCACTTGGGGTTACCAAAAAGATTGGCATTGGATTTACAGGAACGCTCTATGATGTCTACGGAAAACTTTATCAGATGAATGGTAGCGAGCGAGAGTTTGTAGAAACATTAAACCAAGAGGAGGATTTTGCATGGGATGTGTATGGCACCTACGAACTCGATGTCTTTGATGCGGGAGCCCCGGTTCTATCATCTAGGGATTGGCATCGTGGGTTTTGGCAGCGTTTGTTGGGCAGTATCGCACGTGCAGATACCGGTGACTATTTGGGCACCATACGCTTTACCATAAAACCTATACAGGGACCAAACCAAGCGCCCACTCTTTCTTTTGTGCCAGATAGCGGGGGAGTCCTACCAGAAAAGGGAATACCTAAGACAACGGAGTTTGTATTTCGTGTCGTCTACACTGATCTTGATAACGATGCACCACAAGGAGCGCATCTACATGTAGATGGAAAAGAGATAGCACTTGAAACAGAGACAGGTACGGGAGATTTGCATGATGATGTTTTTAGCAACGGCGAAGTACTTAGGGCAGCATATGTTTTTGACGATCGTGGGACGTACCCATTTTCCTTTGAAGCTGGCGATGGGACAGCCACGACTACCTTAGCGGGAGATGTTGCTATAAGTGTCGGATTCTCTAACGTCGCATTTTTCCCCGGCGTCCAAGCTTCCTATCTCTATAAAGAAGGGGCACTCACTGAAGATCAGGTGTGGACTCCGAATGCGACCCTAGGCACTGCAAATGACGTAGAAAACCTCGCGTTGAATCCTGACGGATCGAGTGTTGACGATATTTACACAAGGGAAAATGAAATAGTAAGAACAGCGTACGAGTCACTCTTGGGAGGGGTGCCCGTTTATGCTGGTTTTGATACGTACATGGATTCTCTTGTTTCAGGCGGAACTATAGAGTCGTGGAAACCAATCGTGTATGATTGGCGACTCGATTTTGACACTATTCTAGAGTCAGGAAAACAAGATGGAGAAAAGATATCGTATCTGAACGCCACAAGCACCCCCTATATCTACCAAGAGTTGAAGCGGCTGGCAGAAAATTCTGAGAGTGGCAAGGTCTCTATCATTGCCCATTCAAACGGCGGCTTGCTCGCGAAAAAATTACTCAAAAAACTTGAAGATGAAAACGATCCACTTCTTTCGAAGATTGACCTTCTGGTGTTCGTAGCTGTCCCACAACTCGGCACACCAAAAACGCTCTTTCCGTTGCTTCATGGCACAGAAAATCCTCTGGGAAATTTTCCGACCTTTCTTCAGGATCGTGTATGGCGCGAGACAGTACGGCACTCACCTGCTGCGTATAACTTGTTGCCCTCAAGTGAATATTTAGAAAGTGGCGAAGTCATGATTCATTTTGATAGTTCACTAAACAATCTTACGGAGACTATACAAAAACGCGATGCTGAGGGGTATATAGGGACGACGCTTTCTCCCGTACTTGATTACCGTACGCACTATGGGGAAGACGTGCGTGGTTTTAATGAACTGCATGACTTCCTTAAAGGAAAAGAGGGAAGACTGGGTCCTGCGTACGATGATGTGGTACATCCCAGTGTGCTACCGACTTCTTTTCTTGCTTCTGCAGAAAATGTGCATGATGAGATCGACCCATGGGAATCACCTGACACAGACCATGATGGTGAACCTGATATAAAGGTTGTGCAAATAGTGGGTGTTGGTCTTGGTACCATTGCGGGGGTTGAGTTCATAGCTAAGAAACATCTCTTTGGTTGTACTGCTGATTCGTCGACATGCTCGACGGATCTTTACGGAGTTCAAGCAGTACCCATGTATTCTTCCTTAGGAGATGAAACGGTGACAGCGCGAAGCGCTGCCGCTATGGATGTAGAGACATACTACGTTGATTTGAGAGAATACAATGATGATGGTGTCGATCCCGATGGGGTTAAAATCCGAAAACATTTTAATATTATGGCTTTAGAGCCCGTTACCTCCATTTTGGAAAGTCTTGTGTATGGTGCGATAGTTGATGAAGATGAGTATATTTCAAAAGTTATACCTGATACTGGCGACATCACTGTTATAGAAGCGCATTCACCCGTTGATCTCGCCATTCAAGATTCTTTTGGGAACATCTCCAGTCTCAAAAAAGATACTTCGTCTGGTGTTTCATATTTTGAAGAAAATGTGCCCAATACAACGTATTTCAAAGTAGGCTCAAGCACTTTTATGACGGTAGATAGTTCCTCACCGCACACTGTTTTGCTTGATGGTACTGGAGAAGGTACCTTCACACTTGTCATTAAAAAATATACCAATGATGCACTGAAATCGAAAACTACTTTCAGCGAGGTGCCTGTTACTGGTTCCCTGCAAGGAAGCGTTGTGTTACCTATCCTTGGTAAACCGATAACCCTTTCAATCGACAAAGATGGTAACGGCATCGTAGATACGACGGTACAAGCTGATGGAACAACAAAAACGTATCAAGAACTCTTTGTCAATTTCAGAAGCATTGTGTCGCAGTCCACAATGGATAAAAACATCAAGGTCGCGCTTACAGCGCTCTCTCGACTTGGAGAAAAAGCGATACAAGAAAAAAGGATACTTGTGGGGCGCGTGACCATTATTGCGATGGAGCTTTTTATTAAACAAAAGACAGGGAAGGGTATACAGTCTGTAGATGCTATAAGATTGCTTGCTATACTTAAAGAGATAAAGACAATACTTAAATAATATGGAATTTATACGTACATGGTTATGGGAAGGGAGAAGAAAATATGTCTACTCGTTGTCTCTGCTGGGTCTATGGGCATGGTTGGCGGCTTATTTTGTGTGGGAGAGTTTTGGGAAATCTCTTTGTCCGACCAGAGAAGCATTTGAAGCAATTACTAAGGAATATGAACACTGCGTGAATTGGTATCTCTACACCATTCACAATCCATTTTTCTTCGGGCACTTTTTAAAAACCGTTATTCTACTCCCGCTTCTATTTTTATTTCCCTTTTCAACGCTCACATTCCGCGCATGGGCTACATTTTCTGCATTACTTATACCTACTGCGATTTACAGCATTATCACTGCCCCGACATATGGTCAATTTTTCGATAAGGTGATGACGAGCACTACCTGGGGCGCTTTTTATGTCTGTGGTACCCTGTCTATTATCATCCTTATTCCACTTGGTGAATATCTCTATAAAAAGTTTAAGGCAAAATAGTGTCATTACAGAGATTAATCAGTCGTTCCCAACCCAAGATTTATTAGCTACAATACCAAAAATATCATGGCAGAAAATGGTGAATGCCACCATTTTTCCGAGGACAGAACATTCCAGCGTTTCGAGAAAAAGGAGTATGAAAAATCAGAGAAGGATTTGTATATAAAGAAAAAGAAGTGTAGACAAACTGCTCATGTAGGTTGGCGGTATGACAGGCCAAAAAAATGCGTGGCAGGCTTCTTTGCGTACCATTAAAATCTCTGGATTATGTAGTGTCCTTGTATCGATGTTTTTGCCAGTCACCTCTCATATACTCATCAAATTGGTTAGTGTCTTTGATTTTGTTGAAAATGACAGCTGTGTAAATATCAAGACCTGTAATATTGTTCCGGTACTTCTTCCCGTCGAAGTAGTGTTTCTTAATTTCTAGAATGAGATTCACTTTCTCTGGATGTTTCAATAATTTCTTTTCAAAATTCTTTGTTGTTTGTAAAACGTACCGTGAATATGCGCTTGCTTCATCTAAGTACCAAATATCAATTTTCCAATTCTTGTTTTCATAAAAAATGTGAAGTTCCCAGTAATAACCGTTAGGAGTGTCCCTCCTGAAGAATTTTTTGAAATCTGAAAATGAAACGGTGTTGAAAATCTCACTCTTCACCAGCTGAGAAGTGAGGTTCTCTGCTGCAGCCCTATTTATCTTGGGCGACATTACCAATAAATCTATATCCTCTCTGTACATTACGCGTAATCGTAAACTGCCAATAATTTCCGTGTGACCCAAGTGCATTAGGAGTGCTGGCAGGTTTGTTTTTTTAAGTATTGAATGTGCGGACTCGATTAATTTCTTGGATTTATTTGATAAATATAATTGTCGCATAAACTAAGAAAAGTTATATGGCTGGGAGAGATTTTGCTTTACATAACATTATGCCATCTGTTGGTAAAGATACTTGCCCCAAGGGAGTCTCGGTGATAAGGCTTCGTGGGGGAATGTTGATTATAATCTTGTACTTATTATCTAACATCTCCACTAACTGTTCGTTCATCCACTCACGAGGTTTATCCGGTACCGAATGCACTCCAATCATAAGGTAGTCGACACACCCATCCTCACGTATTGCAGATGAGTGGAGTATTGCGTCCCTCTCCGATCCTTGAATATCCATATGGATAAGATTGAGGTGCTTCACATTATACATTTTTAATACTGTATCGATGGTATAGGAAGGTACTTCTATGTTTCCTTTACTACTCACGCCGGCACCGTAGTAACTTGCCGGATCAAATCTTGCGTCAAATTTGCAAACCCCATTTTCCCCTGTTATTGCCCCATGAAGCACGTGGCCGGCAATATTTTGCGATAAAAAATGATCCTTCGTCCATTTGTAGTGAGTCGGTTCTGCTTCAACTGCTAGACATAAATATCTTTGTGCTACTGTCGGTATTAACTTGTAATCTATCACACCAGCAAAAGACAGCGACCAGTCACCTCTCCCAGCACCAAGCTCCATAAAAGAAACATTCTCATCGGTGAATTCATGAATAACATTGAGAAAGAGTTGTATCTCGAACATTCCTTCTGTAAGAATGCCGGGGCCTGTTGGTGTTAGTACCCCAGGAATCTTTTTAATAGCAGAGCGGAATTGTTCAGAACGAGATTCTTTTTTCTGGTAATATCCATGCCATCGTTTTTCCCAATACTGCCCATCGAGGGTTGAATCCGTCCTCGGTGACTTTATATCGAATAATCGTAAGTACATATTAAGAATGTGTCTGTATTGCAACTTTGGGTTTTTCTACTGCGAAGATCTACGAATCTTATCATAAGTCATATGCTCATTAAACCTTGCTCAAAATATAGGCTTTTCTTCCTAATGCAACAAGATCAACACATGCATTTAAGCGTTCTGGGTGATTAATGATTCCCCATGCTATAGTATGGGCGTATGATGGCCGAGAGTGCTCTAAAACTGGTTGGGGATGTTTTGCATGCCACGTATACTCCTAATCTGAGTATACTTTGTGATATTGATGAGCTAATTCTGCGGAATCGTGACATTTTCTTCCCCCGCAATGTGTATTCTGGAAATAAATCAGGTCCTACGTTCGCAGGAGAACAGCCGGTTCGCTATGAAGAAATGCCGTTTGCTGATTATGTATGGAAGATATCTGTAGATACTAGACATGGGATGATTCTTGAGGAGTTGATTGTGAGGCTTTCCATCAAACATATATTAGAAATCGGGACAGGTTTCGGTGTTTCCACTTCATATCTGCTAAGTGGTTTACAGAGAAATTCAGAGAGACATACTCCTCATCTTGTTACCTTTGAATTGAGGAGTAAACTCTTCCAGTATATCTGGTTTCTATTGAAGAGATATCCAAAAGAATATTGGCAAGCAATACATTCTGACGCAGAGATTATTCTTCCCCTCATAAACATGGAATTCCAGATGGCTTTTATTGATGCTGGACACGAGTACGATCAGTCAATTTCTTTATGGAATGCGCTAAAGTATAAAATAACTAGTGGGGGGTGTGTAGTATTCGACGACATTTATTGGTCTGAAGATATGAAGCGCGTGTGGCAGTATATTTCGCAAGACCCAATCATACATGGTACACATCAGACAAATAGGTTTGGTATTGGCATAATTCGATGAATGTTTTTTCACCAAAATACACGAAGTATTCGGTTGTATTACCGACTTACAATCGTACAATTGATTTAGAGCGAGCTCTTTTGGCGCTCGTGAGACAGACCATACCCCTCGATGAAGTTGAAGTTCTCGTAGTTGACGATGGGTCTTCAGGAAATGGTTTGGAGAATCAACAAATAATCAAAAAGATTCAAGAGTATAATAGAAAAATTGTAATCAAATATTTTTACAAAAAAAATGGTGGTAATGCCAGCGCACGAAATTTAGGGATTCGGAATGCAATTGGGGAAATAATATTTTCAACAGATGATGATGTTGAGGTTCCGCCATATTGGATGGAAAAAATACTTGAAGGGTTCAGACTTTTTCCAGCTGCTGTCGGTGTCGGAGGCGTGTATCATTATACTGCAGAAGATATACAAGCAAATATCTTTGCAAGGTTTTATGCAAATTTTGATAAGAAATATTTTCCACGTACTGATATTTCTGTAGTGTATTCCAATTATTCGGGTGGTTACAATCGAGCAGGAAATACTGCAAATATGGCTTATAAGAAAAGCGTATTTAAAAAAATTGGTTTATTTGATGAAAATATTTCATATACAGGTCAAACAGATTGGGAGTTTAGAACAAGATGTCTTGCTTATGGTTTTGGACTTGTAACGTTACCCCTAGATATCGTGCACCATAAAAAGTTCACTCTTAAGAAGTTTATTTTAAAATCAATTGCACAAGGACGAGGTCAAAATTTTTGTGATACAAAATATCCTGACAGACCTGAATACAAGAAGACACAGACTATTTTAGGAATCTTCGAGTTGTATTCCGAATGGATACACGTCCCTCCCTATGCAGGTAGTTCCGGGATTTTTCTATTGTATCTCGTGTGTCGTTTAATCGGTAGGTACCTCAATATTTTTTTAAGACATTATCCTAAAAGTGTCATATATCAACAAGCGTTTGACCGTAGGTTTATGTGCATGTATGACTCGTCGTTTCACCTCATAGAGGAAGTCTGGACATCTCCTCGCCCCAGCAAAGAGTACGCACCCCTATCTCGATCGAATAATCTTATTGTAACTGTAATTATACCTACATACAATCGAATTGGATCATTACTCGAAACTCTCAGTGCGTGTGTTGCTCAGAGTATATCTAGAGAATCATATGAGATTATTGTTGTTGATGATGGATCAACGGATGGTACTTACGAAATAGTTTCTGATTACTTTAAAAAAAAGAATTTTACCAATGCTTCTATAATAAAACTCGTAACTAATAGTGGTCCTTCGCATGCGAGGAATGTCGGTGTGGGTAATGCAAAAGGCAACATTATTGCTTTTACTGATGACGATTGTGTGCCTCCAAAAGACTGGATTTCGAAAATGATGTTAATTTTTTATGAACATCCTGAAACCTGTATCGTTGCTGGTTGGCATCACACTCCCAACCCATCGGACTTTAGTCGCATCTATAACGACAACTACTATGCAGTCTTTTTTCCACACGTAGCAAAACATCTACTTTTCACAAGAGGTTCATTTTCTCATAATGGTGTTAATACAGCCAATCTTGCGGTGAGAAAATACGCGTTTAATTCATTGGGTGGATTTAACGAATCGATGAAGCGATTTGAAGATACTGATTTTGGCACAAGGGCAATTCACAAAGGACTAGTGGTATGTTATTCGGGGATAATGGTGTTGCATCAAAAGAATCTGAATCTGGCTCAATTCTTAAGTCAAGGAGAAGAGAAGGCTGAAAGTATGATGCAGTGGCTGGGTCAGTGTGAGATGGTTCCCTTAAAAATCGTGAGAAATTACTTCAATCCCGGTCTAGCATGGATTCATTTTTTGAGGCTGTTTCCGTTTATATTTGCAAATCGAAAAAAGGAATGGGCGCGATTTCTGTATCGGGTAATTTTTTACAGGAAGTTCCTTGAGTATTTTCCTGATAAGAGAGCTTCCTTTATAAAAAGACTGCATTATTAATATACAATGCGGTGTTTATGATTCTCTTTGAATTGAGTAAATAAATTTCTATTGTACAGCTCTTCATTACTTACTTCTCCTTGGAGAGATCTCCAGTGCGAATGATGCTTGATTGTATAACATTGATCTAAACCTAAGTATGTCCAGGGTTCTAAGGTGCTATCACCACATAAATAAAACAGGACGTTGTCCCAGCGCGAGTGACCAGGAACAAATGCGGGGATATGGTCGCGAATGTGGAACCACCATTTTTTTGAAAATATAAACATGTCAAAACCATAATCCCTAACAGGGTGAAGTGTTATTTCTTCTCTATTGAGAAAACTATCGGGTATGTTGGGTATGATACGAGCTTTGCATGCATAGGCGTGCAAATGTTGATGCTGGTGGGTTTTAAAAATATGAAATATCGAAGCCGAAAAGTTGCTCGGAATCACACATATATCGCTATTTGAAAAACAAAAGTAATCATAGTCATTGTTGTGTTCGATGCCAAAATCGATAATTGACTTTATGGTTGGTAACTTTCGATTTGAAAAATCAATCAAGGGCAGATTCTTATCGGAGATGGGAAATTTGCTGAAAAAACCACTTCTATACTGGTACTCCCAGGTTTGTTGCGCAAAAAGATTTCTCATGTTCTCTGCGCTTTCAGATTTGTACTCACTAAAGATATGTAAAATTCTGTTATTGTTCATTATGCATAGTATGAAGTATTTGCGTTTTGATGTCTATGTTAGGACGAGTGGTGAAGGGTATCTGTATACCATTGCTAGACTGCGCAAGAGACTGACAAAAAAGTGTGTTTATTGGCACTAGCTGATTCTCAAGGTGTGCTCCGTACACAGATATTCCTTGACATTTCAATCTAGCAATGTATTGTGCTAAGTAGAAGGGTCGACGTACCTTGAAATGATTTAGCTCTCTGGAAGGAGATAGACATGTACAAGAAGTTGTTCGCGGCCTTGGTCCTGATCATTATCTCCTTTGGGGCAAGTGCTCAGGCACCCAATTGCTACACGCCACTTTTTCACAATACTCGTCTCGTCAATTCAGGTGATCTTGTGTCGCAAAAGATGCAGGTACTCTCTGGCTGGTGGAAAGGCATCTATCAGATAGGCAATACACCAGTGTGTATGGTGATAGTGGTGGAAGAGGTATTGCCGGGTGGTGCGTCTGCTCGTGTCGTATACAGTGGTCGGACCCCCAGTGGTGGAACCCGTCTATTACGGACGACAGGTACTGTATCCTCCACTTCGCAGGATTCATTCGTTCTGCGGCATCGTCTTTTCGACCATACGGGTCGCGGTGACGCCACTATGACCTACTACGTCCATAGTGACGGCTCTGCCCAGGTAGAATTCTACGCCGGATCGGCTTCCGGGACTACTTACCCGAAAGCATCCCTTGCACGCATGGGAAGACAGCCTGTCGTTCAGCTTCCCGGACCGTTGGGTATTTCGAATCACCAGCTCGTGAAAACAGGACTGTTCGTTGGTGATTTTGAACAGCAAAGATCCTTTGCCGTCATCGTTGATTCGGTGGCAGAAGGAAAAGTGCGTGGTCGCTACCTCGAAGGGTCGTACTCTGGGGATGAAAGAACTCTCCTCCCCTTTGAGGCATTGGTAGATGCGGCTGGTACGTTTACTTTCGACAATAGCAACAATACACACGCCAATGTGCGTACAGTCTTCACTCTCTCAGCGCGTGCAGACATGTTCGATGCAGTGGCGCATCCACAGTACAAGCGGCAGCAAGTAGCAGTACTCGAAAGAAGTATTTCTAGCGAGAGTCGGCCGCAGACCGGGGAGGCGCTTTTCTCGCAAGGGGAAGGCATACTTCGTGGCCAAGACGCCAAGAAAAGTACCTCGGAAACCGTACGAGGAATTGCCCTCATTCGGCAGTCTGCTGAAGCGGGGCACTCTTCTGCACAAGCGATGCTCGCAAGTGTATATCGGAACGGGCAGTTTGGCATTAGTGCTGACTACAAGGAGGCCTTACGTTGGGCAACTGCGGCGGTGAAAGGTGGCAATATTGGTGCCCTCCTGGATCTTGCAGTTTTGTATCAAGACGGTCTCGGGATCGGTCATGATTTTGCTCAAGCGGGCCATCTTTTGGAACGTTGCGTGAATATAGCTCCCGAAAATTCCTGGTGCCATCTCCGCCTTGGGAGATTGTACAAAGAAGGATTGGGAGTAGTACTAGATCTCGATCGAGCCAAGAAGCATTTCGAGACCGCCTTAGCACAAGGAAACCCTTATGCCAAGGATGCATTACGCAAGCTGGGTGAACCTGTCCCGAAGGTGGCGCAGGGAGGATAGTGGAGTCTACGTAGAAGGTGCGCGATTTACAGGAATCGCGCACTTTTTTAATTTCACTTATCTAGCTTTTCAAGAAGGTTACGTGCCTGATGTGCATCACGTGGTGATATGTCGATTGCTTTTTGATAGCTCGTTATGGCGTCCTTACTGCGACCAAGTTTCTCGTATATTTTTCCAAGGATAATGTAGGGTTGATTGTATACACCGTGAAATTCTGGCGCATTAAAATTGAACATAAAACCAGGGAAAGATCCTGAAGGTTTGTCGAGGTCTTTATTTAATGAGACGGCTTTTTCAGCATAAGTGAGTGCGTCTTGGTGCTTCCCTAGTTCATAGAGTGCTGTCGCGAGAAAGAAATATGTATTCACTTGCACAAAACGGGGGAAGTCGGGTGATGTAAATGTCGAATCCACTGCAACTGTTTTGAGTGTCCCTAAGGCTTCTTCGTAGTGCCCTCTTAGTACCAAATCAACCCCTGTAAGATATTTTTCTATAAGCTTTTGTGACACCTCCATTGAGGTGGTTCGAGGGGGGTACATTTTTTGAGACTTTTCACTAAAGAAAGATGGGGCGGGATTGCGTAATGGTTCCACGACAATGAATGGCAACGGCCTCCCTGCCTCAATACTGAAGGCAGCATAGATATCTTTAAAGGACATAGAAAAATTATTTCCATACCAGTAGTGATGCAAGATCACATTTTTATGTTCCGTATCAATTCCTATAAACACAACCACCGTGTCGGATTGCTTTTCAGGGGATATCTGACTACTTGGCGGCATGAAAAGTAGTAAGGGGACGTTGCTTTTTGGACTAAGGAAGCGTGCGGTTTCCTCAAGGGTCATGGGCATTACGTGGGCGCTCATTTTCCCAATCTGAGAAAAATAGTCAACGAGTGATTCGGACGTCGTGCGATTAGTTCGCGGGTTGGGGCGTACATGAAGTAGGCTGCTAGGGGTTATTGCTGTATTCTCCCAGTATTCTCCCAACATTAGGATTGCCGCAGCAATATCGCTAATAAATAAATCATCTGCAGTACTCTTCGTATAAAACCCCTTGTATGGGACACCGGGAATTATGTAATTCGTCTTTTTTTCTGCAGTGACAGTGTCCAATGTTTGTATTGGTTGGGTATCTTTCTTCAAAATGAAAAAAAAGATACCTGAAATACTTATAATAAAAAAAAGAATAAGGAGTAAAATTTTTTTCTGTATAGTAAGCACGATATTAATTTTACGTGATAAAATATTACGTATTGCCATCAGAAAGTGAGCCGGAACTTGCAGCGCATTGTGCGGCGTCGCCTATACATCCTGTTCCGCAAGCTGTTGCAGGTGGTCCATCTCGATCGATACCTAGAATTACAGAATCGGGTGGTGTATCAGCGTGTGCGTTATAACCAAATAGTCCAACGGCCGCGTCGCTTAAGCCATCCAGATTTTCATCATGCGACGTTCCCCAGAATCGAAATCCTGAAAGGAAAAATATGCTGACTAGAAAAAAACCACGGAGTAGTAAATTTCGAGCCTTCTTTTTTATGTAAACCATATCGCATTTATTATACACCTTCTATTTTGCATAAGGTAGTGTATGATCTGCACATGTATGCGGATGAAGAATTAGATATTTTTAAAGACGTTTCCCTTCAGGAAGTCGTTTCAGCAAAGAAATTTAAATTCCTGGGTATTAAGGGATATATGGTTCGGATTGCTTTGTCTGTCCTGTACAAGTTCGTTGGAAAGAGCGTATTTTTTAAAGTACCAGAAAATCTTTCATGGATGGAACCCGAAGCTGTTACGTTCTTACCAATACTCGGTGTACTTAAAAAGCAAGGTTTCTTTAATAATGGTACACATATTATTACTAAACATGGCGGCTATGCTGATGAACCATACGCGCATGTCTATTTTGTGGGCGCTCACGGAGGAGGAGTTGATTTTTTTAGTCAAAAAAAATCGATCTGGAAAGCACTTGCTGAACATGTGGAGAGATATCTCTGGAAAGATACTGATCTTTCGCATCTTATTTCAGACAGTGTTTACGCATCGTATCAGGATCTTTGTCGGAGTCGGCAGGTGCTCAATATAGATCGATTGGCTGGTTTTTCTTCTGTGCAGCGAGAGAAGATTTCATCACTTCAGTATAGTCATATGTCAAAATTTCGGTGGGTGAGAGGATATGGAAACCACGGAGAGATATGGGTGCCCTTGCAGTTAGTGAGTGTTAAACATTTTGCACGATATGTACAAACACCACTGCAAGAAAAAAGTGTTCCTGATGCTGAGCCGCTTTTGCGGTCGGTGATTACAACAGGTCTCGCTACAGGACCGTCCCTTGAAGAAGCGGTTGTAAAAGGTGTGTTGGAGGTGATAGAACGTGATGCTTTTATGGTATCCTATCTCAATAGCATTAACTGCCCAAGAGTTGATCTTCAAGATGCTCGTATTCGAGACAAGGATATCGAGGATGTTCTCCGTCCTTTTGATAGGTATAATCTAGAAGTGGTTGTGGTGAGATTAGTCACCGATTTCTCTTCCGTGTATGTATACGCTGCAATTATCATTGATCGCACAGGAAAAGGACCAGCGGTAACGGTTGGTGCAAAAGCCGATTTTTCTCCCAAAGCGGCCTTAATTGGGTCAATAAGTGAAAGTTTAGGTGTTCGTTATGCAGCTAAACAGACATTTCATAAAGTTCTTGATCCTGATGTGCGAAAAATGGATAGGGATGAGCGAGTAGTATATTGGGCCAGCTCAACCGAAATGATTGAAAAAATATCCTTTTTCTTTAAAGGAAAGCAAGAGCAAATAAATTTTTTACCAGCCGAGGATGATCGTTTGGGTGATATTCAGTATTATAAAAAGAAAATGTCGCATCTTATGTGTGAGATTGAACGGAAGGGTTATGTTTGCGCGTATGTAGATTTAACACCAAATTGTATGCAATCATTGGGTTTGCATACAGCTTTTGTGATTATTCCTGAGCTACAACCACTTTATCTCAAAGAAGCCATTCCATACTTGGGTGGCTCTCGTCTAAGGGAGGTGCCAATTCGGTGTGGGTATGAGTCAGCTTCAGTCTTAAATACAATTCCGCACCCATTCCCGTAGCATATGATTTTTGGCCACTTAAGTAAATTATTTCATAAAAAAACCACTGGTCTTTTGGCGCCAGGAATTATTCCTGCTGACAGCAGATTGTGGCCAAAGGAGTGGGTTACTGTTGAGTACAAGACGTATCCGCGCATGGATCGTGTTGCTCTTTCTGCGCCAACCCCATTTTCAAATACGTATGAAAACATGTTGCGTACCCGTGCATCACTGCGTGATTTTGATCCTGCAAAAAGTCTCACACATAAAGAAGTCTCAACGTTGTTGTATTGGACAGTGGGTGAGGCGAACTTTTCAAACGCCCTAGATAATGATAGGAATCGTCGTTCTGCTCAAAAACGCTTTTATCCTTCGGGTGGGGGACGATATCCTGTCGAAACGTATATATCCATTCGGAATAGCAGAGAGATCGCATCGGGTGTGTACCACTACAACATTAAAGAGCATTCTTTAGAGCGGCTTTTAGGACCAGAAGGTGATCTCTTGGTCAAAAATGCTCTCACCTATCCATGGTCAAAGGACGCACCATTTGTGCTCATGTTTACCGCAGTATGGAATCGTAATTTTATGAAGTATCGTGATTTTGGGTACAGAATTGTCCTTCTGGAAACAGGTCATGTTGCACAAAACGCAGTCATATCTGCCACAGGGCTGGGCCTTGGTTGTTGTACGCTTGCGGGCTTTAGAACTGAAGAAATGGCAAAAATACTTGATATAGATATGATGATTGAGGCGCCAACATACGTTATTGCCATGGGGCATCCAAAAATGGGGTAGCCTCTCGCTTGGTGTTGTATGATGAATGTATCATGATGCAAAAACGCTGGTTGTATGGGGTGGCAACAATAGTTATCCTCGTGCTTGGTGTGTATATGGCAAGGGAAAATGTTTCACAATATCTTGTTGCGCACGCTTCCCCACGCACAGCATCGGTGATTGGTTTTGATAAACCGGCAGTATTTTTTTCCATAGGGAATTATTATTTTGGTGGTGGGATGTACGATGTTGCGCGAGCTAAAGAAGCTTACAAAAAAGCGCTTGAACTTTCTGGCGATAGTCCGCAGAGCGATATCCACTATCAGCTTGCGCGAATCTACTTTATAGAAGGAGATTTTTATAATGCCCTCTACGAAATCGATAAGGAGATCGTACGATTCCCCGAGAATAAGCGTTCGTATTATGTGCGAGGTCTCATTTATGGTTTTATGAGACAGTATGAAAAAGCAGAAGATGATTTTCTTACTTTTATCGCGTGGAAAAAAAATGGTTGGGCTGCCTACAATGATCTTGCATGGATCTACTTTATGGAGGGTGAATTTGAGGGGGTTCGTGTAGCAGCCGAAGGAGGACTGAGATATCATCCAGACAATCCATGGCTTAATAACACGTTGGGGGTCGCGTTGCTCAATCTTGGTTTTAAAGAAGAGGCCCTGCGACGATTCCTTAATGCACAGGTATCTTTTGGTCATTTAACGAAAGAGGACTGGGGTAAGGCATATCCGGGAAATGATCCCCGTAGCTATGATCGAGGATTTGCATCAATGGGGGAACAAATTAAAAAAAATATTGCATTGACGGGTGATGCTCAGGTGGATTAATGGGGTATTTTTTTTTGATCAGGTGATATTATGGATATACATGTTACAGATCCTCATGCGTTATGGTGCCAGGCCACTATTCATTGCGTCTGCCGGTGTACTGTTTTTTGTTGGATCTGTGGTATTTGTTGGTAGTGCGAATGTTGAGCATCTTGCCTCAGTTGAGGTCGGTTATGCGGCATTTTCCCCGAAAGGGGAAGTGGGCGGTAGTATTTTTCCTGCGTCGTGCGAATCTATTCCAGAATTTGAACATAATCTTGGGGAATGTGATGTGTCTACAACTCTAAGTTTTGAGGTGCAATTGGACACCGCGCCAAATATTCTTTTTACGGGTGAGGTGGCGAATGTTCATTGGAAAGTCACCACTGGCGTTGGTTGGTTGCCACCAACAATAAATGATGAGATTGCTCTTTTTAGGGTTGGTACAAGTGATGCGTCGCAATTAGATTATTTCAAAAATACTGTACCAGACACAGAAAGAACTGTGCCTGTAACAATAGTGCAACCAGCCGGTAATTATGAGTTTCGTTATTTCTACAATGATGCAGGTGTACTGAAGCGTGTCGCAACGAGCAACCAGTTTACGGTGGGGAATTCTCGTATTGATCTTGTATCGACCAATCTTGCCATGTCTGGTGGCGGTACCGTGATCACCATCGGTGCTCCCGCAGTCACCTTTACGGCAGATGTAAAAAACATCGGCACCGCTGCAGCCACCACTTTCGACGACCAATTTTTATATGCGTATGTGACGGGGGGTGTAGTTGGTACTTTTTATCCCATCACTCCTGATATTTCTCATTTAAGTTTGGGGCCAAATGCTACTGAGGTTGATACATCCGGATCTTTTAGTCCATTAACTCCCGGGACGATAGTCGTGCGCCACTATGTGGATGCACATTCTGCCGTTGCCGAAGCAAACGAGGTGGACAATTTTTCAGAAAAGACCTTTACCGTGAGAGATACACTTGCGGTAACGTGTTCGGTAGCCGGATCACCAATCATAAAGGGAGATTCTGCAGTTTGGACAGCAACACTTTCGGTTACGGGCGCTCCAAACTATACATACGAGTGGTCTGGTACGGATGGGTTTAGTGATACTAATGTTGTGCCGGGAACTTCAAATACACAGTCGCACACGTACAATGTCCCTGGGACCAAGACTGCATCTGTGCGAGTCACTGATAGTGCAGGTGAAACCACTGGCTGGGTGGCATGCTCCAATAGTCTGACGGTCAATAATCCGCCGACTCCCGTTGCAAATATTGAAGCGAGAGTGACAGGTGGCCCATGGACTGGTGGAACTCTCTATATTGTTGATGGGCAGGAAATTGAGTTACGCTGGAATTCGGTGAATGCTTCTGAATGCGCAGGTACAAACTTTTCAACAGGCGCAGCGCCAAACGGTTTTGGTCAAACAGTGGGTGCGGGTGGTGTAGTTGAGCCCGGTCCAGGCTTGTCAACCCCTTATTCAGTAACGTGTCACAACGGTGCACCTCCTCCTCAGGATACGGATACTGTGACGGTAAATAAAGCACTAGTGGGAGTTGGTGGAGCAGCATCAATCAGAGCGATTCCAAGCCGCGTTCGTACTAATCAGTCTACGGTCATAGATGGGACGGTCAATGCACATACTGGGTGTGTTATTACGGGACGCGCTATTGATCCAAGTAATCTTGATGGGGATGGAGATGCTGATACGCTTGATTTGACTACTTTGGGTATTGTTGCGGGGTATGGTCCGTATACAACAGGGCCAATAGTAGGCACCACTGCATATACACTTTCGTGCACATCCGGTGGTACCGGTACAGCTATTGTTCGAGCACTCCCTACTTTTGAAGAGATTTAATTTAGATACCTACGTCCTTCGAAATCCCCCGCGACCTTTGGTCGCGGGTTTGCTAGGGCAGGTTATCGCCGAATGGATGTACTACTCGCAGCCTGAAATAATCCAATAGACTGACCAATCAAAATACTAGAAAAAGAAAAAACCCGCGGAGCGTGGCTCGCGCGGGTCGATGGGGAGTTTTGTTATGTGGACGGAGCGTAGGCCTTTGATGTTCAGCGTGTCTTGATTGATGCGAGGATTGTGTCAATGATGCGGTCTCCGTTTTGGGCCACTTCGAGAAAAGTGTCTGTGTTCACGTTTGCGACACGAGCGAAGAAAGGAACGCCCGCTGTTGTGCTTCCGTAGATAAATGCAAGATTCGCAAAACGTGTGCCTTTTCGGTACTGGTACAGCTCGAGCGTAATATCCTTCAATCCTGCATGTATCAGAGAAACCTTCTTGTGAGGTGCGATAGTCTCGCCTGACTGGTACGCTTGCTTGTCTTCCCTTACGAATACGCCAGGAGAAGGGCCTGAGCTTATAGAGCTGATGTACTTGTCACGTGTCTGCTCGTTGTTAAGTCCTGGTTGCACGTTGAACCAGATATTTGCATGTTCGAGCTTCTGGCCAGGCTGTGAATCTGAACAGGACCACAATTTCCATTCCCCTGGTTTCTTAGAAGCACTCACTGTGCAGGTCCATCGAGAAGGTAGATCGAGAGAGATGCGATAGATGTCGGTCGCCCCCACAACGCTCACGGGCAACAGAAGTATTGCGAGAAACGAGACTACACGAAAGAACATGGTCTTCCTCCCATTGGTTGGACTGCATACTGTTTGTACTATACTGCGAGACAAGAAATTGTCCAGACGTGGTGTAGCGTGCTGTGGGTGGATAATTGTTCTGTGCGGTGTTGCCATTTTGCGTAATAATAGGTCTATTGTTAGTCACTCATTTTTTAGTACATGGAAATGGATATTAATACTCCGCAGACTGATGAGGTGGTTCGTATTATGGATCAGCGGACGGTTGCGACGCGGAGGATCTATATATTTGTTGCGCTTCTAGTGCTCGCAATTTTTTCGGTGATGGGATACACATTGAAGCGTGATGGATTTATTGGTGCAGACCGTATGAAACCGGTACTGGATACGAACGTCGCAAGTCCCGAAGCGTCAGGAAACATTATCCTCACACTCGTACCCGATGATCGCAGCCATATGGGATTGTACTCATTTGATGTGAAGGCGGGCACATTGGCTCCGTATCTGTTGCCAAAAGGCAAGACCGCTATCGTGGGTGGGGGTGCTGCGGCAGATTCAAATATTCTGCCCCTTGCATCCAATATGGAGGCAGGCACGGGTGATGCAAAAAAACTACAGATCTTTCTCCACAATACGCAGAGTGGTATTGATACGAAGGTGACAACGAGTGATGTATCACAAAAAAGAAATCCAACAGTAGCTGCGAATGGCTCTATCGCTTTTAGCGGGAGTCCTGTAGTGAAAGAAGGAATTATTGATCCTGAAGATCTTGTTTTATATCTTATAGATCGGAGCTTTGCTGATAAGGCCAATAGTGTAGAAGTAAAGATAGGACGTGGTATGTTCCCACATTTTTCTCCCGATGGATCAAAGATCCTATATTTAGGTAATGCAGGTCTCTACCTCTACGATAGTGCCAATAAAGCGACGTCACTTGTGTGGCAAGCAAAGGGAGGTGCTGCGCGTGCAAACATGCAGTTTTCTGTTTCTGATAAGGGGGATCGATTGGCGTGGACGAATCCAAACACGGGTATTGTTTCACTCTTTAGGATCAATGTATGGGACCCTTTCTCAATGGTGTTTGAAAAAGAAATACCGGTATATGCATTTTGGCCGGTGTTTTCTCCAGATGGAGCACATCTTGCACTTGAAGTTGTTGACGTGGCAGATGAGGGCAGAGCACCAAACAACCAGCGTCTTATGATCTATGATCTAACAACACTTGAAGGAAAAGTCGTACAGGATCTTAAAGGCTTTGTGCAGTCGGCGATGTACATTAATGAATGGGTGAATAATTAATCAATATGCACACACTAAAAAATTATGTTGTCGTACTGATTGTTGGAGCACTCTTCATGTTTGTAGGAACCTTGGTGGTGAGTTTCGGTCAGGATCGGTTGGTCTTTGCCCAAGAGGCAGACGGGGGTGAGCCGGGTGGTATTGGTGGAGGTCCCACGGACGGCCCCACGGATGCTCCCGCGGATGGACCAACGGACGCGCCCTCAGATAAAGATGTGGATGTTTCTAGTTCATTTGGACTTGAACCCGGTTCCGTCACATGCGCCAACACCACCGACCTTGGTGCAGGAGGTCCTGCAGACAGTATCGATCCCTCGACGGGGATACCAATCATCACTGGCTCAAGCTTTAGGGCTGTCTTGAGCGCCTCGTGTGATGGTTCGCCACATGCAAAGATTCGTGTTGATTATGTGGGTCTCTCGTGTAGTGACCAGGTTGATATCTACTATCAGACCACCAAGATAGATCGCAATGGATGTGCGACAAATAGTTTTTTTGAATTTCGCCATGACGCGGTGTCACCAGTAGCGAGCGTGCCGGGTGTATATCCGGTACGTCTCAATGCTGTATCAGGCGGTCGCGTGACTGAAACCACCACGGGTAATGTTTCTGTACCCGACTGTAGCTCGGCTAAACCGGACGTTGTACCAGCAGCGCCAACCTACTCGACCATGACACAGCTCTTTGCAGGGTCAGTGACAAACAGTGCGTACACAGCAGCAGGAAGTTTTCAAAACAAATTTGAAATTGATTATGGTCGCGATGGTACAGTGGATGTGACACTGAGTGGGGCAGGCACAGCAGTTGTTTCACTTGCACCACGAGGTACCGCCTCGCTCGGAAGTGCTGTATGGACAGGGCCGGCGGGTAATCATCGTGTACGGGTTGTTGCTGATAGCGGGCGCACACTCGATGAGGAACGTGAGGACAATAATGTATCTGCGTGGACTGATTTTGTTATTCCAAAACCAGATCTCATCTCAGCAGGGCTTGGTATTGCAGGTGGGGCGACATCGATTGTGGCGAATACACCAACAACACTCGTGGCACAGGTACAAAATACAGGGAGTGGTGTTGCGGGATACTTTGAAGATCGATTCTCATACAGTTACGGTGGATTGGGCGGATTCTTTATACCTATTTCACCCGATGTTGCGCACGTATCTCTCGCACCTGGTGCGCCGGTGACTGATACTGCAGGAAGTTTTACTCCCACATCACCCGGAACTATTACGGTAAAGCACTGTGTCGATGAATTTTTTTCGGTTGCAGAATCAAATGAAGGGAATAACTGTTCGACACAAAGCTATACGGTAACGAGCGATATTATGGTCGCGAGCTGCTCAGTTGATGACGGCGATGTCGAAGTGGGTGACCCTGTGGTGTGGTCTGCGACCGCAACCGGTGGATCAGGCTCGTATATATTTACTTGGATGAGTACCGATGGACCATCGGGTGACGGCAACACGAAAACGGTTGCGTATGGTACGACGGGTGCAAAGACCGCCTCGGTGATTGCGCGTGACGCACTCGATCTTACAAAGACGAGTGGAGCGGTTTCTTGTTCGACATTCGGCACATCGGTCACGGTTACTCCTTCGACCAATCCTACGGCGGAACTCAAGGTGCGCATCGATAGTCCGGGATCTACATGGACATCAGGACCACTCAATATCACGGCTGCTGACCAGATTCAATTGAAGTGGGATTCCACAAACGCCGCACGGTGCGATGCACTTGCATACTTTGATACGGGACGAGCGGTACGTGGTGAGACATCGGGCGTTGGTGGGGTAGAAGAGCCTACCGCTGGGTCACGAACATATACCGTTGTCTGTGATGGTAAACGGGATGAGGTGACCGTAAACTTTGTCACTTCAGGTCCTGGGGGAAATCCTACTATTTCCGCAAATCCTGGTCGCGTACGTGCAGGAAATACTAGTACCGTGGTGGGTACTCTCAATGGGCATACCGGATGTGTGATCACCGGAAGAGACATTGATCCATTTAATAGCGATGGAGATGGCAATCCAAGCACGCGTTTGGTAGGAGGGTCAGGTGCTTTTGGTCCGTATGTTACCGGTCCTATTGTGGGCACGACACCGTTCCGTCTATCCTGTGCGTCGGGTGGTAGTGCTGTAGCTACTGTGCGAGTGATCTCAAGTGAGATAGAAATTTGAGCACGTAAAACCCCCATCTACTTCGTTGCATGCGTCGCTCGAACCGCTCATAAGAAGATTGAGAAATATGCCCCCGGCATATTTCTCTGGCTCGGGTCCTCGCTCCTATGCGCCTTGTATCTGTAGGTTTTTACGTGCTCAAATAAAGTCCTAAGCAATTTCTGTTGCATGTTAGTGTTTTGTAGGGTATAGTACGCGACATGCCAATTATCAAATCAGCAAAGAAAGCGCTCCGCTCTTCTCTCCAGAAGCGCGTGTACAATGTGCGTGTACAGTCAAATATGCGTGATATTCTCAAGAATATTGCAAAGCATATTGAGTCCGGGAAACTCGACGAAGCACAAAAACTATTGAGTGATGCCTACCAAGTGATCGACAAGGCGGCAAAACGCGGAGTTATTAAGAAAAATACCGCTTCACGAAAGAAATCACGTCTTGCAATTGCGATTGCAAAAGTAGCTAAGAAATAACAAAAAGACCACCCAATGAGGGTGGTCTTTTTGTTATACTTGATATATTTCCTCCGCGGTCCGTTGGGGTCAGATTCGTAATTCGTTTTATCTTTCAGTAAATTTTGTATAGCTTTTGTGGTCACGAATCACTAAGTAACATGCTACGCATGTGTACTAAGTGTTCTCGACCCCACCTCGCGGTCGCTAAAGCGACATCGCTGCGGTCAGCACAAAAGCAGAAAACCTGCCGCAGGGCAGGTGTCTCTGTCTTTTGTGCTCCCGGCAGGAAGTTCGGTTCTTACAGAACCAGTACCCTGATTGGATTTTCTGTTCGCGCTACGCACTCCATAAAATGCTCAATCAGGCTTCGATTCCTTAAAAACAATACCCCGTATTGTTTTTTGTTCGCACTGATATGAAAAAACTGCCAAAAGGCAGTTTTTTCATATCAGTGCTCCCGGCAGGAATCGAACCTACATTACAGGCTCCGCAAGCTTGCGTCCTATCCGTTGAACGACGGGAGCAGATATCGCTTTTGAGCGATAAAAAGAAGCATACCGTTAAAATCCTAAAAGTTCCAGTAGGCGGTGCCCGATTGATTCTTCAAGGTGTTCTTCTGGCAGCCGCTCCTCAAGGAAATATTCGATATCCTCAACAGCATCTTCAGGCACCGGGATGATCATTAGGGGCGCCAAAAGGTGCTTTGATTGTAGAAATAGTTGTGCAGTTTGTGGATGTTCTTCGTCCAGATAGAAGCATTTGAGTGTACTGTATGGGTGTAGATCGTTTCCGATGCGTACGCCGCGCAGCGAGACACTGTAGGTGATCATGCGGGGTTTTTTTGAAGAGAGTAGGGCAGTCACGGTACCTGCGAGCAAGATCACAATACCAAAGAGCACGTTGCCGTAGACGATCATCGCGACTGAGCTCGCGATCGTGATAATGCCAAGTGCCCAAAACCAGTCACTGCCTTTTTCGGTGTGATGATGTTCAGGTGCGTCCCATGATATTTCACGGAGTCGGCCTGTTGGCTGTTCAATATCCTCTACATAGTCTGCTTCCATAGGTTTATTTTAGCACAGCGCCAGGGGGTGCGCGCATCATAAGGGGTATTAAATTGTTGCGGAGAGCGTGAGATTCGAAACGTATCGTTTCAGTACCCGTTCAGGATATTTTTGTGCTCCGCCAGCTGGCGGAGCACTCCTCCAAAACTATCTCTGAATGGCTTCGAATCTCGTCCTCCTGTTACAAAAAACACCCACAAGGGGTGTTTCTAAAAACAGGTGCGGAGGGAGAGAGATTCGAACTCTCGACCCAGTTTCCCAGGTGACAGTTTTCAAGACTGTTGCTTTAGACCACTCAGCCATCCCTCCAAGGCTATATATTGCGTGAGTACCACAGGATAGTAGCAAAAAACCTTGGTAATATCCATGGTTATCAATCATTGTGGTATGCTTTTCTGCATGCGGTATATGGGTATTGATTATGGCAGCAAGCGGGTGGGGGTGGCACTGTCTGATGAATCGGGGAGTATGGGTTTTCCGCATGCGGTGTTTCCAAATGACTCGGCGCTCAAGGCACGGGTTGTAGCGCTTGTTGCTACCGAGCATGTTGGAGCGCTGGTTGTTGGGGACTCTTATGGACTTCACGGCAATAAAAATCCCATAGCGACGCAGGCTGATGTTTTTGTAAAATCTCTTGCTACAGAGCTAGCGATACCGATACACTATGAGTCGGAAATGTTTTCAACACAGGAAGCGGTCCGTGAGCAGGGGAGAAATGAACTTACCGACGCATCCGCAGCCGCTATCATCCTCAATAGTTATCTTACACGTTTAAAAAACACCACATGATTACCTACGATGATTTTGCAAAGCTGCAGATTGTACTTGGAAAGGTACTTTCCGTTGAGCCGGTGCCGGAGGCAGACAAACTCTTGCGCCTCATGGTAGATGTCGGCGAGGAAAGCCCAAGACAGATTGTCTCGGGTATTCGTACGTACTTTGAAGATCCGCAGGTACTGGTCGGGAAAACTTTTCCCTTTCTTATAAATTTGGAATACCGGACGATTCGTGGTGTTGAAAGTCAGGGGATGATACTCGCGGCAAGTACTGCTGAAGGAAATTTTTCGTTACTCGCGCCCGAAACTCCTCTCGCGCCTGGTTCGCGTGTAAAATAAATGTTCGATAGGTGACGGCACAAAAATCCAGAACACTGTTCTGGATTTTTGTGCCGTCACTCCGGGCGCACAGTCACACTGTGTGTATGTCGCGTATTTTTGAGTAGATGCATCGTATAATACGAGTATGCGTGTGTCTTCATTGTTCTCGCGGATGTTTCCGCCGCCGCGTTTTATGACGCTCCCCTCTGCGGGCGTTGATATTTCTGATGCGTCTCTCAAGTACGTGCAGTTTAAACATGGTGGTCGCAGACTTGAATTGGTGACGTGGGGCGATATTCCTATTCCGGAAAAGACGGTCAAGCGAGGTGATTTGCAGAACAAAGACAATTTAGTTGCCGTGCTCAAAGAATTTAAGCAAAAGACCCGTGTCGAGTATGTCCGCGTTTCACTCCCTGAAGAGCGCGCGTATTTGTTTGAAACAACGGTGGAAAAAGTCTCGTCGCCTCGTGAGATCAGAAACGTCCTTGAATTTAGACTCGAAGAAAACGTGCCCCTTTCTCCACGTGATGCCTACTTTGACTATGCAGTGGTCGGAAAAAATCCCACAACGCATGCACTCACAGTTGGTGTTGCAGTCTACGCTCGCGATACGATCAACGGCTACTATGAAGCGTGTCGTAGTGCGGGACTCATACCGCTTTCCTTTGAAGTAGAGGCGCAAGCTATTGCCCGCGCGGCAGTACGATCGGGCGAGCGTGGTGCCTTTATGATTGTTGACTTTGGTCAGTCACGCACCGGTGTTGGTATTGTGTACCATGGCACCTTGATGTTTACCTCAACCATCGATATTGGCGGAGCGCAACTAAGTGATGCAATGCGGCGTCATATTGGGGCGATTGAAGAGTCGGAGATAACCCGTATCAAAAATACCCAAGGATTATTGCGCTCAGAAGAGGCGGGTGGAGAAGTCTATACTGCGCTCCTCTCCTCAATTGCGACGCTCAAAGATGAACTCAGTATGCGCATCAACTATTGGAATGTGCATGGAGAGGGTGTAACCGATCGTGGTATTGAAAAAATTATTCTCTGTGGAGGTAGTGTAAATCTAGCGGGGCTCCCGGAGTATTTTACCGAGGAACTTGAAATACCGACTGAGCGTGCACAAGTTTGGCAAAACGCTTTTTCTTTTCAGGATGTGGTGCCGCCAATTACACGAAGATACTCCTATGGGTATGCAACCGCAATTGGGCTTGCGCTCACTGATTTTGTACCAGAACTATGATAAATCTCATTCCGAGCGAAGCGCAGTCACTGGTCCGTCGTGAGTATCTCATGCGCGTCTATACGGTATGGGCACTGTTGTTTGCGGGCGCGATACTTGTCGGAGCAACATTGCTCATTCCAACGTTTGTATTATTTTCAAAGCAAGTGTTGATTGATGAAGATATAAAAATCGAAAATGCGACGACTGATGCAGATTATACAAAGACCGTAGAGGAGTTGAAGCGAGCAACCATGCTTGCGGATCGCCTATCGACTGTGGGGTCTACGGTATTGGCGTCGGATATTGTGGCGCATGTTGAGGGAGCGCGATCCGAACATGTGTCACTTGAGAATTTGTCGATCACGTATGAAAAGAAGGTGTCACGTATTGAGGTGCGAGGTATTGCTGAGACACGTGAGGCACTCTCGCTATTTTTGGAAACCATAAAGCGGGATGCATTTTTCCTCGATGCGCAAGTCCCAGTGTCTGATCTAGCGAGGGATACAAAATTGCCGTTTACCGCAACACTCACGTTACGTATGACACCATAAGAGCTATGTCACCAAAAACACTACAATCAGTAATCTTTGCTACCATTGTGCTATTGAGCGCGTGTACATTGTATGGAGGTCTTTGGTATGTGACGCACTTACGTGAAGTGGGGATGCGCGAACGCGCACAGTCACAAGCTGTTGCGCATGCACGAAATCTGGAGCTTACCGCGCTTGCAAAAGTGCGTGCGGATACCGAAACATCACGAGCAAAACTCAATGATTACTTGTTGACCGACAATGGTGTCACCGTTTTTTTGGGACAGATGGAAAAAGCAGCGCGTGCACGTGGACTTACGATTGCAACCCAATCGGTGAATGTTGAACCGATAGACGGAACGACAGCATTTGCATCATTCGTATTTACCTTTGAAGTGGGTGGTACCTTTGCTTCGGTCACACAGTTTTTGGCGCTTCTTGAGACGATGCCGTATCAGTCTACGATTACAAGCACTATGTTGTCGCGAGAGTCTCGGAGCGATAGTGATTCGTGGAAAGGGGTATTCACCGTGAAGGTCACTAAAGAAAAGAAACTATGAATATAGATCTTCATTATAATCTGGCGCGACTGCGACGATCAAAAAAAACAGATCACCGCTTTGAATTGGTGCGTCCGTTTCGAGAGTGGTTTACCGGATTTATTTTGGCGATACTCATCTTTGGTATCGGTGGGGTGTACGCTGGTTGGTGGTTTTCGGTTAATCGACAGGTGGGTGATAGGGTAGTAGAGGTGCCTCCAGAAAAAAGCTATACCTATGACCATAGTCGTGTGGAAAAGGTGCTGGATCTCTATCGTGCGCGCGAGGATGCATTTTCTGCACTACAAAATTTGCCTACTCCCGTACCAGCAGTAGTTGAAAAGCCGGTTACAGAAAAGGAAGACGAAGAGGTGGTGCCGAAAGCTCCCATTGTAGAGAGTACTCCGAGCCTTGTTGAGTGAAGGTCAGCCTAGCACTTACTTTTCTTGAAAGTAAGTGCTAGGCTGAGTCGGTAAAACCCCCTGTAGTTCAATGGATAGAACCATAAGGAGTTGGGTGGTGGGAAATAACATGCCTCGATAGTTAAATGGATATAACTGCGGACTTCTAAGCCGTTATTCCAGGTTCGATTCCTGGTCGAGGCACTGGTACAAAAGATCCGACCTCGTGTCGGGTTTTTGTATGAGACCAAGGAATCGAAAAGGTTGCCAGATATTTTAGAAGCGAAGCGTACTAAAATATCGACAACCTGTACTGAATGTGTAACATTCGATTCCTGGTCGAGGCACTGGTACAAAAGATCCGACCTCGTGTCGGGTTTTTGTATGAGACCAAGGAATCGAAAAGGTTGCCAGATATTTTGTGAGTCGTTGTAACTATGACTCATAATAAAAAACGCACTGCCTAAGCAGCGCGTTACTTCCCCTGTCCCTCAAGTACTAATTCCGCAAGACCGGATTATACTCAGCTGCTCCGTAAGATCTCTTAGCAGTTCCTCTCGCCTTTGTCTTAGAAGTTGGCGTGGTACTAGTATGCTTGCTAATGCAGACACTAGCATCAACAACCAAGTGCATCCGACAAGAATTTTTATTGGCCACGACGAGGTCACGAAACTAGAGGTTAAAGGTAGGAGGTATATTCCTACTACCGGGCCGACTGCAAAGGCACCGGAGAGCAGCACGATCGGTACATCTAGTGCTGACCACCAATGTCTGAGCTTGGAAGCAATTCTTATTTGCTCAGATGCTGCCCATCCTCGCACCATGGGAGTAGCAACTGTTTTCGTATAGCAGGTATCTTCAGGTCCCCAAGCTCCAACGAGAAACGTTTTCCCGTTTGTTTTTTGGAGTAATACTGCCGAGACTAGCGCACTCTTGTGGTGATGTGAACACACGGTGAATGTGCCACCTGCCTGCTCCTTTGCTTCTGTCCACAGCTTTAACATCTGGGACGGCATTTCACAAAGTGCTGCATACCCTGAGTCATTGTCGTGCCATCCATGATAGCGGTTGATGACCTCGAGCTCATCGCCACTGATTTCTCTCACCATCTTTTCTGCCCCATATCTCTATCTAAGCATGATGCTTAGAATATTGTCTGTGAGCAGTAAACCAAACAATCTTCCTCTTGGCAATCTGTGCCACATTGTTTAGTTTTCTATAAAAAGTGTATGCTATCGGTAGATCGGAGGTTGCCATGATGCTGTCAGCACATGACTTCTTACAATGGTTGCGCCCTCGTAGGATTGGCTACGAAGACATAGTCTCGTATGTCAAAAGGATGGATGCGTCTCGGAGTATTGGCTTTTTCTCGAAAGATCACCACCTTGCGAAGGTTATCGAGTATTGTCTTCGAGTCGGATGGTATCCGATTATAGATAAACCCCTACAAGTGGTCATCGCAATACCAGGTAGGCATCACACCATTCGTGCTGCATTACTTAGGTATCACCACAACAGCCCTTGTATTGGCGAGACATACTTTGCTCAGGCCGACAGGTATACCTTTGAAGGGTGGGGGTATCATTTTTCTTCGCGGGGTCGAGCTCTCGTTGTTGGCCTTTCCTATCGAGAGATTGGTGCCGATGAGGAATTGTTCCGTTGGCATAAGACAAAACTCTTGCTTCTTGCGGAGCCATCGCAGCGTTAAAGTACTTTGTTTCGGCAGATCACTTTTCTTTGCACGAATTCAAATTTCAGCTAATGTCCTGCACTGCTACGCAGGACATTTTTCTAGCTGCAGTTTATAACAATGTTGAATTACCGCAAGATCAAGCGTATAGTTTTAGGTGGTTTGTAGTACCGACCTATGGGGGAGATATGAGCGCTTCCGAGTTAGTGGCTGTACTGGATGATAAGAATGTTGCCTACGCTGGTTTGGTTGCGGCCATTCGTAGCTTCATCAGCACAAATTCTATTGTGCACGTTGTTAAAGACGAGCACATATGCCGGCGTGCTGAGACGCTTCTGAATGATGGATTCCATCCGATTTTTGATCGTCTTGGGATTATTGGACTCAAGGGATCCCGCGCATCCTTAAGAGAATTTAGAGGTTTGCTCTACTGGTACCATGCCGTGGCGGCTGGGTGTACGCCAGCTGAGAAAGATGATAGACCTGATTCCTACACATGCACAAGCAAGGGCTACCATTTTTCAATTACTAGTGGGCAATGCTTGCTTGTCGTGGGTGCACGATATGTACCAAATGAGTACGACAGGTTGCTGTTTGCGAAATATCGTCCCTCGATATTTTCGCGTCTAAAAGAATAGCGCACTCACCGTTTTACGCTACGGTGGGTGCTTTTTATAAATGCAGGTATTTTGCATGAAATCAAATTTCAGCTATACTGCAGAGCGTGGATTGAGGGCGATTAGCTCAGTTGGTAGAGCGGCTCATTTACACTGAGAAGGTCGGGGGTTCAAGTCCCTCATCGCCCACAGATACACAATCCGGCTTCATGCCGGTTTTTGTGTATCTGTAAGATGAGTGAGACTTGAAGGGGTTGCCAGATATTTTATAACTGAAAGGAAATAAAATATCGACAACCCGTACCGAACATGTAATGTTCAAGTCCCTCATCGCCCACAAAAGACATAAACACCTGCCCTTCGGCAGGTTTTATGCTTTTGTGGGAAGCGCAGCTATGTTTTTGTTTGAGCTTTGCTCAAGGCAAAAACAGCGAGCTGGGGTAGCGAAATTTTTCCGTCAGGAAAAATATTTGTGACCACAAAAGACATACAATACATCCCGCCTGCGCGGGATTTTCTGATTGTGTGGGAGTCGGAACCATGTCGCTTTGCGACTGGTGAGACGTGGTCAAGAGCACTTAGCACATTTCTATGCAATAAGTAATTTGGTTAGTGACTCAGGACTACACAAAAACTAAGAAACTTAGAACTGGCGCCAAGTCCCTCACCAGTAGTCTTAGTGAATGTAATTTCAGTGTAACCAACTTCTAGTATCAACAAAGAGTTGTGGAAATACCCAGAATGCGGCAAGGAGTATGGGAAGACAAAGACCATAGAGAAAAAGTTTGGAATGTCTAGAAGTCTGGTCCGATTTTTCTATCACGAAAGGCATAGCTAGTGGTAAAAGAAGGGGAGTGTATGCACTGATGACCACACTGAGCGGCTTATGAAGAAGGTATATGCTAAGAGTATCGGAAAGTAGGTTAAAAATATCCGCATACAGAACACATAAATAAAGAAAGCAGTAACCTAAAGTAAACCTAGCCACTTTTGTTAGTATGGGCGCATCTTTTGATTTCTTAGCAACATAAAGAGAGATAAGAATTTCTGTAAATATTATTAAGGAGACGATAAATGCGAAAGTTATTACGTCATCGTGGCTCAAATAAGCAAGAGCCCCAAAGGGTAAGAATATACTGATAAGTGTGGAGAGTATGGAAAACCCAACCCCAGACATCAGTGCCTTTTTGAACATAAAGCTATGGTAGCATGCACGAT
>CAYOAM010000004.1:0-22615 GCA_964402035.1 uncultured Candidatus Saccharibacteria bacterium
ATTAGAATCAAAAAAACTCAGGTACACTGAGTTTTTTTGATTCTAATATGGATCGCTCCCTATTATTTGTTGGTACTAAAGATCATGAGCGAGGACTTTCGGAGCGCTCCCGTCGCCGGATCGGTCACTGTCACCTGATAGTAGTATCGGCGATTTGGCAGTAATCCGGTTATTGGCACCGCTTGTGACAATGCAGGAGTTGCAGCACTTGCTGTCGAGGTCATATTGAACCAGCTGGTTCCATACTTTACAACGCCAGACGCTGCCTTGTCAGTTCCCCAATTCACGACGACAGAATTAGCCGTCTTGGTACCCACATACGGTGTTTGTACAAAGTTTACTGCCACGCTTGGTGTTTTTACGGATACCGACGGACTTTTGGCCGAGAAATTGCCCACAGCATCAAAGGCGGCGACCGTGTAGGAGTATGTGGTGTTTGTCTTTGCAGTACTGTCAGTATAGGAGAGTGTGGTTACCGTTCCAATCTTCGTACCATTGCGGTACACATTGTAGCCAGTCACTCCCACATTGTCGGTAGATGCTATCCATGTAAGGGCAACTTGTGTTGCTGTATTTGCGACAGCGGTAAGTCCTGCAGGGACTGACGGCTTTATGGTATCAGCAACCGGTACCGGTGGAGGAGGAGGTGGAACTGGAGACTGTGTCGTCACAGACTGACCTGCGCTCTGTACTGAGGTATTCCCTGCGAGATCGTATGCAGAAACGGTATATGTGTATGCCGTACCAGCACTAAGCCCGGTATCAATGTAGGAGAGCGCTGAGACACTGCTGATCTTGGTGCCGTTGCGGTACACGTTGTAACCCGTTACTCCGACGTTGTCTGTGGCTGCTTGCCAGCTGAGCGCAATTTGTGTTTGTGAGTTGGCAGTCCCGATTATGCCTGTTGGTACTGAAGGAGCAGCTGTGTCAGGTGGTGGTACAGGAGTTGGTGTGGTGACAGATGTGGCGCCACTCTGTGCTGAGGTGTTTCCTGCTGCATCGTAGGCAGAAATGGTGTACAGGTAGAGTGTACTTCCAACCACGGTTGTATCTGCGTACGAGAGTGTGCTTGCGGTACCAATCTTCGTGCCGTTGCGGTACACGTTATAACCAGTGACGCCGATGTTGTCGGTTGCCGCCTGCCAGCTGAGTGTGACTTTTGTTTCAGAGTCAGCAACAGCGGTTACCCCTGACGTAAGCGACGGCGCTGTCGTATCGGGCGTCGTCACTGATGCAGTACTTGACTGAGACGACGCATTATCAGACGCATCAAATGCGGAGACTGTGTAGGAGTAGGTTGTCTTAGCAGAAACCGTAGTATCAACATAGCTCAAGGTAGACACTGTTCCAATCTTCGTACCATTGCGGTACACGTTATAGCCAGTCACTCCGACGTTGTCGGTCGACGCTGCCCAAGAGACTGTCACTTTTGTCTCAGTATTTGCTACTGCGGCAGTATTTGCAGGTACGGTCGGTGCTTGTGTATCGGGCACCACTGGCGGCGCAGACGTCGTCACTGTTATTGCAGCACTTTGTGCCGAGGTATTGCCCGCAGCATCATAGGCAGAAACAGTGTACAAGTATCCGGTACTTGGGGTAACAGCAAGGTCAGTGTACGAGAGAGTGCTTGCAGTTCCGATCTTTGCGCCGTTGCGGTATACATTGTATCCGATAACAGCAACATTGTCGGTTGCTGCTTGCCATGAGAGCACCACTTGCTCGTGTGTTATGGCAACTGAGGTGAGACTTGCGGGTACAGTTGGAGCCGTAGCATCTGGTGTCACCACGTTCTTTGCAGTGCTTTGTGCCGAAGTATTGCCTACAGCATCATAGGCCGAAACAGTATATGAGTACGCAGTATTGGCAACTGCAGTGGAATCCGTATACGAGAGTGTGGTCACACTACCGAGTTTTATACCATTGCGGTATACGTTGTATCCAGTCACACCCACATTGTCGGTTGCTGCTTGCCATGAGAGTGATACTTGTGTCTCAGAGTTCGCAGTTCCATTAAGACTTCCTGGGACTGTTGGCGCTTGAGTATCAGCAGGAGGTATGAGCGGGAGTGCAGTCACCTGTATTACCCCTGTCTGTGCAGAAGTGTTACCTGCAGCATCAACAGCGGACACAGTATACGTATATGCAGTCCCGTACTGAATTGCGGTATCTGTATATGTCAAAGCATTTACGGTAGTGATTTTTGTACCATTGCGGTACACATTGTAGCCAGTCACTCCAACATTGTCCGTTGCTGCTTGCCATGAAAGCATCACTTGCTGAACCCCTGCCGTCGTTGTACCGTTAAAACCTACTGGGACCGAAGGCGCTTGAGTATCTGGTGCTGGCGTTGGCGAGCCACCACCCAATAGTATTGCCTGATCTACAGCATTTTTTGTGTCTACCCGTCCATATCCATACCATTCATCCCAACCTGGCACCCCCAAGTCCTTTGCTGTCGAAAAGAGTATGTTATCTGCTTGTGAGGGAGTCAGGTTTGGATTTGCCGAAAACATCATGGCATACACCGCCGCTACGTTTGGCGCAGCAAATGAAGTTCCTTGCACATTTACATAACCACCATTTACACCGGTCGTATAAATACCCTCCCCAGGTGCCGTTACGTCGACTGATGGACCATACGTAGAGAAGTATGATCGCGTATCGCCGCTATTCGTCGACCCCACACAGGTCAATTCACCACTGTTGTATGCGGGCGAGTAGGCTTGAGTATTTCCAGCTGAGACCACCAGCACGCCACCCTTTGAACGCAAGTATCTTGCAGCATCAATAACTGAGTAGGCATCACAAGCAGGACCATAGCTTAAATTCACTACCCTTGCCCCATGATCAGCAGCGTACACAATTCCCCAAGATACCAAATCCCACGTTGTCTCCGTCTTACCTTGCCCGTTTACATATGCAATACGAATAGGCAAAATCTTTGCCCCGTATGCGGAACCAGCTATGCCTACCGTATTGTCACCAACTGCTGCCGCTGTTCCCGAAACCCAAGTGCCATGCCCATGTATATCTGTAGTATTGGTATTCAGATCATACATGTTGTATCCAGGAATAATATTTGCAGTAAGGTCTGGGTGCGTGGAATCAATACCACTGTCCAACACTGCGACTATGGCACCTTGACCCTTTGTATTGTCCCACGCGAGCGGATTGCGCATCATGGCGTGTTGCCACTGACCACTCAGACTCTGGTCATTGGGCATATAATGCTCTGTGAGAATTTTATTTTCTTCTACAAACTCAATATCATCCTTATACTTTGCCTTGATACGATCAATAACCTCAGGTGCTGTCTCACCAACACCCACTTCGAACACCTCAACACCAAGTTGAGAAATATTGCGTACACCACGAATACGCTCCTCAGACTTCATACGATCCTTACGTTCTTTGCGTGCACCCTTCTTGAACTTGACCAAAATCTGCTTGGTCTCAGGTAAATTCGAATAGTTGTTGAGAGAAACTGCCTTATTCTCAAACCTTCGCCCACCACGAGAACCGACCACTTTTGCACCCAAGTCATCTCCATTAAGCCCCATCTCCTTGGTCTCGAGGACCAAACTTGTATTTAAATTTATGAGAATGCTGGCGCACGCAAGCAAAATGGTAAAATGGACAATATTTACGAGCGGTTTTTCATGCCATGTCTTATACCAGCTAAATTTTTCAATACCGTATTTATGCAGTTGCTCCATGAATAAATTAATAGAAATATGCGTATTAGTAATTACTATCAGTCTACCTTGGAACCACACAAAAAACAGCATCGACCTGTGGTCTTGCTGTTGATGTCTCACTAAAAGTCTTATTTGTTAAAGATGTACACGGCAAGCGGTGGAAAACCGTTGAAATTTACCGAGCTATAACTCGTCGTGTATGCACCCGTTGAAAAAATATTCACCCGGTCACCTTCTTTCATGCTGTCTGGAAGCATGTATTTGTAGTCCTCGTACAAGATATCGCACGAATCACACGTGGGACCGGCAAGAATGACAGGGCTCGTCTTTTTTACTCGCTCTTTCCCTTCTACAAATATTGGATACTTTATCGCTTCGCCCAGCGTTTCGATGAGTCCGCTGAATTTTCCTACATCGAGATACACCCATCGCGCATCCTGCGTCTCAGACTTTTGTGAGATGAGCACTACCTCAGAAAAAATAATACCTGCATCGCCCACGATAGAGCGTCCCGGTTCAAGGATGATTTCAAGATCATCACTACCAAAATCTTCCTTGAGGTACTTCTTTATAAGTCGCGCATACTCATTGGTTGACGCAGTTGGCTGAATATATTTTGCTGGAAATCCTCCACCAAGATTGATTGCCTTGAGCGTGATACGATCCGTTCGCAAGGCATCAAAGAGGTACCTACACCGTGCCAGTGCGCTATCCCACTGCCCAATATCACGCTGTTGACTCCCCACATGAAATGACACACCATAGGGGACAAGTCCCGCTGTCTTTGCATCTTTTATGAGGTGATAGATCATGTCAGGATGCGCGCCAAACTTGCGTGAAAGCGGCCAGTCAGCTCCTTCGCCGTCGAGCAAGAGACGGAAGGTAATATTTGACCCCGGTGCATATTTTGCTAGCTTTTCTACATCCGAACGAGAATCCGTTGTATAGAGTCGGATTCCCTTTTCGTAGGCGTATGCAATATCTTTTTCCTTTTTTATCGTGTTGCCATAGCTCATGTGTTCTGCCGGTATGTTGAGTCGCAAGAGCTGATCAATTTCATATCGCGATGCCACATCAAAGTACGACCCTCTTTTATAGAGGAGTGTAAGCACCTCATCATGTGGATTGGCCTTTACGGCATAGTATATCTTTGCCCCACGCATGGCCTTCTGGAGCTCATCAAAACTCTGTCCGATACGCTTGAGATCAATAACAAGAAACGGTGTCTCTTTTCCTTTTGCAAACGCGTGAATTTTCTTCAACCGATCTGCCGAAATATATGCGCGTTGTGTAACGCCGCCAGGACGCCCCTCGGTCATAAGCTACAAATTAACTAACAAAACAGAGCTATTGTACGCCAATTGACCCAGAGCACAATGGGCGCTACATAAACGGTGTGGAAAACATCACCTGACCAATTTCCCAAAATTTTGTCTACATTTTTTTTGATGGTATACTTTCCTAACTTACGAGATATTTGTGAACACTATGGAACAAAAAAAAGTAGAAATTTATAGCACGGCATCATGTCATTTCTGTCACGCGGCAAAAGATTTTTTCACTGCAAAGGGAGTAACATTTACGGACTACAACGTCGGCACTGATCTAGAGAAGAGAAAAGAGATGGTAGACATGACAGGTCAGATGGGAGTGCCTGTTATACGTATTGGGGACGATGTTATTGTGGGTTTTGACCAGAATAAAGTCTCAGAGCTTTTGGCTATTGCATAGTCAAAAAGAAATCACCACAAAAAAAACGAGTCTGCAGACTCGTTTTTTTTGTGGTAAAGTGGATCTCACCGACATACGAATGCCCTTGTATAATTTCCGAAAGGGAATTTATCAAGGGCTGCACTCGGACGAAATGGAAACTTGTTTCCATTTCGCTCCTCGTTTGCCCTTGTAGTTCAACGGATAGAACTGGCCCGTCCTAAGGGTCCAATGTAGGTTCGATTCCTGCCAAGGGCACCAAAATAATGCAATATACTGCTTCTGTAAGAAGATGTTTTTTCTCTTTCGGTCACAAATAAATTTCTTGACAGAAATTTTTCCTGACCACGACTCGCAGTTTTTGCCTTTGCTTCGCAAAACAAAAACATCGCTCCGTCTCACTCGTGTATGAAAAAACATCGCGCAGGCTCACTATGCCATATAGCATAGTGAGGATCTTCGTAGATATTTTACGAGGGAACCAATGGAAAATATCACGAAGATGTACTGCTTCTGTAAGAAGATGTTTTTTCTCATGGGGTCAAGTTTCTAAGTATTTTTTATCTTCCCAAGGTCAGATCAAAAATACTAAGAACTTCCTCCCCGGACTCGCGGTTTTTGCTTACCGCAAAAACATCGCTCCGTCTCACAAAACGCAAAAATCGAGACATTGGTCTCGATTTTTGTCTGTTTTGTGCGGGATACGGTAATCGAAACCGTGCCTCAACCTTGGGAAGGTCGCGTCCTACCACTAAACTAATCCCGCATGTCCACTTAGCATACTGTCAGCGCCACAAAAAATCAAAATATCCCTTTTTCTCTGGCTCCCCAAGGGTGGTAGTACCTTTTGCCGCCTTTGTATCATCTACGATAACTACAATCTGTTCACCTTTCTTTGACACTTGATAGCGATCACGGATCTCTTCCTCAATACCACGATCACTTTTGAGTCGCTCCACGGATGCTTCAAGGGATGCAGCCTGCTGCTCGAGTTCCTTCAGTTCAATCGCTAGGGCTTCCCGTCGAGCCGCCATCGTCCGTTCAATGCTATAGCGCTCATACACACTTACGGAAAATGCGCAGGAAACGAACAACAGCACCCCGATCACAGGCCATGAGTAGAGAAAGCTTTTGAGCTTCCGTTTTTCATGAAAATCAAGCATACTACAGTATACCAATTCAACACGAAATTGATCTATGCTTTTTCATAAACGCACAAAGGTAATAGTAAAATGGATTTGGATAGTCCTTTCCGGCATTATTATTATCAGTATGGTCTTTTTTACTTTTGCCAGTGGATTTTAACCGTGGGAGACAGTAATAACGGGCGCTTCACCATGGTGAAGCGCCCGTTATTATATCAAAACCCGAATCCTAACACCGAAACTACTCCTGATCCCGCACCATTTTCATAAATATTTCTTGCGGAATATTAACGGTTCCATGCTCTTTCATACGTTTCTTGCCCTTTTTTTGCTTTTCACGTAACTTCATTTTTCGCGTAATGTCGCCTCCATAGAGATACCCCGCGACATCCTTCTTCATGGCAGACAGTGTACGCGATGAAATAATACGCCCCAACGCTTGCCCCTGGATCTTGGTCACAAACATTTGACGCGGCAAAATAGAGAAAAGTTTTTCGACAACCGCTTGCGCTTCAATCTCCACACGACGCAAACCAACGACACGAGAAAATGCCGGCACTATTTCCTCCGCTACCAAAATATCTAAACGAGCAACTTCTGCAGGACGCATGTCGGCTATTTCATAGGAAAGTGAAGCGTATCCTGAGGTCGCATTTTTCAGTCGATCAAAAAACGTCCGCATCAATTCACGAAGTGGCATCTCAACTGCTATCAATGTGCGCCCATCGCCAAACACTTCAGTGTCTCCCACCACCGCCTCATGATCGTAGAGTAACGTCATTACCGAGCCCACATACTCGGGCGGCATGATAATCCGCGCCTTGACCCACGGCTCGCGCACAGAAACCGACTTGCTGTGATCGGGAAACTTCGATGGCGCGTAGATAAACTCTTTGTCACCATTTTCATAGGTGATCTCGTATGCGATGGATGGCGATGTGATCACTAGTTCAAGATTAAATTCTCGGCGCAGTCGTTCGGTAATAATCTCAAGGTGAAGCATGCCCAGAAACCCACAACGAAACCCACGGCCAAGAACACCGGAGGACTCTTCTTCATAGGAAAGTGACGAATCAGAAAGCTTAAGTCGATCGAGAGACTGACGCAACAGCGTAAAGTCATCTTGGCTTTCAGGGAACACTGACGCCCACACAACGGGCTTTGGCTGCATGTACCCGGCAAGCGGTTCAGACCCACTTTTCTCTCGCATCAGTGTGTCACCCACCGATGCAACACCCGGTTCCTTGATGCCGGTTACAATATAGCCAATTTCACCCGCACGAAGCACATCGCACGTAGTCTCTTGTGGTGCCAAATATCCGACTTCGAGGGCTTGAAATGTTTTTCCAGCTGCAAGAAACTCAAGTTTATCTCCTTTTTTGACTTCACCATCAAACACTCGCAAAAAGACAATCACACCACGATGATTCGAATATTGAAAATCAAAAATGAGCCCACGAAATGTATCTGCAGCAGCATCGTTTGGAGGCGGTATATCGCGGCAGATACTGTTCAGAAGTTCAAGGACACCTTCGCCAGTCTTTCCCGAAACAGATCGAATGCTTTCAGGTGCACAGCCGAGCAACGACACGATCTCTTTACGAATGTCCTGTGGTCGGGCATGTGGCATGTCGATTTTGGTCATCACGGGGATGATCGCAAGCTTCTGTTCACGCGCCATCGAAAGCGTCGTCAAGGTTTGTGCCTGTACTCCCTGGGTAGCGTCGACAAGCAACAGTACCCCCTCTACGGCCTTCAGGGCGCGTGATACTTCATAGGAAAAATCAATATGTCCCGGCGTATCAATGAGGTTAAATTCATACGTTACACCATCACAAATGTGCCTCATACGTACCGGCTGCATCTTGATGGTGATCCCACGCTCACGCTCAAGCTCCATGGAATCAAGTACCTGCTCTTTCATCTTACGCACTTCAACCGTATGCGTGATTTCGAGCATACGGTCAGCCAACGTCGACTTTCCATGGTCGATGTGTGCGATTATTGAAAAATTGCGAATGGTATTCATATGGGTACGGTAGGCCGGTCTCGATGCCTACCCGGTGCATTGCTACTCTACAAGAAATAACGCTAGAGTGCTAGCGTATCGATATTGTCAGGCGAATAGAGTTTCTTCCTTTTTGCACGCGCACGTAGGGTGATCCATAGTTCATGCAATTCTGGACTCCGCATAAGGTAGAGCAGAAATACCACACCCCCAACACCAACAGCACTTGCAATAGCTCCGTGGATAAGCTCCCCCACCAATGTCTCAGACCGAATACCCATCACAGAGGCATTGAGCGCAATATATGCGAGAGCACCACCGCCCAATGACGCAGAAGTGGACCGCATCAGCCCGAACAATAGCGCACGTTTTGGCATGGCATAGGTACGTGTAAATGCATATAGCAAGTATAGAATATGGAAGATTTGTGCAAGCGAATATCCCAATGGCAACATCAAAATTTCTGTGCCCGGTACATCCCGTACGCGGAGCAGTGACTCAATAGCATCAGCAAAAGGTGCATACACATGAAAGAGAATATAGAGCCCCAGAGATAGTATAAGCGTACCCACCGTGGACACCATCGTGACGACAAACGGTGTCCTCGTATTTCCTCCCGCATAAAACGCACGCACGATAAGCAAATTTATAGACTGTGCAACGAGCGAAACCATAAACAGTGCCAGTGTTGCTGCGGTAAGTCTCGTGTCGTTCCAATCAAATGCTCCAGTACCCAAGACAACACGCACGAGTTGTGCTCGAACCACAATCGCAAGCGCCATAATAGGCAATGTCCAAAAGACAATATGTCGAAGTACTGTCTCTACCTTTTGCACAAACTCTTCTTTCGCACCCTTTGAAAAAAGTTGCGCCAAAATAGGAAAGGCAGCCACTGAATAACTGACACCCACAATCGCAAGCGGGACAGACTGAAGATTGAATGCGAACTGAAACACGGCAACCGATCCCGCAGCCATCCCACTTGCAATGCCAGCAAATGCAATAAGGACAATCTGTGAGAGCGATAGCGTAAGTGCTCGCGGCAACGATGTCGCGAGAATCGTACCAATAAGTTGCCGGTCAAAGCGAAACAACACCGTGGGCCGTAGCGGACTCCTGCGAATAAAGGGTACCTGTATGAGTACATGGAGCAACGCACCAAGCACAACACCCCACACCAATCCATGCACCCCGAGCGTCGGATAGAAAAAAAGTATACCAGCGATAATGCCACCGTTATAGAGGAGCGGACTTAGTGCATAGAGGACAAAGCGCTGCCCAAGTTGTGTCACCACCCCGAAAAGACTCGATACGCCCAAGAGCAACGGTTGTAGCAACAAGATACGTGTCAATGCAACAAAAAGCGTATGCGATTCATTCGTAAATCCGGGAAAGAGCAAGTACCCTAGTGCACCTGCACCAAACCATACACCCGTCGCCACAATAAAGTATACGGCGAGAAAGACACTCATAACCATAGAGAGCATGGTACGCGCACCCTCATCTCCCTCTCGCTCTATTTTTCCTGATACAAACGGTATAAGTACATAGACTGAAAGCACTGACGCAAATAGCACAAACAGCAGATCCGGTATCTTGAATGCAGCATAGTAGACATCAAGCTCTGCGCTCGCTCCAAAATGATGCGCCAGCAAACGATCACGCACGAGCGCTAGGAGCTGCGAAATAAATGCGAATAACGCCAGAATATATGCCGACTGATGTAAGCCCCGAATCTCGGAATATACTGCAGCAAATACTCTTCGCATAAATATTATTCAATGACCATGGTGTCCTGCGCGTCTGAGTTTGTGGTTGTATCGGTATTAACAGGACTCAACAGTGGAGAGTTTGGAGCCTTACCACTCGTTACCGGTTCACGCGTATCCGTACTTTCTGAATTTTCAGGAAGTGGATTTCCAACCGGTACCGTTGATGTTGCGGTCGTTTTTTTTGCTAGCTCATTAATATCCTCGTTCGCTTTTAATCGTCGTATCAATGTCTCTACTTCTGTGTTGCCCTGGTTACGAGAAAGGACTTCCTCAAGTTCGCGTATAGCATCCGCCTTACGATCCAAGGCATCATACGCAAAGGCTAGGAAATAACGCGCATTTGAATAGTCTTTGTTGATATCGCGCGCTCGCTCGAATGCTGCTGCTGCACCGTTTATGTCTTTTGCAGCAGATAGCAGTACCCCGAGCTGGAAATGTCGCACTGGATTTTGACCATCAAGATCAACCGTAGCGCGCGTAGATGTGACGGCAGCATTCACGTTTCCTTCAGCTATTTCAATTTGTGCCAAAATGTAGAATGCATCGGTATAGTTTTGTTTTAATGCTATCGCTTGATTTATGTAGGTACGAGCTTCAGCTGTTTTGTTTTGTAGCAACTCTAGTTCAGCAAGGGCAACAAAGCGCGAAGGATTTTTGGGGTCAAGCTCTTGCGCTTTTTTTAGATTCTCAAGTGCCAGTGGATACGAAGTGCCATTATTTATGCCCACAATCGTAGCGTACAATCGCCCGAGGTTTGTATAATTTTCTGGATTTGTTGGATCGAGCAAGAGTGCTTCGTCACCAGCCATTCTACTTTCATCAAATGTCTTCTGAAACAATTTTTGCGTATCTGCATTCACTTCCCCACTACTAATCTGTCGCAACATATCGAGCTTGTACGCAGAAAACTGTCCCACAAATAGGTCATCTTTTGAAAACTGATACGCACGCAACATACCAGCAAGCCCTTCTTCGGCTTTGCCCGTCTGTAGCTCCATGATACTACCTCGAAAAAGCATCACGGCAGTGAAATGTCGACCCATAAAATAGACACTCCCTACAGCCGACACGACGACGAGCACCGTAAGACTAATAGCGACAAAAGCAGCGTGCTGCTGCTGCATAAACGAGACAGTGACAGTGCCTTGTGCATTCATGACGCGACGTGCTGACAAGAAAATTCCCGAACACACAGCAGCAAGGAGGAGTAATACGGGCCCTGACACATACAGTATTGACATCAACCACAGATACACACTCGCTACGAATGACGAAAGCGCAATAAAGTACCATAGATGATCCGCTTGTGTATTCTTTATCAAAGTACGTATTCCGGTGTAGAAAAATGCCCCCAAAAACCCCAACCAGACCAGACCACCCAAGAGTCCCATAGTGACAAAGAGCGTAGGAATATACCCGTACCCTGCCTCAAATCCGGTATTCCAGAATATCGTTGTATTAATCGAAGGATCGCGGTGTATACGCCATGCATCGGTAAATCGGTTTGGGCCGACCCCGAGCACGAGATTGTCTTCATACACTTTTTTAGCAATATCAATGGTCGCCGCAAATGACGGTCGCACCTCAATATGCGATATGCCGGTGAGTTTTGACACGCCGCCGCCAACCGCTGAACCTCCAACAAGAAATACAATGGAGACGAGCAGTGTTGCAAACGAACACACAATAGACACGGTGGATGCATGCGTAGTCGTGGCGACAATTTGTGTCGAGTTGAACTTGCCTTTAGTAAGTGCATACACGATGGTAACTAGACCAACTAGCGCCAAGACAACAAACACTGCGATAAAATTGATGACTGCCAACATGACGAGTGAAATTGCAACAACGCCCGCAAAGAAATACCGGCCGCCCTTATTCAACGACAACTGCTCCAAAGCAACGAGTGAAAAAATCACCACAAGCCCATAGAAGATCGCAAGACTATTCCATTCACCAAATGGAGAAAGTACCGCATTGCCGCCAAAAATACCGAGAGCCAAGACATCAACACCCGCAATAATGCGTATGATGTGGAAGAGCGCCAAAGCAAGAGCACCAAAGGCCAGCATGAGGTACAGATGAATGATCATATCTTTGCGCGAACCAATGAGATTCCACATAGATAAAGCAAGAGCCATGATGCCCATGAAAATAGCCGAGTGTTGTGTCACTTCGGTGCCCCAAAAAGAATCCGCCACATCACCCGAAAAAAGCGCCGAGGCTGAAGCGACAATAAAAACGGCCCACAAGAGTACCATCGGAAACGGAAACTGGATTGAGAGCGTACCGCGTCGTAACACTGAGAATGCAAAAAACACGAGCGCGAGCATAAGGCCCACGCTAAACATGATTATTTTTGTATACCCGAGTGGTGCCGCAAACGTTGGTAAGAAGAACAGTGGCAATAGTCCAGTTGCGCCCAAGAGCACATACTGTGCAAGAGAAAGTAGCTTTTTTGAAACCACATCCCCATGCTCTTTATTTTCGTCTCCGAACATAAATTACATAACTTTATTAGTATGACTACAGGATACCACATTGAAACGTGCCCGATACACAAAACAGCTCCCGTATGGAGCTGTTTTGTGGTTGTGTGTAAGCCGAATTCTGTATCTACCCTACGTGCATGGCAAAGCCAAGCACATGGGGTAGACGGCATGCATATATCTAGGATCACTGTTGCCAGTAATCTCAAGCGGCTCTCCGGACACCACTTTTTTGATTTCAGTATTAAATCAAAAAAGTGGTGTCCGGCACGGCCTTGCACACAAGTAAGGATTTAGCCGTTTCACCTCTCCTGTCGCCAAGAGAGCTTATCTCCTAAACCTTGCAGAATTGGAGATAGTTCCGTTCTTTCGTTGGAACCGTCTCTGCTCGCACCTCTCGAATTACTTCGTGCGGGAATTACCCACTACCAATCTCCGAGCACCTTCTTCATCACCATACTGATGCAACGTGTCTCCGTGCTGCTGCATAGAAAGAAAGAAGGTGCTCGGGCGTGTTCGGACTTTCCTCCCACCACGTTCCCTATTTATTCAAAAAAAGAACGTGGTAGGCGCATACCCCACAACTCGCGTATTATACCACAAAACACTTATTTTTGCAAATCAACCGGTAGTATAAAGTTCGGTATATCAGCGGTATCCCCCACTTGAATATCAAACGTGGACATATAGTGTGCATTTGTCTCAATAACAAATCGCGCTTTGTTTGGCGGTTCAAAAGATTCAGGGTACGTGTCTGGATGTACATTTTCTTTTCGATAGATAATCTTTCTATTTGAATCGAGCCACATGATATCAATCGGAAAACGCATATCTTTCATCCAAATCCCATGATAATCAGGTTGATCAAAAATAAACAGCATTCCCTCAGTCGGTTCGAGTGACGGCATACCAGAAAGACCTCGTGCTAAGTCTTCTTTATTTTCAACAACCATGACACGCAGCGGCGTCTTTTCATTAAAAGTGATCAGTTCTTTTCCAAATACGCGCATAGGAGTATCCACCTTTTTTTGATCAATGTACCAAAGTACCGCGACGAGCGGGATTGATACCAGCATCAATGTTACTAAAAGTTTATGCATAGGTCCTACCACGGCCAATACAATATAATACTACCTCCGACACAAAGTGAAACAGCCGTATAGAGACCATTGATTGCGACATACACCAAAGACTTTCGCTCCCATACCGCAAAACCCGCAAGCATCGCAACGATGCCAACCGCAAACAGCACCACAATATGAAGCGGTTCTTGGTATTTCAACAGCGACACCACACCGAGCATCTCCGCCACGGCAAAAAAAGTGACACACTGGAGAACGAACCCCACTAGAAACTGACGTGTAAACACCGGAAACACATCCGCACTATCCTGCGCAGGATTACCGAGCGATTGCTGCCATAATCGCCCGACGACGTGTGGTGAATACCACATAGTCGCAATAGCAGTCGAAACGATAGCGGCGGCCAGTACTGCGGTAACATTGATATCAAGCATATATATGAATTCTGTCTATTATGTAGTGCGTGTCCTTAGACCTCATACACCACGAAAAAGTGCAGTGCAACGAAATATAAGGTGTTTTTGAACATGCTCTAAACTATTGTACCGCACTCTTTCGCCGTTTTCTTCGGTACCACCACAGCCCTATGATACCTCCAAAGAAAACGAGTGGTACATAGACAAAGGGCGACTCAACAGCGCGCAGTGACGATTTGCCTAAAAAGACTTTCACTGCTGCTATTTTTTTTACTAATGCAAAATAGTCTCCAAACGAAAACTTCTCAATCGTTCCCACCGCAAGTACATACTTACCAAAATTTTCAGGCGTACTCACTTCAATCCGATAGAGACCCGGTTCTATATCAGCGTCAAAGGAGTCTCCTCGCAAATACCGATCACCCCCATATGGTTCGTAGAAACTTTCCCATGTCGCATCCACCGCACGCAGTCGTGCCACTTCTTGAACTCGCCCGCGCTCAACCGCGCGCAAAATGATGCCCGACATACTCCCGCGCTCACTCCCTGTATCAGGCACCAACACCTCTACAAAAAGCCGCATGGGTTCTTTCGTATAAAACTCATACATGTGCGGAAACCCCACAAGCTCCCCATACATCGCCTGCGATATCGTCGGTGTTTCAAGCAGCAGCACATCGCTCTGATCTGGCGTCTCGATGAGAATGGGATTATGTGCCTCTGCGTTACTCGCGCTAATAGAAAAAATCGCAACGACGATAGTCAGTACAAAGAATCTTGGCATACATGCTATCCTACCATGCAAAAACTATGCGAACAGTGCCAGCTTTTCTTTTCGCGAAAGCCGCTTTAGAGCTGCTTCGCGTTTTCGCGCATCACCCAGCGTGAAATCATGCTCCGCATATTGAAGCGACACCGGGCGTCTTATTTTCGTGTAGTGCGCACCGCTTTTCGCATGGTTGTGTGCATGCAGGCGACGCCCAAGATCATTTGTCGATCCAATATACAGTGTTCCATCGGCACATTCTAAAATATACACACTATATGATTTCATCATTACTGTTCTAAAGTTTCTCGAGCTCTTTAAGATCCTTATCAGGCAAATACAAAATAAGTAGGCCTACTACAATTCCCGCAATTGCAAGTGGCATGTGATTCCCATCCAAAAAGAGAATGTCGAGTTCATCAAGTCCATACCAGATACCGCGCCAAATAAGGACAATGCCTATGACGACTGACATGTTCTTCGCCACATAGCGAACAAGGTGAATTTTTCGTGCTTTCCGAGCCATGAAACTTTATCGTACAGTACACAGAAAAAACTTCCTAGCAATTAGGAAGTTTTTTCGTGGATACTGCTATTTAAGTTTTATGTAGAAACCCTCACTTCCATAGAGGGTATACCGCCCTTCTCCTAGATCCTGCGCATAGACCTCTACATCTTTTCCAATGTATTTCTCAAGATCACCAAAGCCTTCAACCCCTTGTACCGATCCAACAGTATCTCTGCTCCAACCCATAAGTGCGGTCACATGCTTGCCATCAACGGTTATAAAACACTCACCGTCAGCAAAACATCCCGTATCAACCGCCTCCAATGTTCCTGAAAATACATCAGCTTTCAATTTACCAGCTGGTACCGCTGGTGTATCAGGTGCACCGACACGTCCGTTCGGATTCGGATCAGACACTACATGTTGTGGGACATCAACAACAATAGGCGCAATCGGCTCTGGCGTTTGACGCATAAACAAGAAAACTAATCCACCGACAACGAAGAGTACCACCACAAGAGTAATTTGTTTCATATACATATCATAAAAATATAACACGCCAACAGAGCGTCCTTTTAATACGACATACGTGTACGAAGGTAACAGTTGCATACTCTACTGGTATCCATACAATAGAGCCATGAAGGACATACACCTCGACCCGTCATGGAAGACAGTACTTGCGTATGAATTTAAGAAACCGTATTTTGCGTCACTCTCGCAATTTGTAAAGCAGGAATATACCACACAAACCATATTTCCCCACCCTAAGAATATTTTTCGAGCGTTTGATACCTGCCCATTTGATGCTGTCAAAGTCGTTATCCTCGGGCAAGATCCATACCACGGACCGCGACAAGCAAATGGTCTTTGCTTTGCGGTTGAAAAAGAAACAACTATTCCACCTTCACTCAAAAATATGTTCAAAGAAATCGGGAGCGATCTTGAAGTGCAGCCGGACTCAATAAATGGTGACCTTACACGGTGGGCAGAGCAAGGGGTGTTGCTCCTCAACGCCACACTCACTGTTCGTGCACATACACCCGGTTCACACCAAAAGAAAGGCTGGGAAGAGTTTACCGATGCAGCCATACGCGCACTTTCTGATAAGCGTGAGCATCTTGTCTTCCTCCTTTGGGGCAACTACGCAAAACAAAAAGGTGTGGTCATAGACCGCAGGAAGCACCTCGTCCTTGAAGCACCCCATCCCTCCCCCTTCTCAGTACATACTGGCTTTTTTGGTTGCAAACATTTTAGTAAAACGAATACGTATCTCCGAAAGCACGGGCAAAAAGAAATTGACTGGCGGTAAAAAAACTTCCACGACACAAATGTCGGGAAGTCCTGTGAATGGTTGTTGTGTTACGCTTGTGCTTTATCTTTCACATGCGCACTTGCTTTTTCTTCTCGTATTCTTGCCTGCCGCTCTTTCTCTCGTAAAGAGCGTATCTTTCGCCGCGCTAGCTCTTCAGGTGAAAGAGTGCTTTTGTCCACAAAAGCATCAATCTTATTCCAATTGCTGTGAACGTACCTGTATGCAAATTCAATCCCATACAGACGACTGATTGCATTAACAATCAGCATATCTATCTTTTCCCAATCGCTAGCAATGACCTCATTTTCCCTGCGCTTACTCAGTACCTGAAGTTGATGGGTACTAAACGTGACCTCAGAAACCAACCCAACTGGATCGAGCTCCGGAAGTAATATCTCACAAAATGGGCTCAGAAAGACTCCCTGATGTATCCTTACCTGAAATGGTATGCTGCATCTGAACGAAGGGCCGTTGCTGATAAGGTAGCTGGTTACGCCATCAGTGAGCGTATATACCCGACAATTGCGGTTTAACGTAGACGCAATTTTGATCTCCGGCATCAACATATGAGCTCCTTTCTCATAAAGGTAGACCAATTTCTACTTAGAGAATATAGGAATGAGAATATGTGTCAACTTCACTACGCCACATACTCCTGTACAATGCTTGAAATATGGACGAAGAGCAACGCACCACCGAACTTGAAGGCTTGAACAAAAGGCTTAGTGAGCCTCTATTTTTTGAGGAGTATAAAAGGAAATATGATGCCTATCGTCCGAGTATCCTGCCACGCATCCTTGGTGAAATACTTGTCGAGTGCGGCAACATTGTGTACGGGAAAAGTCCCTCCTGTCTCAAATTTCGTGCCGTCGAAGTCATTGCACGTGTGCCATACCAATCATGGGAATCAGCTGCCTATACGCTACTCACTATTTATTATGCGAACGAAAAGAAAGCGATTGAACTTTCAAATATTACAACATTTGCACGAATCGCACAGGACAATGAGACGATGCATGTTGTCGTTATTTCACAACTCGCCAAAGAATCAGGGCACTCTGGCGTACTTCGTTACACGCTCATCCCCATGTTTTTTGCGTTCATCTATTTTTGGGCATCGTACATACTCTACCTAATAAAACCTCGATACTCGTACGAACTAAACTATCTGTTTGAGAATCATGCATTTTTGCAGTACGACCTATTCCTTGAACTAAACCGTGACGTACTCAAGAGTAAACAAATCAAAAGTGATTTCCTACGCTGGTACGGCCGCATCCCCCAAAACCAGTACGAGTTTTTCCGTTCTGTCCGCAACGATGAACTCATCCACCGCAATCGAAGTATTGAACAAATACGCTCTCTATAAAAATCAATGTTTTTCAAACTTTGTCACAATCAAGGCAACGATTAAGAAAGCCCACAGAACCACCCACTTTCTTGTTAGGATTCATAATATTTAGAGGGTCATAGATACTCTTGATCTGTTCAAAGACACCATAGAGCTCTTCTCCATAAAACTCCTTGAGGTATGGCGAGCGTATAATCCCGTCACTATGATCTGCACTTATGTTTCCCTTCAGCCCCTTCACGAGAGCAAACACCTCTTCCATCAGTGCCTTTATTTTTTCTGATACATCAGGTGCAGTAAAATCAAATACCGGTATAACCCGCAACGATCCATCACCAATATGCCCGTGGTATCCATAATGCACGGCGTGTCGCTTTAAAATTTCCCGCAATTCGGTGATAAAAGTGCCAAGCGCAGGGAGTGGTACGATCACGTCTTCTATGCAAGGGACCGCTCGCTCGCCTTCTGGATTATGATCGCGCATCAAAAGAAAGGAATTTCTCCGAACTTCCCACGCTGATTGGACGTCATCAACATGGGTAATGCGCTGCGCCATAAAGCCTTGCTCCGCCAGTTTTTCACAACACGCATGCACCTGCGTCTCTGTTGCCTCTTCGGTCGCCTCACTGAATTGCGCAAGGATAAAAAGATGCGCATCCTGATCGATGTATGGCAAGAGTCTGTCTGCATGTTCCTTGAGATGTTCTTGCGCTTTCTTGAACGTATGTATATCAAATGTTTCGAGTCCTTCAGGATTGTGCAAAAACACCGTCGTGAGCAGTGCTGGAATATCCAAGAGCGATTGCGCAGAAATAATCACAAGTCCGGTATGTGCGGGTATTGGTGTGAGCGTCAAAATAGCTTTAGTGATGATACCGAGCGTGCCCTGTGCTCCCACAAAAAGCGGCACAGCATTAAAGGTATTTCCTTCGAGGACTTTTTCAAGTCGATACCCTGACGCCGCTTTTTTTACCTCACCCGTCGCCTGCCGCAATTTTTGACTAAAGGTTTTGTGTAAAGCGAGGAGCTCAGTATCTTCTCTCTCTGTTATCTCGAGCACATCTTTCGGTGCAATACGTCGCACCGTTCCATCTGCCAAGACAACCTCAAGTTCAAGGACATTATCGCTCGTTGCACCGCACCGTAGGCTCTTTTCACCAGATGCATTGTTGCCCAACATGCCACCGATCCCGCATACCCTATGGGACGACGGATAGGCAGCGAACATAAGATTGTATTTCAGTGCAGCATCTTCAATGTCGCGAAAGTATGCACCCATCTCTACCGTCGCCGTCTGCCCTTTTTTATCGATGGAAATATGATGCATGTGACGCGTCATGTCGACAATATAACCTGTGTTGAGTGGACCACCACTCATGCAGGTACCTCCGGCACGAAGTGTGAGCGACGACGCTATACCCTTCGCACGCTCCTTGTGACACATACGCACCAGCGCGACGATATCGGCTACTGTTTTTGGAAAATAGACCGCTTGCGGCTTAATCTTAAAACTACTAGCGTCGGTCGCGTATCGCTCCAAGGTCGCACTGTCAGACATAACATCACCGCCATAGACGCCAGTACCTGCCACATTTTTTTGTCGTATGAAATGAACAATAAAATATATGATGCCCACAAGACAAACACATACCACAAATAGCATGCTCCAAGATACCTCGAGCGTACTTAGGAGGCGTAGTATATCTGCATACATACATAGGCAGTATAGCGCACAGAAGTACCCTTATACAGATGTTTGCGGAGTATACGCGCCTGCAATACTATACCGAATGCTTTTTCTTCATATCCGCCACCGACCGCTTGATAAGTTTTGTAAGTGTCTTAGTGTCAACATCAGAAAGTCGCTTGATATAGAGACATGAGCCTCCACTTTTCGTATATTTCCCCAACTCTTGCAGCAAGGTACCGTACTCTTTAAAGCCGGGCATAATATAAATGGTGAGGTTTTGCTTGCGCGGCGAGAAACCAATGAGTGGCCAGTCGCCTTCCTGTGCACTGCGCTCAGATTTATAATGATAAGACCCGTACCCCACTATGGCCGACCCCCACATTTTGGGCACCAGACCTGTTGCTTCTTTAAAAATCTTTAGTAAAGCTAGGCTATCTTTTTTCTTTTCTGCATCAGTAATGGTTTTAATAAACGCCGTCGGGCTTACTTTCGTGATCTGTGTTTTTATGGTAGCCATCAGTACATTGTGGCATGTAAGTCGATAATTTCAACAGACGCGAGGGGTATGCGCCCACATGTTAGAATAGCGACATGAAGGAAAATGCAATAACAGTGAGCGTAAAAGTCGCTAGCCCCATAGAAAAAGTGTGGGAATACTTTAACGAGCCAACGCACATTATGGCGTGGAGTCACGCAACCGCAGACTGGCACACACCGCACGCAGAAAATGATCTACGCATCGGTGGAAAGTTTTTGATGCGGATGGCGGCAAAAGATGGCAGTACGAGCTTCGATTTCATTGGCACGTATACGAAGGTTGACCTTAAGAGCGAGATACACTACATCATGTCTGATGGACGAGAAGTAGTAATACTCTTTAAAAAGGATGGCGACACGACCATGGTCACCGAGATATTTGACCCCGAAAGTGAAAATCCGCTCGATATGCAAAGGGATGGATGGCAGGCCATACTCAACAACTTTAAAGCATACACCGAGAGTACCTAGCGCATGTCCACACAAAAAGAAAGTATTGAATACATCCTCGATGTCTTAGAGCCAAAAGGATTTTTCCATGCACGGGCAATGTTTGGTGAGTATGCGCTCTATGCACAAGATAGAGTGGTTGCACTTGTGTGTGACGACATACTCTTTGTCAAAATCACCGACGCCAGCAATGAGCTTGAAGACATATGCGAAAAGGCACCTCCGTACAACGGTGCGCGCCCTCACTATCTCGTTGAGGAGTCCCAAATATCACAGATCAATCACCTCTCTGAAATACTAATCGATATTGCAAAAACGTTGCCTGCGAAGAAGAAACCTAGAGCCAAAAAATCTTAATAACAACGACACCCACTTCCGCAGTGACAGCGCCAAACATTTTCGCTTCCAATCCTTATTTTCTTGTCGATATTTTGAGGCGCTTCGCTTTCAAAATATCTGGCAACGGCTTCGAATCGTGCTCCTATTTTTGAAACAAAAATAGTTGCGCCCCACCCTCCTTGTTCACTTCGTTCACTGCGGAGGGTGGGAGATTCGAATCTTACAGATTCAGTACACCTTTCAAATTTTCTCGTTGTTGCACACTCGCAAATATATGAAAGGTCTTCGAATCTCCCTTTAAAACTTCGTTTTAAACTCCTGCGGAGGGTGGGAGATTCGAACTCCCGAAGAGGTTTCCCCCTTACCACCTTTCCAAGGTGGCGCACTCGGCCGCTATGCGAACCCTCCAAATATTCGATTGTATTGTAAGCCGTCTTACAGACGCTGTACACCTTGTGGTTACTTTTGTTGTTCCACACAAAAGGTACCGCTCAAGGTCTTGCGAAATGGGTCCCGTCCCATTTCTCACCTTTCCAAGGTGGCGCACTCGGCCGCTATGCGAACCCTCCAAATATATTCAACTATACTAATTTGCAAAGTACGCATAGCGGCCTCGCCGCTCGTCCACAGAAACCAAAAACGGTTTCTGGACCAATAGTATCCCATACTATTGGTCCCGCTATGCGAACCCTCCAAATATCAAACTACGTGCAGCTCAATTTATACCACGCAAAAAATTTAGAGGCGACTTATATAAAATGTTAAAGGGCGGGTATGCATAGTGCATACCCGCCCCTGTTGACCAATATAGAAGCTGCTCAGTGCGGCTTCCACTGCTTCCGGAAACGTCGCTGCCGCTTCCAGCACCCGTCCTTAGGCTTCTCGAAGTACTTGACGACGGCAAAGTCCGCGAGCTCGCCGAAGAGATCCTTCTTCTGAAAGACTTCGCCTGTCTTTCGGCAAGCGAAATTCACCCACCCACGCCGACGCGAACGAATCCAGCGATCATTCCGACGGCACTTGCTACGAACTGCGATGTGGCGAAAGCCGGACTGAACCACCTCGGTGCCGCCGCGAACGCGACTGCCACAAACCTGTTCTTCACGAACGAGGACCGGCGCACACTTGGTCGGTAGCGGCACATAGCGAGCGCTCGGCATCGGCGACTGACCGTAGACAAATGGAGCGAGCATCGTTTCTCCTTTCGAGTTAAAAAAGTTGAAAAAACTACTAGAAGATCAATACTCGTAAATTATACACCCATATATTATATTTGTCAATAGCTCGTAATGGTTCAATAGCTTGTGACCACCCCACGGTCTAAGCTATATCCATGGCA
>CAYOAM010000005.1:0-10541 GCA_964402035.1 uncultured Candidatus Saccharibacteria bacterium
ATTGATATACATATTATTTCCCTGCTTCACCATAAAGCCCATCGACTCCGGTGCGTCGGTGCCCATAAGCACAAAGTTGCCCAAAAGTGGCAGCGCAACATGCATCACCAGGTTTTTATCAGCTTCTGGAAGCGCTGGCATACCTTCTTGTGGTGGCACGTCCCCCATGCGTCCGATATCTCCGATGAACTCTGTCTTGAACACTGATTTATAAAAATTGAAGGCTTCTTCCGTGTTGCGCGGAAAATTGAGATAGATACTAACGGTCGCCATATCTGCTCTGGTGTTACGTGCTAATACTCCATTCTATCATGCATCAAATACCCCCATAAAAGTACTGTAGCTCAAAAACCATAAAGCTATTTCACTCTAAACAACTCCTTCCTGTATGTGTTCTTAATCCTTTCCACTTTTCCGCCAATTTCAACGTCACACGAGGTGTAGTTTGACTCAACGATCTTTAAAATATTTTTTCCATCATCAAAACGTTTGTACCAATCCCCATGTACATGATCAACCTCATACGTACTGTTTTTTCTAAAGTAGCCAACTTCCAAAAGAGAGCCTTGCCCATGTCCCAAATCTATCATTTCTATAGGGGGGAAAATACGGTAATAGAGTGGTGGCGGTACACCTTGCACAGAGAACTTCTTTAGGAGCACTAAATCTGGAGCACCCCGCTCCTGCTTGCATACATCAACAAAGACCTGCTGCTCTTTGAAAAGTACCGTACTTCCTGCACAGACCGCTGTATCAACATGAACGAAATATTCTCCGTGGCTATGGGTAAAGGACACCTCACTCTTCGTATGCCCCACTGCGTCCGTACGATACTGCTTCCACACTGAATGTTCACTAAGGCCCATTGCTTCGCGCAAAGTCTCAACCGTGCGAACGCCTGATACACTATCATACCCATACGTTACTTTCTCAGAAATATTTTCTCCATCAATAACGATCGTTCCTGTCTTAGTAAAATTATCAAAAGCTTTAAGTGCAACCCATTCATTTTGAGGCGGCAACCCAAAGACTTCTATCCACCCGAGGAACGTGTGGTAGCGCGGCAGAGAGATATGTTTCTTAATGCCCTGAATATCAATATCGAGGTTGTAGTAGTAGACACCTTCAAGGTATTCCTTGAAAGAAATGTCAATGATGCCGATCTTACGCATACGCGCATTGTACCAAATGCTGATACTACTATGCACCAAAATTAAAAGTATACAAAAACTGACTCAGACTGAGCGACGTCGTAACTGTGCTCGAGAAATTAGGCTATGCGTGCATCTATGTTTCCTACATTGCCCTGCATGATGTAAATCTTGGAAGGTCTTTAAAATTTCCGTGGGTCATACGCCCATTGCAAAAGTGCTTGCCGTTGCCTTGGTCGACAGTGCTGATCTCGGGGACGACAATGACGGACGATTTGTGATGCGTGACGCGTCATAGCGTTCCAACGTTTTATTTGCCGGGCGTCGTCTTCATGTCGGCGCCCCATATAGTATCTGCAATACCACTCAAACCACCCATGCGGGTCATCGTCGTGTATCCAGCCTTTTGCCTTCCAAACCGCAAGAGGTTGACTGGCGTTTACACCATAATAGTTGAGTTCCTTGTGCGAATTTCCATCATCAGATAGTTTGGCGTTAGTAAACCACTTTTTTGGAAATTCCGCTGGCCTATCTTTGAAATACATTCCTCCAAAAACACCAAGTTCCAACATCTCTTGGGGAGTGAGGTGAGGTTTAAAATCAGGGTGAAAATCCTGACCCTCTTTTTTGGTGCGGACATACGAGTAACCGGATTGCAATACATCATTAATGACAATCTTTTTCATAGAAATCACGCATCCTTACGCGGTAGTGGGAAAAATGCACTGGTAGGTTTTTTATATGCTTCAAACTGAGCATTCCCTGCAAACTTCTTTTCAAACATTGTATGAGAACATATTAGAAATTTAAGTACGTTATGGTCAATTGCAAAATAGTGGCAAAGGCTACCCATGCGAGGTATGGAATATTTACATACAACACCCACGGTACATATTCGTATATAGCGTAGAGCGCCCACACCAACGTGCCGAGAACAAGAATGATATCGATGGACGCTAGGAGGTTGTTTTGCAGTCCAAACTGTAGCGGTGTAAACGCAAGGTTGAAAACCACATTAAGAAGAAACGGAAGCGCAACAAAAAAAGGTATGGTCCCTTTAAAATAGAGATACGCTACATACCCAAATGATGCAGCTATGACTGCGTAGAGAACGCTCCACACGGGACCGAAAATCCACGAAGGAGGTGCCCATGCTGGTTTAACCAGCGCCTGATACCACGTATATGCATTCACTAGAGAATTATAGCAAAGTTCGTAATTTTAATTTGGTTCTTATCTTTAGGGCGGCTACAGGGACAATCTTTCGTTACACGAACGGTACAGTCTTCGTATCTCACTTCGCCAAAGGCTCATTGCGATAAACTCAGACTCTCCGATTCCCGGCCGCAAAGCATATAGATGCTTTGCTTAGCCACCCACTACGTAAAAGTCCCCTTTCGGGGAACTTTAACTTCGTGGGCGACGTCGTAGAGGATGTTAGAACTGTCTTCCAACGCCTGAACGATACGAGCATCTATATTCCGACATTCTACTAGCGATTTTCAACCAGCTTCCTTAATTCATCTATAACTGCCTTTTCCCAGAATTTCATTGAATACCATTTAATCAGCGGTGTTGCGACAATACGCAACCACTTTTTATGAATTGTGACTTGGTACGTGTAATCAATCAAAGTCCCCTCAGGATGTTCAGAAAACATTAGTTCCTCGTGCCCAGATGTTCCAAACTGGTAACTATCATTGTCAGAAATAAATCCTTTTTCAGGAATAATTTGCGTCTTCATACGAACCTGAAAGTTTCTACCGAATGATTTCACGGTCGCTTCCATCTCTAAATTATTCCCGTCACGTTTGTTCACTACTACCTTTTCAGCCACCTTAGGAAAATACTTTGGCAAATTTTCAAAATCAGTCATTATGTTAGCAACATCATTTACAGGCGCCTTAATGATCCATTGATTATGCAATGTGATTTCTTTCATACAAAAAGTATACCAGTTCCTCGTTCTCACTAGGGTGTCAAAATGTCAGAACTGGGAAGTCCTTGTATATCCTCATAATATGAAGATATTTTCTTTAGGGCTCGTACTGTCCCTCGGGTGGAACAAATTCCAAGATTTGTGCCTGGGGTGGCTGGATGAAGCGAGAGATGTATTTATTTTGGATTAATTGGCTCTATCTCGCTTTTGTATTTTTTGTACAACGCAAGAGAACGATTAAAAGGAATTGCCTTTACGTAAAAAACATTTTTACCATATGACGCGGGAACATCCCATAATTTATGTCGCACTAAAGGTCCCCATGCCCATTTAGAAATGATTTTGTCTTCATGTACAACACCAATGTGAGTTAGTCGTTCAGGATAATTCTCCAAGTCTTGATAAACAACGTAGTCGCCGTTAACTGGAGCATCAGTACGTTCAATTTCATTTTTCTCCAAGAGTTTAATGAGGTACAAGTCATCAAATCCGTTTGTCTCGGCTATTAGCTCTAATTTGCCAGCAAAGCCGAGTGCGTAGGCGAAGCAGTTATGATTTTTAGTTTCCTCTGGTGGATCTGCAAGTATCTCTAGCTCGACAGGAAAAATCGGTTTTGTATTTTTTACAAATAGCTCTGGTATCCACCAGTCTTTCACCTCATTTTTTAAGATGATTACATCTAACTGCTCTCGGTTCACCATCAGAAAAGTATATCAGGTTCAACTACGGACAGTACGCACCAAAAATAGCACTTAAAATACGTTGCAAAATATACATCTAAAAATTGGGCGGCTACCGGGGTAATCTTTCGTTACACGAACGGTACAGTCTTCATATCTCACTTCGCCAAAGACTCGTTGCGATATATTCAGACTCTCCGATTCCCGGCCGCAAAGCATATAGATGCTTTGCTTAGCCACCCACTACGTAAAAGTCCCCTTTCGGGGAACTTTAACTTCGTGGGCGGCTACCGGGAATCGGACCCGGAACTTCGGCTCCACAAACCGAGGTTTTACCACTAAACTATAGCCGCCATCATCGACTAACCAATTTGGTCGCACCTATTTATAACGATTTTGGAGACAAAAGTCGAGCGGGGGCAGCACTTTCTACTAGCGCTTGTAAGACTTTGTTTCCCCCTTTGTATTTCATACGCTTCATTGCTTCCGCGAAAGTACACCATTCCGCACGCACCACTTCTATCTCTTGAAGCGTATACGCACGCGACGGCGCACGCCCCACAAAATACGTCACGGACTTTTGGATCTCTTTTCCGTCGCGCATAAACGTATACTCGTCAGTGAACGAAAACTCGGGATCTATTTCTTCGCACACCACACCAACCTCTTCTCTCGTCTCTCGTACTGCCGTCTCGTGCGAAGACTCACCATGTTCCGGAGTCCCCTTTGGAAACGTCCAATAGTTTTTTACCACCGCATCACGCTGTTCAATGAGCAGAATCTCAAAACGATCGGGAGTACCAATAATGGGTATCACACCATATGCATGTCTTTTTTCGATGAGCCTATTCATAGAACTCAGCATACAGGAACATAATGGAAAATAAAAAAACAGACAAAGGGTCTGCTTTTCAAACCAGCGGACTCACATGAACGTTTGGCGACTTAGACCTTGAATGTTCTCTATGCTTGATAGCCGCGGATAGACTCAGGATTTCCTTTCGAGCTTGCGTTAGTATCGCCAGCTGCCGATGGTCTTCACGATCAATTACTTGCATGCAAGCTACCCGATTCTCTATGAGATCGAGTAACATATCGATGGATCGTTTCGATAACATTCCTTCCTCCCACATTGCTAACTGGCAGAACGGTACCATAGTGCGGTCTACCTGTCGATGTTTTGGTTTTCTACGGAATCTTTTCTTATAGGGTCACAAATAAATTTCTTGAAAAAATTTTTCCTGACCACGACTCGCAGTTTTTGCCTTTGCTTCGCAAAACAAAAACATAGCCCCGTTTCACATAACGCAAAATACGACACGCAGGCGTCGTATTTTGTCTGTTTTGTGCCCAGGACTGGAGTCGAACCAGCACGCCGTTAAGCGCTACCACCTCAAGGTAGTGGGTCTACCAATTTCCCCACCTGGGCATTTGCGCTCACCAACTATACGCATAATTTAGTTAATTTTCAACCATGCATAATAAATCCGGGACGAGTGTCCCGGATTTATTATGCTGCGACAGCTTCCTTTTCTTTCTCAGCGGCTTCTTTTTCTTTCTGTGCGGCAACTTCTGCGATTGCTGCCTCTCGTTCTTTCTCTGCTACCGCTTGCGCTTCCTTTTTCTGACGAGCTTCAATATCACTTTCAGTTGCCAGAGTACTGGTGACCATACGACGCATCTGTCGGCGAGCCTCACGAGCAACCTTCTCGCGGATGTGATAGAGCTTTGCGCGACGTACCTTTGAGCGACGAACGATCTCAATCTTGTCGATAAGTGGTGAATAGAGCGGATAGATCTTCTCAACACCAATACCGTCTACCATCTTGCGTACCGTAAAAGTAGCGCCGGATTCGGTGCCGTGTTTATGTGCTAATACGAGCCCCTCAAAGATCTGAATACGGGTCTTTCCCTTATCCTGAATCTTCTGATGAACACGCACAGTATCACCTGCTTTCACGCCAAGTTTTGCGCGATCTTCGATGTTTACCGGTGAAATTGTTACGCCTTTTTCTTTCATAAAAATAGTGAGCACTACTGTACCACAAGGGCACATAAAGTACAATCAGCCACCCTTTTCCACGCTATGCCTGCTCGCTCTCAAGCCCATCCGCCGCCTCAATAAACACCTGCGGCAGCGGAGCCACAAAACGCATCGTCACACCTGAGGGAAGCAAAATACCGAGAACATGTGCATGGAGCGCCAGTCGATCAAACCCCAGTTCGCACGGCATAGCGGGCGCATAGAGCTTGTCGCATACGATCGGGTGATTGATCGCCTTGAGATGCACACGGATCTGGTGGGTGCGGCCAGTTTTTGGAAAGAGCTTCACGTATGCATGCATGTGGCTCTGTCCAATGAGTTCCCAATCAGTGACCGCATCACGCAACAGCCCGCGCGCTCCGCGCTGTGCCGAACGCATACGAAAATCTTTTGATGAGCGCCCGATGGGGCGATTGATCGTCCCCCACTTTTCTTTCATCGTGCCATAGACAAATGCTCGATACTCTTTGTGTACGCGACGATCATGGAATTGGGCCTTGAGATGGAGAAATGCATTCTGATGCTTTGCGAGTATTAGTACACCCGATGTCTCCCGATCCAGGCGATGCACCACACCCGAGCGATCAACGACCGTGCCATCTTTAGTCGTACCTGGTTCCCCTACTCCCCGTGCATCAGGATATTTTTCAACGAACCATGACACCACGGGATTGTGTGCAGCAGGAACACCATCGCCATGCACCAACACATCAACTGGTTTGTTGATGACAACGACATCTGCGTCTTCATAGAGAATGGGAATCATAAAAAATTAGGCGCCGAAATTGCGTGTCCGCTCACCATACTCCTGTAGCATACGCTCGAATTCATTTTTTCCAAATGCTGGCCATGCAGTCTTGGAGAAAAATAGTTCACTATAGGTCGATTGCCATGGAAGAAAATTTGAAAGCCGCTGCTCGCCACCCGTGCGAATGATCATATCAGGATCGGCAATGTCGTGCGTATACAAAGCATTGGCAAAATCTCTCTCAGAGACGGTACGTATTCCCTGCTCAATCAACTGCTGTGCTGCTTGTACTATTTCTTCTCGCCCACCGTACGACAATGCGATCGCAATAGTTTGCGGACGCTGAGCTGCAGTGCGCAACTCAACATTGCTCATTTCCTTTTGCATATCTGCAGGAAACCGCGAACGATCACCAATAAATCGTATACGAGCATGTTCGATAGTGTGACTATCGTTCGTGAGAAAATATGAAAACAGCGACAGAATGTGATCGACCTCCTCTTTAGAACGTTTCCAATTTTCCGTTGAAAATGCGTATGCTATGACGGTATGCACACCGGCATCTTTTGCCCATCCCAGTACTTCCTTTAATTTTTCATAGCCAGCTTTGTGACCCTCAAGCGAAGATAGCCCCTGCTCTCGCGCCCAGCGCCGATTGCCATCCATGATGATACCGATTGAACGAGGTGTGGAATCTTTGCTAATCATACCGAATTACAAAATCGTCAAATTCTCCTGACGGTGGGCGCCACTCAACACCAACAGCATCGACACGCGCGAGTATCGACCCTTCGTGCAAATATTCGATGTACAGCTTGAGACTATCCGGTGTGCCTTGTGCGATCACCTCAACAGTGCCGTCGGGTAGATTTCTAACCCACCCCACGACACCGAGTGACGACGCTTTGCGTTGCGCAAAATCACGATACATCACCATCTGTACGCGCCCAGAAATAATGCAGCGAATTTCTTCAAACATTGATACTACTGTACATGGTTTTGGGAATTATAAAAATTTCTCTTGAGTAAATGTAGAAAGGCCGCGGTTCCCGTAGGGAACCGCGGCCATGTTTGATCATCACTTTCCTCCATTCAAGAATGGTTGCACCGGCTTCTTTACCGGCTTGTATTCTGCGGAACCCCGACGCATCCGTTCTGATTGCTTCGGGGACATGGGCACCGACCTTTGGCACTCAACGAATGCCGGCGACCCTCCGTACTCGCAGTGCCGATTTGGCGCCTGAGCTACCGCCTCACCAGTCAGGGCGATAACAAAGATAAGAAACAGGGAAGTCTTCATCTCCTTCTCCCTATATCTTTTTGCACTGCCTCGAATCCTGGCTGGCCTTGCCGAACCCTTCCGTGATCATCGCGATACGAATAGAAATTCGGGTCAACCAACGGCGCCCCCGACGACCATACTCCCGAGCCACCAATGTGAAAGGATGGACCGGTGAGCGATCCAACGGGTTCACCCCCAAACGAGGGACGGTATCCGTATTCGCGTCGGTACGGATAGTCGTTAATCACAGGGCCAGGCCGACAACTGTGCGGCCGACGTGGGGTCCCTAGACACCAGTTGCCGTTGAGATAAAACTCCCCCGCCCGAGCTTGGGGAATCTGCTCGTAGTAGCCGTGACCACCCCGGTGAGAATGGTTAACTTCCACCACGCACCCGGATAGCCCAAGCGCGATAAGAATCAAGGCAAAAATATTGCGCATCAGACCCTCCTCAGGTCAAAAATGTGATGGAAGGAACACCTCCCATATCTGTTTTTATTATACAATATTTGAGTATTAAAGTCAATGTTTTGTGTGTGCCGAAACACGGCTCAACCTTGCCATATTCTAGCGATTTTTAATATGAAAAATGCGCATCCTTCTGGGGATGCGCACGTAAATTATCGACATATGCGACGCTGACCTCTATACCGACCATGATGATCGTACACATTCTCCATCCAACAGTGCCCGTACCACGGTGGACGCTGATAGACGTAGGGTCGCGATGGGTAATAGACCGGCGGAGGAGGTACGTAGTAGTACCGTGGTCGTGGATCGATGACCACGGCCGGCGGAGGATGCACAGGACGTCCAGAATAATCAACCACTGTACACCCCACTGACGACACGAGAGTCGCCAATAGAACAAAAGACCTAAATGATCTCATGACACTCTCTCTTTCCAAAGAATATCTGCTGTTATTACACAGACGATGGTTGTGAGTATGAGCCACGCCTGTACGGCATGCGACGCTACAAAGAACGCCACAACGAAGAAACTGAACGTGCAGATCCCGCACACAACCACGAGCCAAAAGAGAATCCTGCGGATCACATTGTCCTCCATCAGAAGGACTCCTCCTCCATTACACTCCTTCCCTGTTTTTTGTCAAACTTTTTTTCTCGATGACCTTTGAGTATGTGCACGTCTATTCAGTATGGTAAACGTAAGATCAATTGCCACACAAAGCGCGATACTAAATCCAACAGCAATTGCGACCACTGATTCTGATCTACCCCACCACAGAACACCCAAGCAGAAGAGAAGAAGTGCACTACCCAGCAGCAACCTTCGATACCTACGACTGAACATTATCGTTTCCCCCCTGCAAATCTGTGGTCTTTTTTTGTGACGCGGTGAACTGCAGTACTTTGTAAAAAAGCACGTACACACAGAGCATCAACAGCATCAACGCAACCGCATGGAACATACTACTCACTGGTTGGAGCGTCATCCGTCCCAACCACACAAGCGCCACCAGCATCACAGCAACCTCAACGAGAATGGCAAGCAATGACTGTTCAAGAAATTGGTGGAGTCTCCGCACCAATGTTTCAAGAAACCATATGGCAAAACGATTGATCTTCATGGATTCCTCCCTTCAGCTGATCACTCATGGGCACATCAATGACGTCCTATCTTCGTATGGAAGTAGTGATATAGGACACTGCTCATACGAACCAGTTGGATGGTGACAGTACACATCAACCGGAACATACCCGCATCGTATTTGTTCGTGAACATCGGCGCACGCGGTAACGAGTAGTGCAATGCTTATCGCAACACAAAATCCCCTTCTCATGTGGAACTCCTTTCTCGTCCTATTTAGTCGCTTTTTGGTACCTTTGTCAATAAAAAAACTCCTGAGACCCCTTCGAGTGCACGTATTTTTTCTATGTAAACGCTTTTTTGAGAAGTTCGTACGTGTGCTCGCTGTCTTTTACGGGGATGGTGTCGATTACGCCAATCACCACTTCGTCATTGCCTCCCGGACGCAATTGATCGCCAAAATAGATACAGTTGTTTTTATCCCATGCTGCGTGCTCAATGATGCGAGCGACATTAGTGCCCTTATGAAATCCTTTTTTAAAATAATCAAAAGTCGTTGTGCCACCAATTTTTACCTCGATAGAATCTGAATTAAAGGGGCATACTGCGAGCATCCCTGCTCGCACGGATCCGTCAGGATCGCACGCGCGTTTTCGCTCAAGCGGTGCTCTATGCCCCACGATACTAAATGCCACCTGCGCACCGCGCTCCTCTACAAGATCGTCGGGATCGTGTGGGTCGATACCAAGCGCAGAAAGATCATTAATATGTTTTTTTATTTCAATTATTTCTGTGGGTGTGAGTACCTCATTCCACAGCTCACATCCATCTGGCATGACCGCATGATTGCCGTTTTGACCAAGCGCATACACCGGTACATCGCCCACCTGAAATTTGATCTGTTCATACCGTGCCCCAGAGACAATTATGAGATCAGCATCAAGCGATATAAGAAGCTCGCGCATGTGTGACGCAATAGGAGATCGACTCGGGGTCATCGTATCGTCAAGATCAAAAAAGAGATGCTTACGGCCAATGATTTTTTCGTGCATATGTAGTTTAAACTCTTGGGATGAGTGTTTTGTTACGATATCGTGCATGCTACCATAGCTTTATGTTCAAAAAGGCACTGATGTCTGGGGTTGG
>CAYOAM010000006.1:0-10157 GCA_964402035.1 uncultured Candidatus Saccharibacteria bacterium
ATGCCATGGATATAGCTTAGACCGTGGGGTGGTCACAAGCTATTGAACCATTACGGTCTATTGACATAATTTATAATGCGGCGTACATTGCATATAGACATGTCGTGGATGTGTCGTCCTTTTGTAGGAGGCAGCTATGAAGAAGTTGCTATGTGGGATCGGTAAGATCCTGCTACTTGCGTGTGCGTTGCTTCCATTTTCCATGGAAGCATACGCTACGCCGACGTATGAATACGCCAACTATAGAATCATAGGCGGCGTGTTGGTACGTGTCTCCGGACCCGACTTCGACGAAAAGATCGTCAGGGCGGGGGGTATTGAGTTGCTCGATGCTGGTGGGGATGCTTTGGCACTCATCTACTGCGTGGAGCCGGAGGATGTGCTGCAGCATTCTGACACCTACACGCGCGAGCTCATTGCTGGCGACATGCCAAACGACGTTGCTGCCGTGATACAGAACGGCATTGACGAGGCTGTCATACAGGCAACTATCTGGGCTCTGTTGGGGTCCCTTGTGGAGTTTGTTGACGATGCAGCGCGGCAAGCGCTGCTCGGAGAGTACCTCGAGAATGTTCTCACAGGTCTGTGGGTGCCGCGTCCTGGTACGCTAACTGCATTGCTCATTCCGGGGAACAATGTCAACCAGACTGCGTTTGAGCACGGTGTCGGCCCAACCTTTTCTGGTCAGCCAGTCTCGGCACCGGGGACACTCGGGTTGGTCGTCGCAGGAATGGCCGGCATCGCTATCGTGCGCCGCCGTCGTCCCGCCGAACAACAGGCACTCGCAGCCTGACGTCCTCTCGACTTTGTCCATTCAGCGCGGTTTCCTCGGAAACCGCGTTTTTTTATGTATCAATTTATCTGTGTGGTACAGTTATATGATAGATATTGATTGCGACACTTTTTATATGAAGAACTATATCAAGCATGTACTCACACTGTATGTCCTCCGACCAAAAGCCAATATTGAATTCTTGCGCCCGGTGTGGCTTTTTTTAAATCGTGGTCCGCGAGAGCTCTATAAAAAGCATCCACCCGTACTTAATGCGCTCCAGCAAAAAATCGTGGATGATTTGAAACGTGATGGTATGTCGCTCACACATATTGATGACCTCTTTGCAGATCAGCCAGAGATCTATAAAGCTATGTGCGATCAACTACCTGGGCTCGTAGCAAATGCGGTGCAAGATCCAAAAAAGGCACATTTCAAAATATTGTGGCATTCTCGTTTCTTTCATCTTGACCCAAACAACCCTTTTGTACGCTTTGCGCTCTCAGATCGTCTTGTTGGTATTGCAAATGCATACTTTGGGATGTGGACACGTTTGTTACTTTCAAATGGATACATTGCAGACCCCACAAACGATGGGAAAAAAATCAACACGCAAAACTGGCATCGTGATGCACATGACAATCAATTATTGTCAGTCTTTATGTATCTTACTGATGTGAATTCTGAGCGCGATGGTGCTCTATGGTATATAAAAGGAAGTCAGCCTGGCGGACCGCTCGGTACACTTTTTCCTCAGCGAAAACCTCACTCCGTACGATTATCCCCGACTGATGCAGAGATGGAAGCAAATATTCCGGCTGACAAATTTGTCGTCTGTACGGGAAGGAAAGGGACGCTGGTCATTTGCGATGCTACCGGTTTGCACCGTGGTGGGTACTGCACTGAAAATAGGCGGATTATGGTGCTCACTGACTTTGCCTCAAATCATCGCTTCCGTTCAACGTTGCGCTTGTCATATCCTCAATCTACAAACGAGTTGCGTGAAGCACTTTCACCACAAGGTCAGTATGCGGCGCATTTGATATAAAAAACACGTGCGACCCTTTGGGTCGCACGTGTTTTTTTTACTAGCTGGACGACGAGAGTGCCTCGCAGCTTGCTGCGAGGATGAATCGTCGCCCAAAGAACGACCGGAGGGTCGTACCTCTGCTAGCAAAACACCATGGTAATTTTCCGCGAATGCCCGCATATCATGCTGGGAGCATGATATGCCTCTGCTGCGGGGATCGACGGAAAATTTGTTTTTACTTTGTTATTCGGTGACAACCAGGGTTCCAACCATACCCATCGCGCGGTGAGAGCCAACAGAACAATAATATTCAAACGAGCCTGCTTTGTCTACGACAAATTCAATAGTCTCCTCAGCGCCACCTTTTATTTTGCTCGTGAAGGCGTTAAATGCATCAATTTTCCAGTCGTGAAAACCTTCGACATTTTTAAAGGTCAGCTTCACCTTCTGGCCTTTTTTTACGGTAAGGTTTGTTGGTGCAAACTTTGTATTGCTTCCCTCCACCGTAAAGGAAACGGTGTCTGCGTTAGCGGCGACGTCCACTTTTGGTGTCTCGCTTACTTTTTGTACGGTCACTGGGGCCACCTCAGTATTTTTGTTTGAGATGACATAATATCCTCCACCAACAACTAGTACTAGTCCAATGGCAATGAGTATTGAATTGTTCATATTTTTTTATTCTGATGATCAATAATTTTGAGACGTGGCATATGACTCACTAGTCGTGATACCCCGTGATGTGTTGCTTCACTTTTTTTACGATTGCCGAGAGACTTTCTTGCGATTTGATAATGTAGTCGTCGCTCTTGAGCTCAACACCCTTGGAAATGTTTGTGGCATCATCAAAGTTCGTGAGCAGTAGTACGGGGACATTTTTTCCCCATGGATCAAGGCGGAGTTTTTGGAGCGTCTCATGACCGTTCATTTTTGGCATCATGATATCGAGCAGGATAAGATCGGGCTTGTATTTGAGAGCAAGCGCAAGACCTTCAGCGCCGTTATCTGCTTCAATAATCTTGAAGCTTGCTGCGGCAAGTGCGGTGTGCAATGCGTCGCGCAGATCCTTCTCATCATCTATGATGAGAATCGTTTTTTCAGTCATTCGAAAATAATACCATAATTAATACACTTCTATCACAAAAAAATACCACCCGTGAGGTGGCATCAATCTTGCGTGGTTTTTGACCTCGTCTCTGCGAGCTGTACTTGCATGGAAACAATGGCAGAGAGGTGCTCACGAAGTGCTTGGTCACGCCGCCGTACTTGCATGTCTGTGAGCGCGCGTCCAAGGGCAATGTGCAGCGCTTCAGCAGTCGCTCGTGAAAGACAAATGGTTGTCTGTCGTTTTGCGCCCCGTTTTATGATGCTGTTTACAAGTGGTAGCAGCTTTCCTTTGGCGGCATCTGATGGTCGGATCTTTCTACTTAATTCGACCAGCACTTGGTCTCGATACTGATCGGAAACGTCGACTGCCACGGTGCTGCCAGATCTGGTGACCCAGTATCTGGTCGGTCCATGCTCGGTGCCGTGCCAAAGAACGCGTAGCATATCTAGCAAATAAGACATGAGTACCTCTCGGTGATTTCTGCATAACCTATACCATAGTAGGTACCAGTTGTCTCCTTTGTAGGGGGTAGCGTGCGAGTTTAGCGTCCTTCCTTATTGGAACGAAAGAATAAAGCACATCAGCATCAGCGCGACCAGTTGAAAGCTCCCCATGACAAATAGTTGCTTCATCCAGTACATTTTTTTGGTATTTCCCCAGACCACCGATCCAATCTGTACCGGAAAAATAAAACCAATCCAGATCCAAAATGCGACATGGTAGGAGCTAAAGAGGGGGATGTACGGGAGTAGGTTTGCAAATGAAACCGTCGTAAACAGCGTCAAGAAAAGTTGTAATGCGTAGAAGGGTGCCATATCCTTTTGCATCTTTTTGAGTTCTTCGGGAGAGAGATGTGCGACTTCCATGATTTGCATCCACCACTTTCCAAACATAAGTGGGGAATACCACAGTGCGCCAAGAATAAACTGAGCAATCGTCGCAATAACAACCAATGTGTAATTTATTTCCATGGATTTGATTGACTAATTAATCCTGCTATACCTTATAGTATACACTGGCTTTTTTGTGTCTAAACGTCTGTCTGTCGAGCATCGTTCCATTCGATGTTGCGCGTCAGGTACATGACCGATGACAAGAGTATAAAGAGCAGTACGGATCCACAGATCAATGCATAATCTTCGAGGCTCAATACAAAGTATAGATACCCATACAAGCCCAAGAGAGCAACAGAAACCCAGAGTGCGCGAATACCACTTTTGAGAATCTTTGTACTATAGAGCGTAATCAGCGATATCGTGAGTATGGTTGCGGTGATGTATGCCCTTAAAAACCCAATATGTTCTGCGAGTGAAAGGAGTAGTAAATAAAAGAGCGAGAGTGCAGATCCAATGAGTAGGTAATGCAGGGCGTGGAGTACTCGGTGGGTGAGTATCTCGAATAGGAAGAATACTATAAACGTAACCAAAATAAAGAGTATCGCGTACTTTGTACTGCGTTCTACTTGTGTGTAGAGGTCGACACCGTCCCCGAGCCGTACGCCAAATGTTGATGCTGTTAGTTGGGGAAAGGTAACCGACGTATCATCAACAAATGTTTGAGGATAATTTCGACCAAATGATGAGATTTTCCATTGTGCAGAAAATAATTCCGACTCGAGTGTTCGCGATGTGGGTAAAAAGCCGCCAACAAACACGGGTGCGTCCCAATTTCCTGTGATATTGACCTTTGTCTCACGACCCACGGGTGCAAAAAGTCGCTCGCCGCTCCCTTTTAATGTTAGTGCAAACGAGAATGAGTGGTCTTCATTATCACTCGCTATTGGTACCATGGCGTGCATGCCTGAGGATGCGAATAGTGGTGCGTTTGTCCCTGGCTGAAATGGTACCTCCTTTTTTTGCCATGTGAGTGGCACTTGTGTCTCGATACTTCGTGTGTCGGAGAGAGAAACGGCAAATACCGGTAGAGTATTCTTCATTGACAATGGCATATCGTCATTTGAAAATGTCCCTTCTACCACAATATGTTCCGTATAGACTACGGTTTCAAACATACCGCGCGCACGTGTTTCAGGTACGAGAGAACTTTCGATCGAGAGTGTATGTGGAAGTACATACACATCGCCGTTCACGGCATCTTTAAAGACGAGCGCGGGGCCAATGATGGTTTGGGGTGTGCCCCAGGTGCTGCCGATCTCTTGCTTTACCTCGTTGTGACGGTTTTCTCTTTCTTGGACCAGTCCAAGCACAAACATGCTCGCGATGAGGCACACGCCACCAACAAAACCGATGCTCAGTATCTTCATGCTCATAGAGTCTTTTTTCATATAGCGCTTTTGGTGATGGTACATAGGCTAAAACTGCCTATTTCAAATAAAAGAAACAGACCGCAATCCGTCGGTATGCTATCGACGCAGCGCCATCTACGATGTTTGGAAATACTAGGTGCTTCAGGTGTTTAGTCAAAAAAACATTGCGACATCTATACTGTAGAGCTTGTTAGGACGGCAACACAGATATATACCTCTTTTTCCATGAATTTTTAAAGGTGGTGGCAGAAATATGACCGTTGCCCGAAGTGTCTGCAGGATCATTGAAGTAGACAGTGTCGTCAGTAATACCGCTAATGACCACCAGATGTGGAATAGGGTTTTTTGGATCAAAGGTGTAGTGCACAGATGCAATAACCGGACCTTCTTGTACCGACTCTCGCAAGCGCTCAAAAGCATTTTGCATGGTAGCTGAAGAAAGATCGTGTGTTCCGCCGGAAAGTTCATGTTGCTCTGCAAGACGTGCGAGACCTCCATGCGACCAACCCGCATTTTGTATGTATGCACCGGCAGCTATGCCTTCTGTTAGTAATGCATCAACGGAGACCTCATTAGGGTCATAAAAATTGATAATCATCGCGAGACTTGCAATACCGCAACCAATTTTTTTCCACGAAGCGGCACTAATATCATCAAATTGTGAATAAAAAGGAACGTCAAAAAAATCAGCATCTATCGTCTTTAGTTTTTTAGTTAGTGAGATTTGTTGTGCGTCTGTCGGTACTTCTGCTACCGCTTCTTCGGGCTCAGGCGTTGGATCTTCTATGGTATTTTCCGCTGTAGTGAGCGGAGCGATTGCTGCATCCACAGGGACCGCGATCGGTGTGTCCTGTGGTGTTAGTTTTGCTGCAGTAGCCTGTGATGTCTGATTATAAACACTATACGCCATGTTGAGCATGACGATCGATACAAGAACAAAAATAGTATGTTTGGACGACAAGGCAACTAGTATAACTGAATTTTGTTACGTGTACAATTTTTGTGTCTTCGTTCAATCTGTTACGGTAACCGCAGTTCCCAAATCAGCCCATAGATAGAGCTTTTGTGCGTCCGCAGGAGAGAGATTTACACACCCATGTGAGTAGGCACTACCAAAACTATCATGCCAGTATGCTCCGTGAATAACCGCGCCTCCGTCGGTAAAATACAGATTCCAAGGGACGCCCGGGAGGTCATAGTATTGGTCAGAGACGTTGGGTAGTGGGCCTTGCATGTATCGTGTTGGCGTTTTTCTAAACACCATAAACGTGCCGCGCGGTGTGGGTGTTAGTTCAAGTCCTGTTGAAATTTTTATATCCATATACGTATCGCCGTCTTCAAGTGCGGTGAGCGTTTGCTCACTACGATCGACAATAATGTGCTTGGTGGGGGAGTCAATGCTCCGCGTAGAGGTGCTCTGGATACCGACGTCAGAAAAAACACGGACAAAATCCCCTGCAACATACCAGTCACCGACGATGCGTTCGGGGTATCGAAGCCATTCGTCGAACGCAATTTTGTACCAGATATGACCATCAGCTTCCACTTTTTCACTGACCAAGAGCAGCATGCCTGTCCTAAGACGAGAGACGACAGGGTATTGCAGTCCAGGGCCCGAGCGCACGAGTACACATACTCCACCAAAATTATGATCACAACTGTCAGTAGCTTCGATATAGGAAAATAATTTTTCAGGCACTATTTCTACGTCGCTACTTGATGATGCGATATCTTCGGATGGCGTTGTAGAAGAAGTGCTGTCGGGTTTGGTGAAGATGTCAATACTGCGCGTGACAATAGTGCTGGAACCCCCGTACATAAAAAAAATAACGCCAACACTCGTGAGCAGGATTGCTGATAGAAAAAATAAAAAGTAGCCGTGGTATCTTTTGAGAAGTTTGCGCACAAGCTCAGTATATGCTTATTTTGCTTGGTATGATAGGAGCATGGCTCTCATCTCGAGGGTTTGATACCATGAACGTATGGACACAAAAATCTCCAAAGGTGTCGTGCATAGTGTCCCTGATGATGTGCGAAAGAAGCTCGTGGCTTTATCATCGGTACGTGAGGTTTGGGAAGATATCACGCCACTCGCTCGCAATGAGTGGTTATGTTGGATCATTTCTGCCAAAAAATCAGAGACGAGAGAACGCCGTCTGCGGATTATGAGTGAGAATCTGCTCAAGGGGAAACGCAGACCATGCTGCTGGGCAGGTTGTATGCATCGTTAATATTTATATAAAAATGAAACACACAATTTCTAAAAAGATCGTGCGAGGAGTTACGAGGCTACCCGGCCATGAAGATGTGCTGAAGATACGTGTTCAAAAAAAGCAAGGACGTTTTAAAAGAATACGCAATCCAAAAGGACCAGATGGGGGAGTCGGTGAATTTTTTCTTCTTGTAGATATAACCGCTGTGAAGGAAGCGGTGTATATTCCACTGACTATTGCATCGGGCAAAAAACCGACTGGCTTCATCTATCAGATTGAAGGCACAGCCGAAGGTGCTATATCGACGACGGATATATCGTGCAAAGGAGAGGGAGTGACACAAATCACGTTGGGGACCATTCTGTATGCAAAAATTCCAAAAGGTATGACGGCAACATTTCGCATACTCGTTGAAATGAGAGGTAAAGCAAATAAAGCATACAAAATCGTCATCACGCGCATTAACTATAAATTTGATACAAGTGCCGCACGGTATGAAAAACTATTAAGTGAAATAAGCAGTACTACGTTGAAATTTCAGTAAGTACAATTTTGATGCTCTTTATTATGGGGGAAAAACAATATTGGGATATTTGTGTCAGCCACCATTAGTCTTTTTTAATCTCACCCGATCATATTCCCATTTCCTCGAACAAAGAAATGGGGGAGTATCGATAAAAAGACAATGAGAGCGTGGATCTATAGCAAGGTCACTTCGTTTTGTCGAGATACCGTTTGACTACCTTGACGGCTATATTACCTCCCGGAATGAGCATGCCAGTTGCGTCAGCACCAAGGTCGAAAAGAAAATCTCGGTCAAGTGCACGGTTGAGATACTCACTGAAGACTCGCGTGCCCGACGTCACTTCACCCGTGAGCCCATCAACTTCAACAATGCCTTTCTTGTCTTTTGAAATCCAATGATACTGAAACGCGTATATCGGTCGATAATAGAGATCGACAGCGGTCACGGCGACACTTTCCTCGAGTATTTTGTCTGCCTGTATACCTTTGATCATTTTTGCAAGCGTGTCGCGCATGATGGCAGACACACGAATGTGTGGAGGTACCACAATAGAGGTATCGTCTGCAAGTGTTTCAAGTTCGCCGGTGAAAAGTTGGGGAGAAAGGGACAGGTATTTTAGCAGTTCAGGCGTATGGGCTCCGGTCATGCCGTCCACCAACACTTCTAGTCTCTGTTCTTCGGTGCAGTGTTCTATGGTCGAAAGGCGAAAGGTGCCATTTGTTATTGGGTATTCCTTTCCTTCGTGTGTCAGCGATTGCACTTCCTTGCCTGTTGCGGGGACGTGGTAGTCAGCGCTACGGTCGTAGACATACTTTGATTGTGCAATAACATGCCAAAACGGCTGATACCGATGTTCATGATATGCGAGTTCAAAATCTTCATCTTTTGCGCGAGTCAAAAAACCGATGACTTTGCTCGCAGAATCAAATGCGCTCATCTTTTTATTCCACGCTTTTTGTTTTGCGTCTGGAGGAGTAACAGTATCTTTGAACACAAAGATACGCTGGTCGGCAACTTGAATTTCCATACTTCATCCTAGAATGTCAGCAGAAAAATAACAAGTGTGGAACTTTCTAAAAATGGTGGCTGACCTCATTTTCTCAAAAACTCTATTGACTGAATAAAATATGAAATGCAACCTGCTTTAAGATGCTACAATAAAGACCATGAAAAAGTGGTTTAAGCGGAGTGGCATAGAGCTGGTACTAGGCATTGGTTTGTCTCTGTTCCTTATTAATTATTTCACCGACCAGTCGGATGATTTGTATGTACTTTCCATACCACTAACGGTCTTCGGCTTAATAGGCATCTATAAAAGACGTTTTGGTAACCGATGCTACTCAAGTGAGTATGGTATTGAAGAAAGTGACAATGACGATTTATACAATGTCGCAGAAGAGATTGTGAGGGAATCTGGTAACGCTTCCACCTCATATTTACAGAGAAGACTGCGGATTGGATACTCTCGTGCTGCTCGCCTTATAGATTTGCTGGAAGACAATGAGGTCATTGGACCAGCTATTGGTTCGAAGCCACGTGAAGTTTTTAAAAAGAAAGATGCAGAATAATTGTATGGATCAATTGGGACAGTTAAGATTTCCAGATTGTTTTTTAAAAAAGGAAAGTCCACCGTTCGCATTATGCTACTAGGTGGACCTTGTATTCAATCGCGACCGAATGCTCGGTCGCAGGGCTTGCATCTACCGTAGTGCACCCATGGAGTACCACAGAGCGGACACTGAGATCTGTCTTCTTCATGATCGGTCATAGACCGCTCATGCAAAAGATCTTCGTCCTCTTGTGTCTCGGGCAGGTCAGGGGTGTCTTCATCCGCTCGCCACATTTCATTCTGTTGGTGCTGATCAGCAAGCCACGCAGCTTCATCTTCTGATCGTCGGAGTTCTTCCTCTTTGTACCATTCGAGTATCTCTGCCTCGGTGGCTGAGCGAAGAATGGTGTGGCAGTACCAGGTATTCAATTTTTTAATCATCCGTCGATATACATTTTTCATAGTCTTCTCCTTCGCTGGTTAGAGTTAAGGAGAATCATCATCCCCGCTTACGGTGGGAGGGGAGGATATGTGGCGTTATTTGCCGCTGTACCCAAAAGGCTGACAAACTTTGCTTTTGCTTAAGCAACGCTCTTTTTCTGTCTAGTATATTAACATTATAAATGTAGAATGTCAAGTATTCGTAATGGTTCAATAGCTTGTGACCACCCCACGGTCTAAGCTATATCCATGGCA